>JAZLHB010000166.1:0-1374 GCA_045616565.1 Akkermansia sp. | reverse complement strand
ATGCAACACATTTATTAAAGCAAGCAGAAAATATCAATATAGCAAAATTGTTTGTTTTGTAGAAATACAAATTTACAATATGTATTAAATATGATATTATGACGCTATTCCGCATGACACAACCCTAATGCGTTTGCCCTGGACGGATGAGGCGCATGCGCCTCAATACAACTACATTGGGGTGGACCTTTCAAAGAAGACGCTCGACGTCTGGAAAGGCGGTAGGCACAGGTCATACCCCAACACAGACAAAGGCGTGGCCACCTTCATCCGCGAGTGCAGCAGGGGAAAACAAACGCCCCTTGTTGCATACGAGTCTACAGGGTGCGTGAGTCTCTACTTTTCAGAGCAGCTGGACGCGGCCGGAGTCAAACGCAAAGTGCTGGTGCCCGGCAGAGTGCGCCACTTTGCAAAGTCGATAGGCAAGGAAGCCAAGACCGACAAGATAGACAGCGAGGTGATAACGCGGTATGCCGTGGCCAACGCCGTGCAGCCGGACACTCCCATGGAGGAGTACGAGGTGGCCCTGCGCCAGAGGGTTAGGGCGCGCCGCCAGCTCACCAAGCAACGCACAGCCCTCAAGATTGCGCTCACAAGTATGCGCGACAAGGAAAGCATCGAACGCATTTCCGGCATTGCGGCGCACTTGGAAAGGGAGGAGAAGGAAATGGTGGCGGAGATTGATGCATTCATCCGCAGCCATGAAATGCTTGCCAGGCTCTATGAGCTCATGCTCACAGAGGAAGGCGTCGGCCCCCGCACGGCGCAAGTGCTGCTGGCATACCTACCGGAGCTGGGCAAGCTCAACCGCCAAGAGGTGGCATCCCTGGTGGGCGTGGCCCCGTACAACCATGACAGCGGTGGCAGGATAGGCAAGCGCTTCACCCGGTACGGGCGCAGCGCCGTGCGCGAGTCCTACTTCATGGTGGTGCAGGCCATGTTGAGGGTGAAGGAGGGCGTTGTGAGACAGCGCTACGATGCCTTCCGCAAAAAAGGCAAGCCGTACAAGGTCGCCATGATAGCCTGTGCGCGCTGGTTGTTGTGCCGCCTCAATGCAAAGGTGAGGTCATGGATAGCCCAAGGCCGTCCTCCTTTGGAGCAATACGTGCCGTACCACGCGGCGTAGCCCGGTAGGTGCAGCGGCACGCTGCCGCCTAGAGGGGTTTGGGGAGAGCGCGTAGCGTCTCCCCATAGCCGGACACAGTGCCGCAGAGAGGATTCCAAAGGGGAGAGCGAGAAGCTCTCCCCTTGGTCAGAGGGGTCAGGGGAGACGGACAGTCTCCCCAGCACTGCTTTGTCTCGGTTGCTTCAATATCGGCATTTTTTGCATTTTTTCAGAAAAATGCAAAATGATTGTTGACTAAAGCTACGCCG
>JAZLHB010000165.1:0-25514 GCA_045616565.1 Akkermansia sp. | reverse complement strand
CGCAAAGATCCACAGGCCCCGCGGGGCTCCCGCGGAAGCGGCCTTTGCAATGGGGAGTGGAGAAGGTGCCGAGACGTGCAGACGGGAGATGTCATCCACCCGCCCTTGGGCGGGTGGGTGGGCTGTTTCCCTTCGCATGTCTCTTCACCTCCGATACTCGCTTTGCGTGCAGGAGAACGTCATCCTATGCCCGTTTCCCTACAACCGCGCAGAAGGCGGCGAGGACAGCCCAGGCGGCCAGCAGGCGGGTGATTTCCCAGTACAGGCCGCCGGCTGCGGCATGGTATGCCGCCGTGAGCAGAACCGCCAGCAGCAGGGCCAGCAGGCAGGCGCGGTAGCGGCGGCGCAGGGTGGACATGACCAGGATGTACACGCCCAGCAGAACCAGGCTCCAGGCCGCGGTGTTGCAATCACGCGGGAAGGGGTGGCGCAGCAGGGTGAAATCGCTGCCCTGCGCGGCGGATTCCGTGTTGGCGGGCGAAAGCAGCTCCGCCACCACGTTGGCGAGCGCGCGGGCGCGGTTCTCATCCGCGCCGGAGAGGGCGGCCATTTGTTCTTCTGAGTTGGCTGGGGCGGATTGGCAGACCACCACGCAGGCGCTTTCTGCCAAGGGGGTGTTTTCACTCAAGAGGTCGCCCAAGGGGATTTTCACGGCGGAATCGGCGTGCAGGGCGGTGCAACCCTGCATGTCGATGGGCAGGCTGAGCGTGCCCAGGTGCAGGCGTTGCCCCATCTCCACCTGCACGTCCTCTGCGGAAAGGCCGAGCCGTTCCATGGCGAGCCGCAGGGGCAGGGTGGGCACCACCGTGCCGTTCCAGCGTGCCAGCAGGGGCAGGGTGCGCGCCGTGGCGGCGTGGGTGACGGGTTCGTCCTCCAGCCAGTCGGCCGCCCAGTGGAAGGGCAGGGCATCCGGAGAATCCGCCATGGCGGTGGGGAAGGGTTTGTTGGCGGAGGGCAGGGCGGTGGTGCCGCCCTGGATGTTCTTGGCGGGGATGGCGCAGCGGGCGAGCTCGCGCGGCGTGGCATCCGGCAGGGCGGCGGTGCGACCGCGCAGCCCCGCGGCGTGCTGCGGGAATTGTTCCACCATGTGGCAGAGAAGCTGGCGCGCCATCTCCCCGCTGTCATCGTTCCAAGCCAGCGGGGCGGAGAGCGCCAGCGCGGTGTAGCCGCAGCGGTGCAGCTTGTCCAGCAGCACGGAGAGCTCCTGTGGGCCGGGGGTCATGCTGGCGAAGTTCTGGAAACAGGTGGCGGCATCCAGGCTCAGGTACGCCACCGCCGGGGCGGGTCGGGCCGGTGTGGGAGCGGCGGCGGGTTGCACGGATTCCTGCAGGATCACCTCCTGCCCCTCTCCACAGGCGCCGGTGAGGGCGCAGACGGTGCCGTAGAAGGCGCGGTCGCAGCGTGCGGAGCCGCACAGGCACCAGGCCAGCACGGCGGCGGCGAAGCAGAGCGGCCAGATGCAGCAGGGCTTGGCAGCAACGCTCAGTGCCCTATGAAGGAAAGGATGCATTGCGCGCAGGCATGGGCGGGTGTTCCCGCCGGGGTGTGTAATGCGGCGTGGCGCAGCGCGCTCATGCCGGGCGGTATCATATCCAGGTACCAGCTGTTATGCTGGTTGTAGCCGATATTGCCGTATGCGCCGAGAGCCTGCATGAGACGCTGCATGGCGCAGGCGTGGAAGACATCCGCCTGCCACTCCTGCCCGCTGATGCCCAGCCACAGCTGCAGCAGTTCGTCTCGCTCGTCGTCCGCCAGCTCCATGTAGGGGTCGTAGAGCAGGGAGGCGAGGTCGTACTCCCAGCGGCCGGGGCGCATTCCCTGAAAATCGATGAGCCAGGCGTTGCCGCCGTGCAGCATGATGTTCTGGCTCTGGCAATCGCGGTGCACGGGCACGCGCGGCAGCTCCGCGAGCCAGCGTGCCATGGAGTCCGGGGCCTCCTGCGCCATGAACGCGGCGGCATCAAGGCCCAGGTGGCGCGCCAGCAGGTGCTCTGCAAAGTAGCCCTGCTCCCAGCGGTAGAGAGCGTGGTCGAAAGGCGGCTGCAGTTCCCACTCCGGTTCCAGGCGGTAGAGCGGGGCGAGCGTGCGCATGGTCTTTTCATAGGCATCGATGCGCTTGGCGCGCGGCGCGTGTTTTGTAGAGAGCAAATCCAGCATGCCCAAATCCTGCACCAGGCAGGCTCCGCAACCGTTGCCCAAATCCGCTTCCGCCAAAACGGCGGGCACGCGCAAGCCTGCGGCGGCCAGTCCGTGCGCGGCGGGCAGAAAGGAATTGTTGTCTGCGCGGGCGGCGGTCCAGTGGATGCCCAGCACGCCGCCGCAGCGGGCAATGCTGCGGCCGGAGGCTCCGCCGCTCACCGGCAGGAACTCGCAAGAGTCGGCATCTGCGGCGCCGTATTCGCGCAGCAGGCGGCGCAGGGCATCCTGCGCTTCCTGGGGGAGGGTGGCCATCAATCCACCTTGAAGAACTTCATGCCGTCATCCTTGGGCAGGGGCTCCACGGAGGGCTTGGGCGCCTCCGTCTCCGCCGCAGGAGCGGGTGCGGCCACGGGTGCGGGGGCGTGCCCGGCGGGAGCCGCCACAGGCTGGGTGACGGGCGGCGCGTTGAAGTACGTGGGGGCGGCCGCCTGCTTGGCGGGGGCCTTCTGCTTCTTGCGCGGCAGCGTCACCGGAACGGCGGCGGTGTCTGCGTGAAACACCAGCTTCTCCAAGTGCAGGATAGCCTCCACCAGAATCCAGATGGTGATACCCACCGCCAGCGGCCAGGCCGCTTCCGCCAAACCGTGGATGAAGTTCGAGTAGCCCATGGTGCGCGTCATTGCCCCCACAACCGTGATGATGTTCACCACGCCGCAGAAGGCGAAAAGCGCCGCCACAACCCTGCCGAATATGACTGCTATGTACATAACGCGAGCAGTATAGCAAATCCCTCACGCGCGCGCAAGGGGGATATTGCCCACGGCAACGAAAAAGCCCGCCTTTTCAGGCGGGCTTCCCTTGGAGCATCCCCATGCGGATTCGAACCGCAGTTCTATGACTGAGAATCATATGTCCTAACCCCTAGACGATGGGGACATGGATACTCGCGCTGCGTTGCAGCACGGGCAGAATACCAGATTGGCCTGCGTTGTCAAGCCTAAATTTGCACAAAAATGCGTTTTTTTGCATCACGGGCCGCAAACGGGGCGTCACGCGGGCCTTTGGCAGGGAAATTTGCGAGGATGCGCGCGTACACCCATTTTGCTTGAAAGGGGCGGGGGAAGCCCCTATAATGGCGGCGCAATGGCGAGCCGATTCCATATCAGCCCTATGAGGAAGGTGTTCCTGCTGCTTCTGCTGGCAGGTGCGCTTGGTGTTACCGTGTTGCTGGTGATAGGCAAGCTGGCACGCAAGGATTATGGCCAGAAGGTGGACAGCACGCCCATCTACGGCAAGGATGTGGCCCCGGAAGGCATGCCGGAGCAACTGCATCCCGGCTATATCCTGCTCACGGCGGAGCAGATGGCCAAGGCACCCATAGTGGACGGCTTCCAGTCCCCCATCTGCATGCCCAACGGCGCGTTCGCCTATGATGCCCAGCCCTTCGGTTCCCCCAACCCGAAGCGCGGCGGCAACCACACCGGGCAGGACCTCAACGGTATTGGCGGCAACAACACGGATGAGGGAGAACCCGTCTACGCCGCTGCGCGCGGGCTGGTGGTATACAGCGGTGTACCCGCAGACGACTGGGGGAACGTGGTGATTCTGCTGCACCGCCTGCCGGACGGTGCCTGCGTGCAAACTTTCTACGCGCACCTGAAGGAGCGCTCCGCCCGCCTGGGTGAAACCGTGAGCCGCGGCGAACCTATCGGCTCCATCGGCACCGCAAACGGCCTCTATCTGGCGCACCTGCACTTTGAGGCCATCCCCTCGCGCTGCGTGGAGGCCGGCATGCCCGGCTACGACCCCAAGGGCACCATGAACCGCATCGACCCGCAGGAGCTCATGAAAAAATACCCGGCCCCGGCTTTCCCCGACCCCTACGGCGCGGTGCGCATGCTCCGCAAGCGGGAGGCCGGCCAGGCGGCTCCCGCCGCAGCTCCCGCAGAATCCCTTCCGGAGGGCGTGGCCCCCGTTAATCCCACCCAATTCCTGTAACCCGCCATGAAACGCAATTCCATTCTTTTCATCATCAGCTTCATCATTGCCGCCATCGTCTGCGGAGTCCTGTACTACTACGTCAAGAGAGAGGAGGCCGCCCGCCAAGTGGAGAACTACGCCAAGGAGCAAGAGGCCGTGCAGACAGCCCGGCAAGCCGCCGAGCAGCTGCCGAAGGACGAGCAGCCCCAAGCCGTGGAGCAACCTGCAACCACCACGGAGCCCGAACCCGCCGTGAAGGATACGCCCCAGCCGGAACCGGAGCAGCAGCCTGAGCCCGCCGCCGACACCGCGCCCGCCTCCCAGGCGGTGGTGCAGGCTTTCGTGGAGGCCGTGCAGCGCGGCGACATGGCTGCCGCCCGCGGCATGATTGACGGCAAGGAGGTAACGGATGCCACCATTGCCGGCCTGTGCATGGTGTTCGAGGACGGGGCCTACCGCCTGCGCGAGAAGAAGCCCATCCGCAACACCTTTGAGAACGATGCCCACTCCGGCTACCTGGTGTATGTGACCCCGCAGCAGGCCGGTGCCGCCAAGCCCGGCAACATCGGCGTGGAGCTCGCCAAGGCGGACAATGCCTGGCGCATCACCCACGTTTCCATGGATTCCCTGCTCAGCAGCTATGAGGACCAGGGCACCCAGGAGGCCGGCCACTATTTCCCGCTGGTGAAGAACCCCAAGGGCGGCGATTCCCTGGCGCTTTTCTTCGCGTTCGATGATGCCACTCTCACGCCGCGCTCCCTGCGCCAGCTGGAGATTGTGGCCCAGCTGCTCAAGCAGAGCCGCCGCCAGCTGGATATCTCCGGCCACACGGATGATGTGGGCACGGCGGAGTACAACCAGCAGCTTTCAGAGAAGCGCGCCGCCGCCGTGCGTGACGCCTTGGTGTCCTACGGCGTGGATGCCGCGCAGATTTCCACGCGCGGCATGGGCATGAGCCAGCCCCGCCGCACCTACGCCCAGGGTGATTCAGAGGAGCAGATCGACACCGCCCGCGGGGAGAACCGCCGTGCGGAAATCTACCTGGATTTCGAGTAGGAATGCAATTCCCGCCACAGGGACCCGCCCACGACTACGCCGCGGAGCTCAATGAGGAGCAGTACCGCGCCGTTACCACCGCCGCGCGCCGCGCCCTGGTGATTGCCGGCGCCGGCAGCGGCAAGACCCGCACGCTCACCTACCGCGTGTCCTACCTGCTGGAGCAGGGCGTGGCTCCGTGGCGCATCCTGCTGCTCACCTTCACCAACAAGGCCGCGCGGGAGATGCTCACGCGCGTGGCGCAGCTCACCGGCACGGATGCCCGCATGCTCTGGGGCGGCACCTTCCACTCCATTGCCTTCCGCATCCTGCGCCGCCACGCGGAAAGGCTCGGCTACCTGCAGGGCTTCACCATCTTTGATTCAGACGACCAGAAGGCACTCATGAAAAACCTGGTCAAGCAGCATGCCGCCAACATGAAGAAGAGCGACCGCTTCCCCAAGGCGGAAATCCTGCTCGGCCTGCACAGTCTGGCGGTCAACACCGCAGACGACTGGCGCCACGTGCTGCACACCCGCTACACCGGGTACGAGCGTTTCGAGGACACCCTCGCCGCCATCTACGACGACTACGCCCGCCGCAAGCTGGCGCTCAACGCCATGGATTTCGACGACCTGCTCACCAACCTGCTGCGCCTGCTCAAGGAGTGCGACGATGTGCGGGAGGACCTGCAGGGCCGCTTCCTGCACGTGCTGGTGGACGAGTACCAGGACACCAACACCATTCAGGACCAGATTGTGGCGCTGCTCTCCGGCGGGGAAGGAAGCTCGCTCATGGCCGTGGGGGACGATGCGCAGAGCATCTACTCCTGGCGCGGCGCGGACGTGCGGCACATCCTGCGCTTCACGGAAACCTTCCCGGAGGCGGAGGTCTACCGCATCACCACCAACTACCGCAGCGTGCCCGCCATTCTGGAGGTTTCCAACGCGGCCATTGCCCTCAACGAGAACCAGATTCCCAAGGAGCTGCAGGCCGCACGCCCCGCCGGAAGCATGCTCCCCGCCGTGATTGTGGCACCGGACAACCGCACGGAGGCACAGTTTGTGGCGCGCCGTATCGACGAGCTCACGGGCGGCGGCATTCCCGGCAAGGACATCGCCGTGCTCTACCGCGCCCACTTCCACTCGCTGGATGTGCAGATGGAGCTCTCCCGCAACCACATCCCCTTCCGCATCACCAGCGGCCTGCGCTTCTTTGAGCAGGCCCACATCAAGGATGTGGTGGCCTTCCTGCGCCTGCTCACCAACCCGCGGGATGAAATCGCCTTCCGCCGCATTGCCGCCACCTTCCCCGGCGTGGGTGAGGTGACCGCCGGCAAGCTCTGGGCCGCCTGGAGCGCCTGCGCGGAAAATTGGCTCGCCGCCCACCCCGGCTCCACCCGTATTGCGGAGCCCCATTCCAAGGTCATGGAGAAGGCCGCCGTTCCCAACAAGACCCGCCCGCACTGGCAGGGCTTTCTCACCCTCATGGATTCCCTGCACCCGGACGACCATGAGCTGCTGCCGCCGGAGCTGGTGCATGCCGTGCACGGGTACCTCTCCCCCTATCTCCACTCCGCCTATGAGAACTACGAGGAGCGAGAGGAGGATATCGCCCAGCTCGCCCGCACCGTGGGCGAGGAGGCTGATTTGGAGGCCTTCCTCTCCCAGATTGCCCTGCTGAGCGAGGTGGACAAGGATGCCCCCGCCGATGACGACGACTGCGTGACCCTCAGCACCATCCACCAAGCCAAGGGCCTGGAATGGAAAGTGGTGTTCATCATTTTCCTGGCGGACGGCATGTTCCCCCACAGCCGCGTGCTGGAGAGCGGTGACGCGGACGACATCGAGGAGGAGACACGCCTCTTCTACGTGGCGGTCACCCGCGCCCAGGACCAGCTCTACATGAGCTATCCCCGCTTCAACGGACGCAGCTATGATTCCATGCACTGCCCGCCCTCACGCTTCCTCACCGCACTCCCCCAAGAGTTGGTCGAACTCTGGGATTGTTGACCCTTAACCCTAATTTTACACCCGATTATGAGCGATATCCAATGGAACAGCGTTCCTGTGAACGATGATGAAAAGCCCACCGTTAGCAGGGAGGACCTGCGTGAGATGGCCCGCGACCTGGACCCCGACGAGTACGATGACGACGTGCGCGCCTTCTTGGACGAATTGATGGGCAGCGCCCCGGATGACGAACTGCGCAAGGCGGCCACCCTGCTGTTGCAGGATGAGGTGGACCTGCCGCCGACGATGGCGGCACACGGCGTGGAGCCGGATATGGCGCTCATTGAGCTGCTGCTCTCCACCGGGGCGGATGTGAACGCGCGCAATGCCTACGGCCAGCCGCCATTGCACCTCGCCGCCCACTACGGATATGAGGATATCATCGACCGTCTGCTTGCCGCCGGTGCGGATCTTCGCACCAAAAACGCGCAGGGCCGCTTTGCCGCCCAGGTGGCCGCCACGCCTTCCCTTGCCGCCAAGCTGGAGCCTCCCCACCGCGAAGAGGACGATGCCCCCTTGCCCCCGGAAATAGAGGACGCCGACTGCGAAGCAGACGATGACCACCACTGCGACTGCGGCCACCACCATGAATGATGCGGCGCGCAGGCTCATTGTTGCTTGACTTGAAGCCAGAAGTAAGTTACACTAGACGAGTGCGGGCACCGCGTTTCCTGCATTGAATCGACAATCCCCTCCACTGGCATGAACCCATCATTGACCCATGAGCGCCTACGCGTAGAAGCCAAGGCCTTCTGTGAAGAAGTGTCGAACAAGAATCATTCCCAGCTCTTCGGAGTAACGGATGGTAAGGCGGTGGGAACATACATTGAACACCTGTTTGAGGATTATCTGGCGGCCCGTTACCAGGTTGAAGTCGGGAACAGCGCAAAAGGTATCGATTTGCCCGGTCCGGGAGTCAACACCGATATCAAGGGTACATCGCTTCGGCAGCCTCAATCGAGTTGCCCTTTCCGCACGGCGGATCAGAAGGTGTACGGCTTGGGGTACAATCTCTTGGTTTTCGTATATGAGAAATTAGACAAGGCTCGAACTTGTCGCTTGCGGTTCTCTCATTGCACGTTTATCCAAAGTGATAGAACGGGTGATTACACGCTCACCAAGAGGCTGAGCGAGATGGTTGCCGATGGTGCCAACAAGGAAGACGTGCTGTCTTTGCTGGTAGATAGGGGATTGCCTGGCGATGAGGTGACATTGGGGCAATTGGCGGACCGAATACTGGCCAACCCGCCCAAGCAAGGCTATCTTACCATCAGCAATGCTTTTCAATGGAGATTGCAGTATGGGCACGCCATTGCTCTCAAGGGTGCGGTCAAGGGTATTACCAATTATGAGTGGTAGGAAAGAACAGGGCGACTACCAAACTCCCTTGTCTTTTGCCGACGAGGTCTGCAGGTTTTTGCGTGATGAGAAAAAGCTCTCGCCCGGTGTCATTATCGAACCAACGTGCGGGAAGGGCCATTTTATCAAAAGCAGCCTGATTCTTGGTGCGCGGCATATCTATGGAGTGGAGGTCAACGACGAGTATTGCAAGGAGTGCAGAAAGTTGGTAGACGATGATCGGGTCAGCGTGGTGAACGCGAATTTCTTCACCTATGATTTTCCCGCCGTGGGAAAGGACGAGCTGCTGGTGCTCGGCAATCCGCCCTGGGTCAACAACAGCACGCTCTCAGCCCTTGGAAGCGACAACCTGCCCGACAAAAGCAATTTCAAGGGTTTGAAAGGCTATGACGCCATGACCGGCAGCAGCAATTTCGATATATGCGAGTACATGATAGAGGCGTTGCTCAGCCGTTACCAATCCCAAGGGGTAACCATTGCCATGCTGTGCAAGACATCTGTTGCCAGGAATGTGTTCGAGGAGATGCGTCGCGCCCGTATCGGCTGTGATGAGGTGGCAATCTACGAGTTTGATGCGGCAAGGATATTTTCCATCAATGCTGCGGCGTGTCTGCTCTATATCAAACAGAATCCCTCATCTCCGCCTCCTGTGAAATGCGAGGTGTACGACTTCGGGCGCAGAACTGCGCCGCATTTCGCTTTCGGCTATCGGGAAGGCGTGTTTTATAGCAGGCTCGGGAAGGAGAAGGATGATTTCAACGGCTTGTCCTGCTTTGAATGGCGGCAGGGCGTGAAACATGATTGCGCCAAGATTATGGAGCTCACCAAGGAGAGCGACAGGTATGAAAACGGGAACTGCCGCCAGTTGGATTTGGAGGACTCCCTTATCTACCCGCTGGTGAAGAGCAGCATGTTCAAGTCACCCGTGATATCTTCTTTTTCGAAGTACGTCATTGTCACGCAGAGGAAAGCTGGCGATTCGACAGAATACATACGGGAATACGCGCCCAAGCTGTGGAGCTACCTATGGGAGAACAAGGAATCCTTCGAGAATAGGAAGAGTGTCATCTACGCGAAAGGGCCTCTGTTTGCCATGTTCGGCGTGGGGGACTACACCTTCAGCGAGTACAAGGTGGGGGTAAGCGGATTTTATAAAACACCCCTGTTTTCGCTTTTGAGCAGCAAGAACGGCAAGCCTGTGATGACGGATGATACAGGCTATTATATTTGCTTTGAGACGTATGATGCCGCATATGCGGCCATGCTGTACCTCAACTCCGACAGGGTGCAAAGGTTCCTGACCACGATAGCGTTTATCGATTCCAAGCGCCCATACACCAAGAAGGTCCTTTCTCGCCTGGATTTCGGCAAAATCACCAGTGCCGTTTCATTCGCTGAGGTGCAGGAGACGGAGCGCAGGTTGAAATTGACTCCCACGATAACGCAATGCATGGTGGACGATTTCCGCGACACGGTGAAGCGCCGGACGATGTCTTTGCTCTAATTCCGCCGATATTCCCCACCTGGCTGGGAGGGGAAGCCCTTGCTTTGAAATAGGCGCTACTCGCCGAAATTGAACGTGCCTTGGGTGTCCTCCATAGGCTGCACCGGGGTGCCGCTTGCGGGCGGCGGTTGCGGGGCGTGCTGCGGGGCAGGGGGTGTTTGCGGGGTGTCTGGGGTGGGGGCGGGCTGCTCTGCTGCGGGTGTTTCCGCCGGTGCGGGCGTGGCGCTGGGCATGATGCGTGCAATGCGCTCCACCGGGTTCTTGGTGACAATGTTGCCCATGACGGCGCGGCCTTTGATGCGCAGTTCCGCAAAGTCGAAGGTAACGGGCTTGCGCAGCCGCTTGAACTGGTTCTTGAGGTACACGTTCACGGCAATTCCCGCGCTGTCCTCTTCCGTCTTGTGCACGCTGAAGAAGAACACGCGGCTGCCTTTGGTGCCCTGGGTGAGGTCGTACTCCTTGTCGCGCGTGAACCCGCCGATATGGAAGCGCTTGGCGTAGGTGACGCCCTCCTTGCCGTCCCGGTAGATCATGTTGAACACCCAGTCTTCCCCGGGGCGCAGCACGCGGATATCCAGCAGTTTCTTGCCCACGTAGAACTTCTCCTGCACGCGGCGCACCATGAGCACGCCCTGGTTGTCGATGGTGAGGATGTCGCTCATCTTTGAGCATTTTTCCACGGGCTCTCCCTTGCGCACGCCGTAGCCGGCAAAGCCGTCCTCGTCTATGTAGAGGGTCTCGTTCTCCACAGAGGCCTCCGCTCGGGTGACGCTCTCGAACTCGCAGAGCTCGGTGCGGCGCGGCCACTGCTCGCCGTATTTCTTGCGCAGGCCCTCGAACCAGCGGATGGTGTAGCGTGTGAGCTGGTCCAGGTTCTTGCGGCATTGCGCAATATCCTTCTCCAGCCCCGCAATGCGCTTTTCCGCCTCGTGAATCTCGTACTTGGCTATCTTCTTGATCTTGATTTCCGTGAGCCGCACAATGTCATCCTGCGTGACCGGGCGGATAAAGTCTTTCACGAAAGGCTGCAGCTTCTTGTCGATCATGGCGAGAGACTGTTCCCAGCTTTCGCTCTTTTCGAGCTCTTTGTAGATGCGGTTCTCAATGAAGATTTTCTCCAAGCTCACCTGCATCCAGGATTCCTGCAGCTCGGCGAGCTGCACCTCCAGCTCGCGGCGCAGCGTCTCCTTCGTGTGGTCCACGTTGTGCTTCAGGATTTCGCTCACGCCCATGAACACGGGCTTGCGGTCCACAATGACCACCGCCTTGGGGGAGATGCTCACTTGGCACTCCGTGAAGGCGTAGAGCGCGTTGCAGGTTTTTTCCACGTCCTGCCCGGCGGGCAGGTGGATGAGGATATCCGCCGCGGCAGCCGTGTTGTCCTCTATCTTGGCCACCTTGAGCTTGCCTTTCTCCATGGCGTTCTCAATGGACTGGATGATGGATTCCGTGGTGGTGCCGTAAGGGATTTCCGTGATGCGGATGAGCTTCTTGGTGGAGGTGTCAAGCCGTGCGCGGCAGCGCAGGCGGCTGCTGCCCGTGCCGTCGTTGTAGGCGGAAACATCCAGCAGGCCGCCCGTGGGGAAATCCGGGTAGAGCTCAAAGCTCTCGTTGCGCAGGTAGTGGATGGCGGCATCGATGAGCTCGTTGAAGTTGTGCGGCAGGATGAGGCAGTTCATGCCCACGGCAATGCCCAGCGCGCCCTGCGCCAGCAGTAGCGGAAATTTTACGGGAAGCGCCACGGGTTCCTTGTTGCGGCCGTCGTAGCTGAGCTTCCATTCCGTCACCTTCGGGCTGTACACCACCTCCTTGGCGAACTTGGAGAGGCGCGCTTCAATGTATCGCGGGGCGGCGGCGGAATCTCCCGTCAGGATGTTGCCCCAGTTGCCCTGCGTGTCGATGAGGTAGCCCTTCTGCCCCAGGGAGACCAGTGCGCTGCCGATGGAGGCGTCTCCGTGCGGGTGGTACTTCATGGTGTCTCCCACCACGTTGGCCACCTTGTTGAAGCGGCCGTCGTCCATGCTGTCCATGGAGTGCAGGATGCGGCGCTGCACGGGCTTGAGCCCGTCCACAATGTGCGGAACGGCGCGCTCCAGAATCACGTACGATGCGTATTCAAGGTAGTAGTTCCCGAACATCTGCTGAATGGTGCTCGGGTTCGGTTGCTTGTATACCGGTATCTTCTCCTCGCTCATGGGCTGCCCCATGCTACCACACACGCGCGCGAATTTCAAGCGCACCGTTTTTTAGCTGGACTCGCCCCCCCCGTGGCGTGATAGCATGCTGCCATGTTCACCGCTCCTTTTTGTGCCTGGGTTCGCGGGCATGTTTCCCTTGCCGGGGTGCTGGCCTTGCTGCTGTCTCTTGCGGTGGGGGCTTGTGTGCGTCTTTGGTGGTTCATCCCCGATGAGCCGGAGATGGGGGATTTGGTTGACTATTGTTGGCGGATGCGGCAGGTGCTGCCGGTGGTGGCGGTGCTTTTCTGCCTCTTCATGCTGCCGCCCTGGCGGATGAAGCGGCGCGGGGCAGTGGCCTGGCTGCGGCGCGCGGTGGCTTTTGCCGTGCTGGCCGCCGGGGCCTATGCGAGCGATTTGCTGGCATGTTCCTGCTGTGTAGGCTATTGCGAGTGGGCGGTGCTGCTGTTGCCCCTTGCTGCCGTTGCTGCGGTGGTGTGTGCCGCAATCGCCGTGGGCTCGTTCATCACCTCCTGGAGCAAGGAATAGCACCCTTCCATTACATGTGGCTCCCGTGAGTATACGAAAAACCCCATGCTGAACGCATGGGGTTTTTTAGCGCTCCGGCGGTTGGGATCGAACCAACGACCTAGTGATTAACAGTCACCCGCTCTGCCGCTGAGCTACGCCGGATTTGCTCTCCCCGTGAACGGGGTGCGGGCGGATATTACTCCTCTTCCCGCTCTCTTGCAAGCTTTTTTTTGTACAAAAAAGATTTTTTTTGCAAGGAGGCTGAAAAAAACGCTTACAGGCGGCAGCCGCGCTGCCGCAGAATGTGGTCACACAGCACGATCCACGCCATGGCTTCCACAATGGGAACCGCGCGCGGCAGAACGCAGGGGTCGTGCCGCCCGCGGCCGCGCAGCAGAACGTTCTGCATCTCGTCGTTGAGCGTGTTTTGGGGGGTAAGGATGGTGGCGGTGGGCTTGAAGGCCAGGCGCATGTTGATGTCTTCCCCGTTGGAGATGCCGCCCTGGATGCCGCCGCTGTTGTTGGAGCGGGTGCGCACGCGCTTGCCGTCGTGGTAGTAGAGGTCGTTGTGTTCGGAGCCGGTCATCGTGGCGGCGCGGAACCCGCTGCCCACCTCAAAGCCCTTGCAGGCGGGGATGCTCATCATGGCGTGGGCGAGGGTGGCCTCCAGCTTGTCGAACACGGGGTCTCCCAGCCCCACGGGGCAGTTGCGCACGGTGCAGCCCACCACGCCGCCCAGGGAATCCCCGGCTTGGCGCGCGCGGCGTATGAGCATGGCCATTTGCGCGCCCACGTGGCGGTCTGCGGTGCGCGCTTCGTTGGATTCCACCTCCGCGCGCTTCACTTGCTGCGGGGGCACGGGGCACGCTATATCCTGCACGCTTTCCACCCAGGCCAGGACATCCAGCTTGGGGCAGAGCGCCTGCGCCACGGCCTTGGCCACGGCACCCGCGGCCACGCGGCCTATCGTCTCCCTGGCGCTGGCGCGTCCTCCCCCGCTGAGCGCGCGGATGCCGTACTTGGCATCATAGCAGAAATCCGCATGGGAGGGGCGGTAGGCGTGCGCCATCTCATCGTACGCGGCGGGGCGCTGGTCTACATTGCGCACCATCATGGAAATAGGGGTGCCCAGGGTCAATCCGTCCTGCACACCGCTGAGGATTTCCACGGTGTCCGGTTCCTTGCGCTGGGTGGTGAGCTCGCTCTGGCCGGGTCTGCGGCGGTCCAGCTCCTGCTGCACCGTTTCCGCCGTGAGCGCCACGCGCGCGGGGCAGCCATCCACCACCACGCCTATCCCGGCACCGTGGGATTCTCCCCAGGTGCACACCTTGAACACGGATCCAAACGAATTTGACATATTTGCGGTCTATTCTACCTGTTTTTCGCGCCTAATCAAGCCAAGAAAACGTGCGCGCGCTAATCCCGCAGGGCGGTGGGCGGCACCACCATCACCCCGTCCGGCCTCTTGTAGGCGGAATGGCTCATGCCGCACACCACCAGCAGGGCTGAGGGGGCGTTTTCCGGATTGTGGGCCAGAATGTCCCGCTGGATGTTCAGCAGGTTCTGCGCCGCAGCCTCTATCTCATGTGCGCCCAGCTTGATTTCCACGGCTATCCAGCGGCCGTCGCTCCATTCCACGATGGCGTCTATCTCCTTGCCCTTGTCGTCCCGGTAATGATACAGGTTCCCCTCTCGCGATTCTGCGTACACGCGCAAATCGCGTTCCACCATGGCCTCGAAGAGGAAGCCGAAGGTGTTGAGGTCCTGCTGCAGTTTTTGCGGCGTTGCCTGCAGCAGCGCGCACGCCAGCGAGGGGTCCGCCAGATGCCGTTTCTCCGCCTGCTGCACCGCCGCCTTGGAGCGCAGCTTCAGCGGGAACGGCGGTTGGTTGTCCGTGAGGAACAGGCGGGCCAGGATATCCAGGTACTCGGCAATGGTGTTCACCCCCAGGTCGTCGTCGTCGTGAGCCTTGATGTCCCGCTTGAGGGTGGCGTTGCTGACCAGGGTGCTTTCATTGCGCGCCAGGCTGCGCAGCAGCAGCTTCATTTTGCCCAGGTCGCGCCTCACGCCGTCCATGCGGTACAGGTCGTCTTTCAGCACGGCGTCCAGATAGCGCATGGGCAGTTTGAGCGCTTGCCGCAGGGGGAGCCCCAGGTTGCCGGGCCACCCGCCGCGCGTCACCAGCTCTATCAGGTGCTTTAATGACACTTCTCCCGTTGCTTGCGCGGGCAGCTCGCCTTCCGTCAGGGAATAGAGCGACACCTGGCCGCTGGAATCCCCGCTCTCGAAAAGCGACATGGGGCGCATGCGCAGGGAGACAATCCTGCCCGCCCCGCTGTGCATGATGCCCTTGTGCACCGGGGTGGCCGAACCCGTGAGCAGGAAGAGGCCGCGCTCCCCGAGTTCGTCCACGCGGTAGCGCACGGCATCCCAAATGGCGGGAACCTCCTGCCATTCGTCCACCAGGTGGGGCGTTTCCCCATCCAGAGCGGCGCACGGGTTCATTTGAGCCATCATGCGGTTGTTGAAATTGCCTTCCGGATTTCCAAGGGAAATCACGCTGGCTGCATGATGCTCTGCAGACCACGTTTTGCCGCACCATTTAGGACCCTCCACGCAGACCGCTCCGGCGGCGGAAAGAAGCTCGCTAATCAAGCCGTCTTGAAGGCGGGGTCTGTATTGTTTGTTCTTCATTGTCTCTCTGGGGCTCAGATTACACGAAAGGGTATGGCTTGTCAAGCCTATAGTGAGATTTTTCTGAATTTGACAGTGAGACTTTTCAGGATTCCGCAGTGAGACTTTTCCAGATTCCACAGTGAGACTTTTCAGGATTTCGCAGTGAGACTTTTCTAGATTCCACAGTGAGACTTTTCAGGATTCCACAGTGAGACTTTTCACGATTCCACAGTGAGACTTTTCCAGCGTGGGCGACCCCGGTTCACCCCAATTCGCGCGCGGCGGCTTGCAGGGCCAGGTGAATGACGTCATCCATGTCGTAGTATCGGTATTCCGCGAGCCTGCCGCCGAAGATGTGCTTGGGCTCGCGTGCGGCGAGGGCCTGGTATTGGGCGTAGAGTTCGGCGTTGCGGGAATCGTTCACAGGGTAGTATGGTTCATCCCCGGGGTGCCATTCCTTGCTGAATTCACGGGTGACGACGGTTTGAGGCTGAGTTCCGAATTCAAAGTGCTTGTGCTCGATGATGCGGGTCCACGGCGTCTCGGAGTCTGTGTAGTTCACGGCGGCGCGGCCCTGGAAATCCGGCTGGTTGAGAAGCTCTGTCTCAAAGCGCAGGGAGCGGTATTCCAGCGTGCCCAGGCTGTAGCCGAAGAAAGCGTCGATGGGTCCGGTGTACACCACGCGCGCGGCGAGGGTGTCCAGCTCTTCCCGGTGCTGCAGGTAGTCCACCCCGGTGCGCACCTCGATTCCCTGCAGCATGCGCTGCACCATGGCGGTGTAGCCGCCTTCTGGAATCCCCTGGTGGGGGTCGTTGAAATAGTTGTCGTTGTACTCCAGGCGCACGGGGAGGCGCTTGATGATGAAGGGCGGCAGCTGGGTGCAGGGGCGCCCCCACTGCTTTTCCGTGTAGCCCTTGATGAGCTTTTGGTAGATTTCCGTGCCGACGAGGCTGATAGCCTGCTCCTCCAGGTTCTGTGGTTTTTCCGGAGCTGCGCCGCGCTGTTGGCGGATGCGTGCGGCGGCCTCCTCTGCGGTGGTCACGCCCCACATCTGCCGGAAGGTGTGCATGTTGAAGGGCAGGGAGTAGAGCTCGCCGCGGTAGTTGGCCAGCGGGCGGTACACGAAATCGTTGAAGGTGGCGAAGCGCTGCACGTATTGCCAGACCTCCTCCATGTGGGTGTGGAAGATATGCGGGCCGTAGCGGTGCACGTTGATGCCCGCCACGGGTTCCGTGTACACATTGCCGGCAATGTGCGGGCGCTTGTCTATGACGAGCACGCGCTTGCCGGCGGCGGCGGCGCGCTCCGCAAACACCGCGCCGAACAGCCCCGCGCCCACTATGAGGTAATCGTACTCGTGCCCCGTCATAATCCCATCCAATCCCTGAGCCAGGCATCTATCTGCACGCCGTAGAACAGCCAAACACCCGCCGCCAGTATCAGCGCAGGGCCGAAGGGCATCGGCTTGCCGAAGCCCACGCGCGACACCGCCGCCAGCGCCAGCCCGATGAAGCTGCCCGCCACCAGGGAGAACAGCACGCCCTCCCAGCCCAGCAGCGCGCCGATGCCCATGGCAATCCACGCATCCCCGCTGCCCATGGCCGCCTGCCGCGAGCGGTACCCGCCGCAGGTGCCGGAAAGGCATTCCACATCCTCCAGCGATATGCGCGTGCCGTCTGCCAGCACGGCGGCATCTGCGGAAAAGGCAATGTCGCCCGTGCCGCCGCGTCCGTCCTCCAGGCCGCCGTGCAGCACCAGCGTGTTGGAGGGCTCCGCAAACACGCGGCTCCACAGCAGGGTTTCTCCATTGGCGAACTCCAGGACAATGTCCTCTTCCCCCTCCGCTTGGTGGAGTTTCCACGCCTGCGGCTTGTCAAATTCTTTGCGGTGCCTGCCAAAGGCAATCGTGCCAGCCCAGCCCACCAGGCGGAAGAAGGCAAAGCCCAGCGCCGCGCCGCACAGGCTCAGCAGCAGCCCGTGCTCCGGCACAATCGCATCCCCTGCAAACCACGGGGAGAGCAGGGACACCAGCACGCCCGCCACGGCTGCCACCACCATGAGCGCGGGCAGCACCACCATCTGCTCCCAATCCGTGCACAGCGTGGCCAGCATGGCCGCCACCCACACGCACAGCAGCGCCTGCGTGATGATGTCATCCACCGCGTAGTACCACGCCACCAGCCCGAAGAGAGCCGCCGTGGCCACCTCCACCAGCCAGTAGCGCACGGAGATGGGCGTGTTGCAGCACGCACTCCGCCCGCGCAGCATCAGCCAGCTCAGGATGGGGATGTTCAGGTACCACGGAATCGGCTCCTTGCAGGTGGGGCAGAAGGAGCGGGAGGGCTCGTTCACGCTCAACCCCAGCGGCAGGCGGTAGACCACCACGTTCAAAAACGACCCGACACACGCGCCGAACATGGCGAAGAACACCGGGAACAGCCAGGGTATCTCGGCAGCCACATTCTGCGTGGCGTTGTACAGCATTTCCATCATTTCCGCTATTCTACCACATTCGGGGGGCCTTCTCAAGACACAAAAACACACCTGCACAGTATGCAGGTGTGCCTTGTAACAACCAAATGAAAAAAAGTTTCTTGGCTAGGCTCAGGCCTTGGCGGCGTGGGCCTTCTTGATGATGGAGGCCACGGTCACGGACGGACGGGCGCCGTTGGAAATCCACTTGTCGGCCTTCTCCACATCGATCTCGTAGTTGACTCCCTCAGCCATGGGGTTGTAGGTGCCGAGCTGCTCGATGAAAGCGCCATCGCGGCGGTCGCGGCTGTCGACCACGACAATCTTGTAGAAGGGACGACCCTTGGAACCCTGGCGGTTAAGACGAATTGCTACCATAATGTTGAAGTTGATTTGAGGTTGTTATTGCGGCTTTGGGCGGTGTTGCCGCCAAAGCGGGACACCAAAATACCACCCGCGTGCCACAAAGTCAAGCAAAAGGATGGGATTTTTTTCCAAAGCCGCAAAAAAACGCGTTTTTTCCTGCGGAATCAGTCCTCCAGCACGCCGATGAAGGGCAGGTTGCGGTACTTGCCGGCCGCATCCATGCCGTAGCCCACCAGATAGCCGGAGCCCGTGTGCAGGGCCGCAAAATCCGGCGTGAGCGCGCCGCTGCGGCGCTCTGCCTTGTCCACCACCACGGCGCACAATACTTCCGCGGCGGACAAATCCACCACGGCTTGACGGATTTTCCGCAATGTCATGCCGGAATCGGCCAGGTCGTCCACCACCAGCACGCGGCGTCCCGCCACCTGCGGCATGGGGGAGAGCCACTTCAGCGTGCCGCTGCTCTCCCGCCCGGCCCCGTAGGAGGACACGCGGATGGTATCCAGCCGGTAGTTGGCGGGCAGCAGGCGCAGCAGGTCCGCCGCAAACCAGAGCCCGCCGTTGAGCACGGCTGCCACCAGCACTTCATCCTGCGTGCCGAAATGCGCCAGCACCTCCCGCGCCACGCGCTCCACCCCGCAGCGGATTTCCGCCGCGCTGAAAATTTGCCTGATGGTTCCTTCTCCGTTCATGACAGCTTGCGGCGCGTGACCAGGTACACTTTGTCCCCGTGGCGCAGCTTGGTGTCCACCGCCACCATGGCCACGGCCCCCTTGGGCGCGGTGGGAACGGTGCGGGTGATGCCCTGCGCATCATCGCAGCGCACCTCCTGCACGTCCACGCGCACAATGCCGGTGGTGCAGCCGGTGATTTCAATGCGGTCCCCCGGGGAAAGGGGCTCCGCCTCCAGGCGTATTTCCGCCACCTTGGCCTTGGGGTACCAGCGCAGCACGCGTCCCAGGTGGCGGCGCTGCTCCAGGGCCAGGCTGTTGGAGCAGCCGCTCCAGGTGTCCCATTCTTCACCCAGGTAGTAGCCGCTGTGCCAGAATTTGCGGTTGAACACCTGCAGCAGGCGTTCCTCCCACGCGGCCACCTTCTCCGGGCTCCACGTGCCGGCGGCGCAGGCCTCCACGGCTTCCCGGTACACGGCCGTGACCGTGGACACGTATGCCTCCGAGCGCCCGCGGCCCTCCAGCTTGAACACGGACACCCCCGCCTCCACCAGCTGGTCCACCACGCGGATGGTGCAGATGTCCTTGGGCGACATGATGTACTGGTTGTCGATATCCATCTCGAACCCGGTCTCGGTGTCCGTGACGCGGTACGTGCGGCGGCAGAGCTGGAAGCACTGGCCGCGGTTGGCGCTGTGGTTGTAGGCGGCCAGGCTCATGCCGCACTTGCCGGAAATGCCGATGCAGAGCGCGCCGTGGGCAAAGACCTCGATGCGCACGGGCCTGCCGCCCGGGCCGCAGATGCTTTCCTTCCGGATGGTATCAATGATGTGCCGAATCTGGGAGAGCTTGAGCTCGCGCGCCAGCACCATCACATCCGCATACTGCGCGAAAAAACGCACGGCGGACACGTTGCACACGTTCGCCTGAACGGAGACATGCACCTCCAGCCCCAGCTTGTGCGCGTGGGTGACAACCGCCATATCCGCCGCTATCACCGCATCCACCCCGGCGGCCTTGGCGCGCTCCAGCAGGCTTTCCATGCCCGCCAGCTCCTCATCGTACACAATAATGTTGCAGGTGAGGTAGGCCTTGGCCTTGCACGCATGGCACAGCCGCACCACCTTGGGCAAATCCGCCTCCGTGAAGTTCACGGTGGAGCGCGCGCGCATGTTGTATGCGCCCACGCCAAAGTACACGCTGTGCGCCCCCGCCCGCAGCGCCGCCGCCAATGATTCGAACGATCCCGCCGGCGCCATGATTTCCAATTCCTGCATCACGCCCGCATTGTAGCCGCCCTCCCCGCCACGGTCAAGGGCTTTTCAAGCGCGGCTGCGTGCATATAGGCTTGCACACCCCTGCGGAAAGGTATACTGTAGCAAACCGTGAATGCGTGTGCGCGAGACCCGTATTGGGATGTGGTGAAGGGCCTGCTGATTATCCTCATGGTGCTGGGGCATGCATTGCAGTTCGCCGCCGGCGGCAATTTCTGGGGAGATCCGCTGTGGATGGGCATCTACATGTTTCACATGCCGTTGTTCGCCCTGGTGAGCGGCTGTTTCGTCTTTCAAAGCATCCGCCGCCACGGCGGGAAATTCATTGGCCACATTGCCGGGCACCTGCTGGTTCCCGCCGCATTCACGGCCGTGGCATGCCTGGCAATCAGGACGTCTCTCGCGTGTTTGCGCGGGGAAACTCCCGAGGCCCCGGAATTCGAATTCCTGTATACGGCCTGGTTCCTGGTGTTCATCTTTGAATGCGGCTTTTTCACCTGGCTGATGTCGCTCCGCAAGTCCCTGTGGTGGCGCGCGGCCTGGTTTGCCATCCCCATGGGATTGGCTCTGCTCTGCCCGGGTTTTCCCCTGGCCGGGCAGTTCACCTTCCTGTATCCGTTTTTCCTGCTCGGCGCCTGGGTGCGGCCACGGGGGCGGCTGTTGGGCAACCTGTGGTCCGGTGTGGCGGCGGCGGCGCTTTATGCCGCTGTCTTTTGCGTGTTCCAGGAGACCTGGTATGTGTACCGCACCCCCTTGGCCTCACTGGAAAACACGGCGCATACCGTGCCCGTTTACCTGGTGCGCATGCTCGGCGGAATCAGCGGTTGCTTCCTGCTGCTTTTTGCCGCCAAGCGCCTTCCCTTCCTGCTGCAAAGCCGCATCCTGCAATCTCTGGGCAGCAGCACGCTGGCCATCTACCTGCTGCAAATCTATTTCTGGGATTTCATCTGGAGATCCCATTGCCCGCACATCAATTATTGGCTCTGTTTCCCGCTCACGCTTGCCATTGTGACCGCGTGCTACGGCATCTACAGGCTGTGCCGCCGCATCCCCGCCCTGGGGTTCCTTATGTTCGGGGGCCAGAGTGGGCGTGGTGGCTAATCGCCTATCAACTTATTTTCTTTTGTATATAGGGATGCTAAGGAGAAGATACTCCTGCACATAACCAACAGCCATCGGTACTCCGTCCGGGGCCGTTTGCGTCAACAGGGAACGCCGCCGCTTCAGTACAGGGATGCCTAAGATACGGAACACGGTCAAATCCTTGCCCCCGGTCATACTGCACACAGGGATACCTAGGACCTTGCATACCTTTTCCACGGCAGCCGGCACCCGGACTCCGGGGCAAACCTGTTCATAGACAACCTTTCCTCCAGAGCGAATCTTGTCGTTTTGGCCTGATAAAGAAACACGTATGGTTGCTTTTCTCTCCATGAACGCATCCTCTGACTTCATCAACGCTTCCACCGCCGGCCTAAGCGCCCTGGGCAGCTTTTCGTACGGTACGGATGGCATCTTCTGCACTCGCTCCCGGAACAATGCTGCGAAATCACGTCTGCGCGTCTCAGTCAAGCGGTTGTAGAACCACATGTGGCTCTCAATGAATTTGGCGTGGAAAAGCGGCTCCAGTCCGGGCCACATAGCTTCTTGCTCGCGGAGCCGGCTTTCCAAAAAATCGTACTCTTTGGTAAGCACCTGCCACTTGGAGTCCACGGTGTTGATGGAAGAAGCCGGGTTGTCTTGGCGATACAGATAGACCACCGCCCCGGTAACCAGCATAGATTGTGCGAACGACAAGGAGCGGAAGAAGAAGCTTGTGTCTTGAAACGAGGCACCGGGAGATTCATGGTAGCGGATAGACCTGCCCCGCAAGGAATCCATGCGGTACAGCGCGCATACCGTATTCGGCGCCATAAAGAATACGTTGCCGTGGCAACGCGGGCAGAAAACCCTGTCTTTCACACAGAAATCCACGGGGTGGGAAAATACCTTTTCCCCATTCTCTTCATAAAACTGGCAAAGGCCGCCGCGCACTACATCTACATCATGCTCTTCTGCCAGATTGAACAGTGTTTTATAGGCATCCGGGGGCAAGATGTCATCCGGCTCCAAGATAGCCATGTACTTTCCCGCAGCGGCATCCATGCCGCGGTTCATGGCTTTGCCGTAGCCGCCGTTCGGGCCGTCCAGGATGCGGAGGCGCCCGTCCCGCGCCGCGTACTCCTGCAGTATCTCCAGGCTGTTGTCTGTGGAGCCGTCGTTCACGCAAATGGCTTCCCAGTCTGTGAATGTCTGGGCCACCAGGCTGTCCAGGGCCTCGCGTAAAAACGGGGCGGCGTTGTAGGTGGGAATGATAACGGAGATGGCAGGCATGATTACTAGGGATGTGGTGTCAGCATTCTTCCGGCATTTTGGGTAGGTCGGCGCGCTCACCGTGGTGCCAGGAAAGCCAGGTGTCGGCGTAGTCCAGGGCCATGCGCACGCACTGCTGCATATCCAGGTAGCGGTAGCAGCCCAAGCGGCCTATGAAGGAGGTGTTTTCCGCCTGCTCCACCAGCGGCATGTAGCGGGCCAGCACCTCCATATCCGCAGCCATGCGCTTGGGGTAGATTTTGTCCATCCCGCGTGTGCATTCCGCGCTGAATTCCTGCATCAGCACGCTTTTTTCATGCTTTTCCCACGGGGAGAAATAGTTGTGCTCGTGGGAGCGCGTGCAGGGTACGCTCAAATCGCTGTAGTTGATGCAGCCGCAGCCCTGCTGCTCAAACTGCCCGCGGATGATGTTGAACGTGACGGTGCGGTAGCCCAAATCCCCCTGGCTGTAGTTGAAAAACTCGTCCAGCGGACCGGAATAGAACATGTGCAGAAAATCCTTCTCCATGCCGGGCTCGTACGCATAGGCGCATTTCACTTCGATGAGCGGGTGGCTCGCTATGTTCGTAATCCACTGCGTGTAGCCGCTCATGGGGAAACCCTGATAGCGGGAGAAGTAGTAGTTGTCCTCATAGTTGAAGCGCACGGGGATGCGCTTTAGGATGTCCGGTGACAGTTCCTCTGGGGAAACGCCCCATTGTTTGATGGTGTATCCCTTGAAAAACGTCTCATATATTTCCCTCCCTACCATGGAGAGCAGTTTCTCTTCCGCATTCCGGGGGGCTGTTATGCTCTTGTCCCGCTGCTCGTCAATGAAAAGGCGCGCCTCTTCCGGCGTCATCCGCTTGCCGAACAACTGGTTGATGGTGTGCAGGTTGATAGGGAAGGAGAACAGCCCGCGCTCGTTGCTGGCCTTCACTCGGTTCACCCACGGGTGGAACGTGTCGAACTTCTGCACATAGGCCCACACGCGTTCATTGCTGGTGTTGAAGATATGCGGGCCGAACACATGCATGTCCACCCCGGTTTCCTCATCCCGGCGGGAATGGCACATGCCGCCTATGAAAGGAGCCTTGTCTACCACCAGGCTGGCCACGCCGGCTTCCGCCAGCTCCCTGGCCACTATGCACCCGGACAACCCCGCTCCCACTATGAGTACCCTTTTCATGTCAGTTGCTGCGCTATCCTACCATATAGTTGGCGCTGCATCAATCCCTTTTCCCGTTATCCTGCACCGTTGCGCAGGCGCACGCGCCTTCCGCAGCAATAGTGCACGTTCCCCTGCGCCGTGTGCACCACCGTCCACAGCTTGAGCGGGCCAAGACCGTAGCTGTCCCGGTTGGCATAAATGCCGTGGAACAGGCGCGCAAGGCACCCCTGCCGCCAGGCGCGCAGGGTCTGCACGGAATGGCAGTGGCGGCAATCCGTTATACCCATGTCGCATGCCAGTTGCCAGGCCTGCGCACGCATGCCCTCCAGCATGTCCTCCGGCAGGTGGAGCTCTGTTTGGCCGTAGGCTGTGTTGAAGAGGTTTGCCAGTGCGGCACGCCACGTTTCCTCCTTGCCGTGCCGCACATAATAGTCATATGTGTAGCGCGTGATGTCCAAATGCTCAATTGCGCGCGGGGTTTTCCTGCGGGTTTCCCCCATGGTGGATTCCTCCCGTTGCAAGTAATGGTAAAAGGATTTGTTGATGCCGCACATCGTGCGGCAGCAGCTCATAACCATGAAGTAGAATGCAGCATCTTCATATAACATCCCTTTGGGGAAGCGCACATTTTCTCGTTCTATGACTGCACGCCTGTACATCTTGCCTGCCACATAAACGTACCAGCCGCCCATTATATCTATGCTTACGGCATGCTTCCCTACGTGCCGTACGGCAAATCCTGCTTCCATTGCATGCTTCTGCGGGCCGTCCGGCAAACCTTCTATACACAGGCTGAAGAATACAGCGTCTGTTTCAGCATCCATGCATTCCACGCATTGTTCACAGGTGTCCAAATCCAGCCAATCGTCGGAATCAACAAACAGCACATATTCTCCCTGCGCTATATCCAGCGCACGGTTGCGCGCCGCCGCCTGTCCGGCGTTTTTTTGAACCAGCACTTTCACCCGTGAATCACGTGCGGCATAATCTCCTAGTACGGACTGCGAGCCATCCGTGGATCCATCGTTCACGCAGATAATTTCCAAATTGCCGTATGTCTGCCCGCACACGCTGTCCAGGCACTTGCGCAAATACGGCTCCGTGTTGTATACGGGGATGATGATGGTGATGAGGGGATTGGAATCCTCGGCATTCATGCGGGTATAGTAGCAAAGCAGTCGCGGGAGCGCAAGGTTTTTGCGTTGTCGTACGGAACAGGATGCTGCGGGCGTGAGGCGTGGCGGAAAAAATGGGGCCTGCTATAGATGTCCGCCCCCGTGGGGGCAGCGCGGCGCAGGGTGCTGTGATTGTTGCCGTGTGGGGCGGCTGGTAGATTGGCGCGGATGAATAACAGCCGCTCCGGCAGATTTGTAGCGGCGACGGGTGCAAAATGGGCGGGGATGCCGAGGACAAGGGCAGCTATTCGGCAAAAAGGCTTTGCAGGGTATCAAGCCCACCCCATACTACCCTAGCCTGGAGGGGGTAAGGGTGCGGGAAAGGGGGAGGCGGCAATGAGCCGCCCCCTGTCCCACAGGGCGGGCGTTGTTCAGGCGAGGCGCGTTTCCCTGCCCATGAGGAAGCGGAAGACGGGCGAGGTGAGCGCGCGCAGCTTTAGGCGCAGGTAATCCACGGAACCCGCGCCGCGCGTCTTGTGCAGGACGCGCGCAATCATGGAGTTGACTCCCTCTATCCTGCCGGAGGTGAGCTTGTAGCGGAAGTAGTTGAGGATGTACCCGGCATCGCGCGCCATGCCCTTGGCCAGGCGCTGGAACGGCTTCAGCCCGGACTGCCGCGCCAG
>JAZLHB010000164.1:0-6498 GCA_045616565.1 Akkermansia sp. | reverse complement strand
TTGTGCCGCCGCTGCCCACGTTGCTCAGGTAGTAGGCCGGGCAGATGAGCTCGTCCGCCAGCTTCAGGTTCACCACCATGTCCGAATCGAGCATGGAAACGCGGTCTCCGTTGCCCAGGGAAATGCCCAGCCAGGTGTATTTCTCGCTGAGCACCTTGAGCTCCGGGTACATGGAAGAAATGTCGAGGGTCAGGCAATCGCCCGTCAGTTCCACTCCCTGCACGTTGCCTATCTCAAAGGTGCAGGCGAAGGATTCATCCTCCACCACCATGGATTGGGTGGGATCCCCCATGCGGCGCATCACGCTGGCCGCCTTGATTGTGATGGCAACCCCTGCCTCCACATTGACGTCCATCTGCCCTTCAATCACCAGGTTGTTGGCTTCCACGGTTCCGGTGGAAGCCGCTTCCAGCATGCTCATGGTACCGAGCACCAGGTCGTTCATCTTCAGCTGGCTTCCCGCCACCTGCAACCGGATATCGGCATTTTCCAGACGCGTGGCACCATTGCCGGAAATAGCTGCCGAGCCACCGTTCCCAGAGGAAAATTTCACTCCGGCTCCTGCCAGCAGAGTCGATTCTTCTGAATTGGGCGTTACCGTGACAGCTCCACCGGCCAAATTAAACGTACCGCCAAAAGATGCGCCCAGATTGAGAGCCAAACTGCTACCTTGCGCAACGTTTATCACGCCGTCACCGGCTGCGGAATCCAAGCGGTCGATAGTGTTGGATGCGTTCACATTCACAATGCCATTTTCACCCGTTTCCCCGGCAAATTGCAGGTTCTTCGCCAAGCCTTTCGTGCTGTTCACGTTTACAGTGGTTTTGTTGATGTCGCTCTTGCGCACCACCATGTTGGCCAATGCTGTGGCATCTGCCCCGGATGAAAGGTTGTAGGAATAAGAGCCGCTGCCGTTGCGGTAGAAGCCGAAGGTAAGTGTATCGTCTTCGTTCTTGCCTCTAATGGTGGCATTGAAAGTAATGTTGTTGGCTCCGGAGACCAGGGCGTTGCCGTCTATGGTCACATCTCCGTTGAACGTGGAGGCGGCGCGCACCGCACCAAATCCCTCGTTGTTCCATGAGGCATCCGCTGCTGTGCCGCTGTTGCCATGCAAGATGAGGTTGGCGTTCACCACGCCGTTATTGTCATCCACCCAATACTGGGTCTTGTCATTAAGCTCTATGGTTACGCCGCTGTCCATTCCCAGAATACCGGATGACTTGAATCTCATTTCGTCTGTGCCGGACCCCATACGGATTGTCCCGGCAAATCCGGAGACATCCATCTTGGTACCCGCCACCTTGTTGTCTCCCAAATCCAGTCTGGATTCATTGATCAGCGCCACGGTGCCTTGCCCTTCCAGTCGGGTCACGGTGGCGGCGGAATGGTCCTTGTCACTGATGACCGTTTCCAGCGTGCCGCCCTTGTCCACAATACCCATGGCCGTATAATTATCGGTGCGGGCATCAATGCGGAAGACGCCTCCTTGCATCACATGCAGTTTCTCCATCCTCCCATCTGTCTTCCCCGACATATCCAAGACACCGGATTTCACCTCCACCGTATTGACACTGCCTATATTCATGGAACCTGCCTTGCCGTCGCCCCAATCCACGCGCACGGTTCCGGCTCCGGAAACGGCACCGGTCACGGCATCCGTGTCCTTCAGCACCACGGTGGCGCCTTCATCCACACTCACCGTGCCGACGGAAACGCCGGAGCCCAGGCCGAGGGAACCTGCCAGCACGGAAGCTGTTTGCACTTGGATATTGCCGGAAATATCCGTGTTGGCGCCGCCCACCTGTCGCAGGCTGTCCGCCTGCACACCGGCTCCCGCCACAGCGTTCAATGAATAATCCTTGTCATTGTTGTCGAACACCATTTCCCTCACCACCGCATCGGAGGCTATGGAAACGTCTTGGGATTCGGCGGTGTCGTTGAAGATGGCTGTTTTGGATGAATCGAGCTTGTTCTCATCCTGGCCGAAACTCACATCGTTCCATTCGCTTTGAGCGGGTGTTCCATCCCACACTTGGATGTCATGACGCTCGGAAATCGAGACTGAAAGGCCGCTGCTATCTGCATTAAACTGGGCTGAGTGGTAGATGAGGAAGTCTGAGGCGACTTTGCCGGACAAGGCTTCCCAGTTGCCGGAGCTCAACAGGTAGGTTTTATTCTCCAAGAGCCCGTCGTTGGAAAAGTTCACCATCAAGGCATTCGTGCCCTCACTCAATCCCGCCGTGCCGGTAAGGTCCAGCGCTGCTGCCTCGGCAGACAGGATGCTGCTGTCAAACAGCATCCTGCCGCCGGCGAAATTCAGGTCGCCACTGAATGTTGCAGGGGGCTCGCCGGTGCCATCGACGATGCGCAGCGTCTGCCCCACCCCCAGGGAGAGGGTCTTCCCTGCATAATTCAGCGTTGCGCCTTGGGCAATACTGATATCGCCATACACAACGGGGGCAATCTCATTGGTGAACGCGAGCGTGCCGCTTTGAACATCTATGTCCTGCAGCTTGACGTCCGCACCGGAGAACGTTTGCGTGCCCGAGCCGTTCATCCGCAGGCTCAAGCCGTGCTGCTCATCGCCTGCGACACTGCCGGAATACGTGGTGCCGCCCGTTGTGATTTCCAGCGTGGTGTTCCGTGTGGACTCGCTGTCACCCGCGGCTCCGGAGAGCAACGTACCGCTCCCGCCCAAGGACTTCACCTTGGCGGTTTCCGCACTTACGGCCAGGATGGCACCGTTTTTCAGGTTCAACTGGGCCTGGGCAAGGGCGCCGGTGTGCGCCAGCTCCAAGGTGCCGGCATCCTTGGTGAAGGTTCCGTTAAAGTCGCCCTCTCCGTCAATTTTTACCCAGGCGTTCGTGTCGGCCGTCACCGTGCCGGTGCCGTCCAGCCTGTGGAGAAGCCAGTTGGCATGATTGCCAAAACGGCTATATAGCTGGGTTTCACCGGCGTTCAGGAATCTGTCGAACGCCTTGGTTCCCTTCTCTCCATACAGAATGACCTTATGGTCGTCCGTAACCTCCACCGTGCCGCCAAAGTTCTGGTTTACTCCATCCAAATAGAGGCTCATGGCCTTGATGAGCAAAGTGCCCTTTTCCTCCTTGTGCTCTATGCCCTTTTCATCCACCCAGGTTTCCGCCACATTGAAATCGGCAGACGAAATGGAGTATTTCCAGTGGAACAAATCGGGCTGGAAGGGTTGACCGCCGTATTCCAGTACAAGGTATGCATCTTTCGCAATATCCACCGTACCGGCGATGCGAGCATAGTCATTGTCCCCAACGGCGGACGAATCATCCAAACTGAAAGTGGTTGTTCCGGACAGGAAGGAGGCCATGCCGTTGATTTGGGCATTCTTGCCTAAAACGCGCCCGCCGTTGGAAATCAAGGTTGAATCTGCCGAGAGAGAGCCCTGTTTCAGATTCACCGTGCCGCCGTCCAGCGTGACCACGCCGGAGAATCCGGCTTGGTTTGCATTCAATGTTCCTCCCACCCGGACATTGCCCCAGGTGTTCTTTTGATTTGCATCCAACACAGAACCCTTTTGAACGTAAGTGGTACCGAACGCGCTCAAGGCATTGTCTGAACCAAGCTTGACGGTTGTTCCGCTCGCCAGATACATCTTGTCGTAGTAGGCTGAGCCTGCCAGTGTCAACGTGTGTTCTCCGGAAACAAACACGGCACCTGCATCTACGGAGCCGGACCAGGTCAAGTCCTTTGACATGTTGACCTGCAGAATACTATTTCTTGAGTCCGACGTGTCAATTACACCGCCGCCGGCCTCAATGGTAAGATCTTTCACCATCTGGATAGTTCCATGCAAGTCAAGGAAGCCTCCCTCGCAGAGTTTCACAGATTCTGCATTGGCAATGGCATTGGCGGCACCCAGTCCCAGCACGATGTTGCCAGTTTCAGGCAGTATCTGGGAAGCCTTGTCCTGGTTGCGGCCGCGCACCGTCACATCACCGGTGATACCCGCTGCGGCGTTCAGCAAAATCTCACCGCCGGAGAAAGTCTGCCCGTCCACATCCAGGTTGTTGCGCCCAAAGGCTCTCAAGCCTTTCTCCACCGTGAGAACACCGGTGGCTCCGCCAAAGTGGTATTCGGCATCCTGCGCCACAGTTATGTCCCCTTGGTAGCTTACGTTGCCCTGGCTGCCGATAGCCAAACCGGTATGATTGGTCAAGTTCAAGTCTTTGTCTGAGATTTGATCGACCAAAAGCGCGCCGGCAGAATCCGTTTCCACCTTATCCAGGCCGCCGGGAACCATAACACGGTTTGTGTAGTTGATGGAGAAGGAGGCGCTGCCGAGGGCATCGTCGGAATCATAGCGCAGGGTTACACCACCCTTGAAACTGATGGTGCCGCTGAAATCGTTTTTATTGGTCAGATACACCACACCCTTGGCGTAATCTGCACCCAGCACCAAGTTGGTGGGTTGATCCCCCTGGTCGTTGAGCTGGAAATTGACAACGAGCTCGCCGCCGCCGCCGCCAAAACGCCAATACATTTTACCATCCTCCCCCTGTTGGGCCGCAAGAGCCTTGTCCTTGCTGCCATACTGGACAACCTCGCCCTGGTTGGCGCCGATAATCAGCTGGCGGTGCTTGGAGAGGTCGAACGCCTCTGTCGTGTCCTGCGTCAGGGCCAGAATGCCGTCTGAATCGGCACGGACATATTGCAGCACCTCACCATGGCTCAGTGTGTCAAAGGGCGTATCCAGCACCAGATAGCCGGAATCTGTCAAGTGCCACTTGCCGGATTCCTGCGCCACATTGCCCAAGGCTTTCAAATCCGTCACCAACATGCCGCCGCGCTGAAGCTCCTTGGCCCCCGTATGTCCGGTGTTGTCACCGGAAAGGACAACCACACTGCCGCGCACACCCGGATTCACCGTCAGGCTGCCATCACCGCTAATATTGTAGCCGTACACCAAATTGGAATCCACCTTATCGTTGAACTCGATCTTCATGGCTGAGTTGGTGCCTTGCAGCACAACATCGCCGTGCAGGCCGAAGAATTGCCTGTACAGGTCTGTGTTCACGGCCTCGTAGCCGCCCTCCAGATATTCGTACTGGTGGGTAACACCTTCCCGCATCACGAAAACGCCGCCGTCCTTCACTGTTACCGTGCCGGTGAGACGGGCATGGTTCCCCAGCTCAAAGGTGCCGCCGTTCACGGTCACCGGGGTGGTCATGTCTGCATAGTGCCAATCTTCGTTGTTGACGAGTCTGGCATTGGAGAACTGGGCCCCCAGCGAGCCGGGGGCGTGCAGTGTATTGGTTCCCTGCAGGGCAAGGGTTCCGCTAGTCACGATGATGCCACTCTTGTCGCCATTGTTGGCATTGGTATTGTGTAGATTGGTATAGATGCTGTGCAGGGTGAGCTTGTTTCCGGACCCGCCAGCATACTCGAACTGGAGAGCCCCGCCATTTTCTGCGTCCACGAATGAGCCCAGATACTCCAGGTCGGTTTCCTGCTGGGTCCATGTCAGCTTGGTGGTGGTGTTTGCCTTCGCGTTGGTAATCTTGGCTTCGTCTGTGAGAGCATGGATGGTGAAGCGGCCGTCTGCTGCGGCAGTATTGTTCCACTCCATACTGTTCCCGTTCATATCCAGCGTGGCGCCGCCGTACCCGAAGGTGAAATCACGCTTGATTTGGCCGGTGTTTTGAATGACAACGGTAGTGCCGTTGTTGGCCAGCACGTTGTAGGCGGCGTATCCGCCATTGCGCTCCAAGTACGTGGTGCCGCTGCCGCCCAGGTTGAGCAGGATATCGGAGTTGTCGCCGCTACCGGTGATGTGCAGGTTGCCGTCTCCAATCTTGCGCCACTCGCGGGCATGGTCGGGAGTACCGTTCAGGCTCATGTACACATCCACCCCGGCATCCACGATAAAGCCGGCGGTGTCCAGGCGGGCATTGATGCCATCCTTGTTGGAAAGGTTGTAGATTGCCTGCCCGGCGGCCCTGTCTTCATTCGTGAAACGCATGTAGCCGAGCCCCAGGTCCACATCTCCGTCCAGCTCGATACCGTAGGCCTTTCCCCCGTCTCCCTTGAAAACGAGGTCCTGCGTCTCAAACAGGTCGGCGTATGTGAGGTTGGCTCCGGTATTCAGGTACTGGTTGCCGTATGCGTACCAGTTGTCATTGTTCTGAACATCATTCAGGTCTTTCCATGTGTGGTTTCCTGTCTGCAAGCCCAGATAGGTCTGCAGCAGATTGCCGCTAGAATCTGTCACCTTGCCCTGATAGGGGTGTGATTCCACGTTGTTTGTGGCATCGTAGTGCCCATCTACTTTGACATTGGCCACGCCGATGTGGATGGTGCCGGTACCCGGCATCTCCACGTTTTGGTTGAAATACTTCATCACCGCCTCTGTCCACTGGCCCGCATAGCGGGCCTGGGAGAAGTACTCACCCTCGCCGGACTGCATGGCACCGGCGTACAGGTATGATTGGGTGGCCTCATCGTAAATCCACGTGGGGCTGCCGG
>JAZLHB010000163.1:0-6347 GCA_045616565.1 Akkermansia sp. | reverse complement strand
TCCCGTTGCTCATTACGAAAACTTCCAAGATTCGCTTCGCGTACCATCCACCCCACCACATGAATTCATAGGTCCCCAAAAATCATTGGGACACATGTGTTTGCCAAGCAAAACTTGCAGAAAGTCAGGGACAAGTCCCGGAATCCCCGGTAGTTTTGCAGTTGCAATTCGCTCAAATACATATTATTGACCTAGACGCATAAGGTGTCTCCAATCGGCAGCATACTTCACGCTCTGTTTTTGAAAGAAGGAAGAGACCTTTTTCGGATTCGCCTTGACCCCATTCATGTGATCGCGTATTTGCTGTTCAAGTTCCTTCTTGTCGGCGGCGGGTTCGCGCTGTCCTATGCCGATTTTCAGGTCGCTGTTTACAAGTTCGTCGGGGTTTAGCTCAGGCGAGTACGCAGGCAGGTAGAAGACCTTTATCTCCTTGCGATGCCTTGCCGCCCAAGCCCTCACCAGCTTTGCGTGGTGGACGCGCAGGTTGTCCACGATGAGCACCACCTTCCCCGCCGCGCTATCGTGAGCCACCGCCTTGGCGAAGTGAAGGAACCTACGCATGCGCATCGGGCCGGTATAGGCGCGGAAACTCAATGCCCCGCGGTTGCTCACGGCGGATATCATGCTCACGCGGCAGGAGACGACCGAGGTTACGGCGAGCAGCGGCGTCTTCCCCTTGGGGGCATAGCCCCTCTGGAATCCCGTACGCGTGCTCACGCCCGTCTCGTCGCACCAGTATATCTCCGCGCCCACGCTTTTGGCGGCCTTGCGGATGCGCGGGTATGTGCGCTCCATCCACTTCCGGACTTGCGCGGGCCTCTGCTCTCGCGCGCGCTTTTCGGGTCTCTGCGGGGTGAAGCCGTTGCGCTGCATGTAGCGGCACACGGTCCGGCGAGACACATCCACGCCGAACTCCGCGCGGATAAGGTCGCGGATTGCCCTGGCGTTCCACAGCGCGAAGGGAAACTTGTACTGCATGGGTGTCTTGTCCACTATCATGGAGAGCAGCTTCTTCTCCTGCTTGCGTGTCAGGGCTCGCCCGTCGCCCTTGCGCCGGCCGTGCCGCCCCTCGTGATGAACCCGGCCGCCATTGAGCTTACGTGCCCCGACCCACCGAGTGGCTGTGCGCCGGCATATATCCAAGGCGCGCGCGCTTTCCGCAATATTACCCGTTTTCTCGAGCAGGCGGAAGAATTGCTCCTTTACCTGATGGCGCTCCTCTATGCTGAGTTTCTGCAGGTTTTGCTGTTGTTTTTTTCCCTTCATCGAGGCCCATTATATCAGAGACATGTTATATGTCAAGGTCAATATCCGCTTCCCTTGCATGGAAAGGCTATAATATTTTTCCTACGGTGTCAATCAAATTGACCAGCCGCATCATTGTTTGTTTTACAAAATAGTTGGCGCGCCCCTACTGGAGGGGCGCGCCGTAGGCTTGGGGCGGGTAGTTGGTGTTAGGGTGTTACATCATGCCCATGCCGCCCATTCCACCCATGGAGGGATCGGCGGCGCCGTGGCCGCAGGAGCAGCCCTTCTTCTCCGGGAGTTCGGAGATGAGACATTCTGTGGTGAGCATGAGGCCGGCGATGGAGGCGGCGTTCTGCAGGGCGGAGCGGGTGACCTTGGTGGGATCCACCACGCCGCTGGTGAACAGGTCCTCGTAGTCGTCGGTGACGACGTTGTAGCCCATGTTGGGGGAATCCAGGCCCTTGACCTTCTCCACGATGAGGGCGGCTTCACGGCCGGCGTTCTCCACGAGCTGGCGGAGGGGAGCCTCCACGGCGCGGTAGACGATGGAGGCGCCGGTGGCCTCGTCGCCGGTGAGCTTGAGGTCGCAGATGGCCTTCTGGGCGCGGATGAGGGCCACGCCGCCGCCGGGCACGATACCTTCCTCCACCGCAGCGCGGGTGGCGTGCAGGGCATCGTCCACGCGGTCTTTCTTCTCCTTCATCTCGGTCTCCGTGGCGGCGCCCACCTTGATGACGGCCACGCCGCCGGCGAGCTTGGCCAGGCGCTCCTGGAGCTTCTCCTTGTCGTAGTCGGAGGTGGAGTCCTCAATCTGCTTGCGGATTTGGGAAACGCGGGCGGAGATATCTGCGGACTTGCCGGCGCCCTCGATGATGACGGTGGTGTCCTTGGTGACAACGACGCGCTTGGCGAGGCCGAGCTGGTCAACATCGACGTTTTCGAGCTTGAGGCCGAGGTCCTCGGAGATGCACTGGCCGCCGGTGAGGATGGCGATATCCTGGAGCATGGCCTTGCGGCGGTCTCCGAAGCCGGGGGCCTTGACGGCTGCCACGTTGAGGGTTCCGCGGAGGCGGTTGACCACGAGGGCGGCCAGGGCCTCGCCCTCGATATCCTCAGCGATGATGAGGAAGGGCTTGCCGCTCTTGGCCACCTTCTCCAGGATGGGCAGGAAATCCTTGAGGTTGGAAATCTTCTTCTCGAAGATGAGGATGTAGGGGTTCTCCAGCACAGCCTCCATGGTGTCCGCGTTGGTCACGAAGTAGGGGGAGAGGTAGCCCTTGTCGAACTGCATGCCCTCCACCACGTCCAGGCTGGTATCAATACCCTTGGCCTCTTCCACGGTGATGGTGCCGTCCTTGCCCACCTTGTCCATGGCCTCGGCAATGATGTCGCCGATTTCGGAGTCCCAGTTGGCGGAAACGGTGGCCACCTGGGCAATCTCCTTGGAGGTGTCCACGGTCTTGGAGATCTTCTTGAGCTCCTCCACCACGGCTGCGGCGGCCTTGTTGATGCCGCGCTGCAGGGAGATGGGGTTGGCGCCGGCGGTCACGTTGCGCAGGCCCTCGCGGTAGATGCTCTCCGCGAGCACGGTGGCGGTGGTGGTGCCGTCGCCGGCAATGTCGTTGGTCTTGCTGGAGACCTCACGCACGAGCTGTGCGCCCATGTTCTCGTATGCGTCCTCCAGCTCCACCTCCTTGGCGACGGTGACGCCGTCCTTGGTGATGTTGGGGGAACCGAACTTCTTGTCAATAACCACGTTGCGGCCGGCGGGCCCGAGGGTGCACTTGACCGCCTTGGCAATCTTGGTGACACCGGCGAGCAGGCTCTGGCGTGCGGATTCTTCGAATGAGAGTTGTTTAGCCATAATGTTTCTTTGTATGTTAGGGGTTCAGAATGATGGTTAGTCGATGACAGCAAGGATATCGCTCTCGTTGAGGATGACGTAGGTGGTGCCGTTGAGCACAACCTCCGTGCCGCCGTACTTGGTGATGAGCACCTTGTCGTTCACGGCCACGTTGAAGGGAATCTCCTTGCCGTCCTTGTCGCGGCCGCCGGTACCGATGGCGCGGACGACGGCCTCCTGGGGCTTCTCCTTGGCGGTATCCGGCAGGAAGAGCCCGCCGGCGGTCTTGCTCTCAGCTTCCACGCGCTCCACGAGCACGCGCTGTCCCAATGGTTTGATCATAGTATTGTGTTTCCTTTCTTAGTTTGGGGTTAATAATTAGGGAAGTAGTTACTTGGTATTGATGATGGCTTTCGTGTTGTCAATGTATTTTCTGGGTTCGTCTGATACGGTTTGTCTGAGTTTTTCCAGGGCTTCCAAGATATCCGCCGCATGCGCCCCCTCGTTCCGGGAATGCCAATTCAATTCGTAATGGTTTACGTTACCGCATTTCAAGTATGCGGGGACATCCCGGTAAAAGGCTCCTTGCTTCTTTACAGCTTCTTCCGCAGAATGGTGAACCAGCATACCGTAATACTTGGTGCTTTCCTCCAGCAGGTAGGCATCTATCAAGGGCTGGCCAAAGAAAAGCTGCTTGGGGGTGTCGCAACTCATCTTTCCCATGGCCAATGCTCCTTTCATGGGCACTTTCTTCAGGATAGCAGTTTGCATGATATCGCAAGCAGCGGCAGAGAGAGCCACCAAGCTGTCAGCTGTTGCATCTTGGGTAAAGAGCAGGATGCTGTCTGAGAAAATGCTGTAGTCTATGTTTTCTTTTGCATGTTTCTTTCTGGAATCGCTAACAGCCTGCTGAAGTTCCTGCAAGACTCTCATCACCTCGTCATGGGAGTGGCGTGCCACTCTATCCTTGAAGCCCAGGATATCCAGGAACAAGACGAACCTTTCCTTCGTGACCTCCTCTTCTTTGATTAAGCGGGGTTTTGAACTGGCTGTGATTTCAGAGGCGGAGTGCATATTCTCAGGCATCTTTGGAAGTTGATTCGAGTGTGTCGGGTGTTACAACATAACAATAGACAAACTTCGAGTCACTGTCACCGGTGCCGCCACCGGTGCCTCCTCTCATTTTCAGGTCAAGATAGTGCTTTTCCGTTTCCCTTGCTATTTCGGCAGTATCGGCTTGTGCATATATCCACCACATTCCTTCCTTGTTGACCCTATGCTCCCCAAAGAGCCTTCTTTCAATGTCATTTGTGATACCGATATAGAAATCGGAATACGACGACCGACCACTTGACTGAATATGCTCATCAATGGCTTTAATGATAGCTTCCTTGTTCATGGTTGGAATGGTGTTGGGATTCCTTGTTGCCGGGCAGGCTCAGCCTTACTTGTTGTCGTCCACCACTTCGGCATCCACCACGGTGCCCTTGGCCTGGCGGGGGCCGTCGTTTGCGGGGCCGGCGTCCGGGGCGGGAGCACCCTGCTGGGCGGCAGCCTGCTGGGCGGCGTTCTGGAGCTCGCCGAGCAGCTTCTCCAGCTCTGCGGTGAGGGTCTTGCACTTCTCCACGTCCTTGGCCTCGGCGGCGGCCTTGAGGGCCTTCACCTTGTCCTCGATGGGCTGCTTGACCTGTGCGGGGGCCTTGTCGCCGAGCTCGTTGAGCTGGCGCTCCACGTTGTGGGCGAGGGAATCCGCCTTGTTGACGGCCTCGATATCCTCGGCCTTCTTGCGGTCCTCCTCGGCGTGGGCCTCGGCGTCCTTCTTGGCGCGCTCGATTTCCTCCTTGGAGAGGCCGGAAGAGCCCTGGATGGAGATGTTCTGCTCCTTGCCGGTGTTCTTGTCCTTGGCGGTGACCTTGAGGATGCCGTTGGCATCGATATCGAAGGTCACTTCAATCTGGGGCACGCCGCGGGGGGCGGGCTGGATGCCGTCGAGCTTGAAGTTGCCGAGCAGCTTGTTGTCGTTGAACATGCGGCGCTCGCCCTGGCAGATGCGGATGTCCACGGCCGGCTGGTTGTCGGAAGCGGTGGAGAACACCTGGCTCTTCTTGACGGGGATGGTGGTGTTGCGCTCAATCATGGGGGTGGCAATGCTGCCCATGGTCTCAATGGAGAGCGTGAGCGGCGTCACGTCCAGCAGGAGCACATCGGTCACATCACCCATGAGCACTCCGCCCTGAATAGCGGCGCCCACGGCCACCACCTCGTCCGGGTTCACGCCCTTGTGGGGCTCCTTGCCGGCCAGGCGCTTGGCCATTTCCTGCACGGCGGGCATGCGGGTCATGCCGCCCACGAGCACGAGCTCGTTCACATCGGCGGTGTTGAGCCCGGCGGCGGAGATGCAGTTGCGCACGGGGCCGGAGGTGCGCTCCAGCAGGGCCTCCGTGAGCTGTTCCAGCTTGCTGCGGGTCATGGTCATCTGGATGTGCTTGGGGCCGGTGGCGTCCATGGTGATGAACGGCAGGGAGATATCGTAGCTCTGGGTGGAGGAGAGGGCAATCTTGGCCTTCTCCGCCTCCTCCTTGATGCGCTGCAGGGCATCCGTCTGCTTGGAGATGTCCATGCCCTCCTTGGCCTTGAACTCGTCCAAAATCCAGTTGATGATGGCGTTGTCCCAGTCGTCGCCGCCCAGGTGGGTGTCGCCGTCGGAGGCCTTCACCTCGAACACGCCGTCACCGATTTCCAGCACGGAGATATCGAACGTACCGCCGCCGAGGTCGTACACGGCAATCTGCTCATTGCTGCCCTTGTCCAACCCGTAGGCCAGAGCCGCAGCCGTGGGCTCGTTGATGATGCGGCGCACCTTCAGGCCCGCAATCTCACCGGCGGCCTTGGTGGCGTTACGCTGGGCATCATTGAAGTAGGCGGGCACCGTAATCACGGCCTCCGTGATGCTTTCGCCGAGCTTGGCTTCGGCATCCGCCTTGAGCTTGGCCAGCACCATGGCGGAGATTTCCTGCGGGGAGTACACCTTCGTCTCGCCGCCCACTTCCACCTGAATGTGGGCATCGCCGTTGGCGGCTTCCACGATGGTGTAGGGCACCTTCTTGTCCTCGGCGGTCAGCTCGGCGTACTTGCGGCCGATGAGACGCTTGGCGGAGAACACCGTGTTGCGGGGGTTGGTGACAGCCTGACGCTTGGCCGCCTGACCCACGATGCGCTCACCGCTCTTGGTGAAAGCAACGATGGAAGGAGTCGT
>JAZLHB010000162.1:0-1795 GCA_045616565.1 Akkermansia sp. | reverse complement strand
TTGAATAGAGCGCGCCCGCAAGGCGCGCGGGGCAAACACCACCGCGCAGATGCGGGGTGACGCTTCCGCGCGGAATGTTGGCGGCATCGGAAATGCGCGGTGCCATCAGCACGGCGGCGCTACGGGAGAGGTAACCCACCCGCCCAAGGCGGGGTTGCGATGAAGATATTTTGATTGGTGCTTGACAGGTGGAGATGGCTTCAAGTATGATGGCAGAGGAGAAAACCCCGCAATGAAGCGAACCGATGCCCATTATTTGACCCACGAGCCCGAGGGGGAATGTTTCGATGTCAAGTCTGCGAGAATCAAGCCGGCCGACCTAGCGGAGCTGTTGATAGCCTTTGCAAACACAAGGGGCGGCGTGGCAGCCATAGGGGTGAGCGACAAAAAGCGGGCCATGGAGGGAATCTCAAGCGTGGGAGAGCAGCATATACACGATTTGCTGGCGGCACCATGGGATTGCTGCCGCCCAGCCCCTGAGGTGCGTGAGGAATACTTGGATGTAACGAATGAAAAGGGCGACCCTGACAAGGTTCTTCTGCTGCATGTTTCCGCACGGCGGGGAATTATTACCCGCAGCCGCAATGAAAGCGTGTTTGTGCGGCGAGGCGACCGCACGACCGAACTACGGGGCGAAGCTTTGCGCGCCTTTGAATACAGCCGCGGGGAACGCAGTTTCGAGCAAGAGGTGAACAGCCGGGCGCAACTGGCAGATTTGGACGGCGCCCTGCTGACACGCTACAAGGATTGCATTGGAGCATCCGCTCTTTCTACGGAGCAGGTGCTGCAATCCCGCAGCCTGCTCTGGGAGGAAAACGGGCGCGCCAGGCTCACCAATGCAGCGGTGCTCCTGTTCGCCAAAGATGTGAGGCAGTTTTTTCCGCACTGCCGGTTGCGTTTCGTTCGGTTCGACAGCGACAAAAAGCTGGGTGGGGCGCGATATAACGTCATCAAGGATGTGTCGTTCGATGAGCCGCTTCCCAGAATGTTGGAAAGGGCGCGGGAGTTCATCTCCGGCCAGTTGAGGGAGTTCACAAGGCTCAACGAGGAGGCCCGCTTTATCACGGTGCCGGAATATCCGGAGTTCGCCTGGGTGGAGGGCATAATCAACGCCGTTGCCCATAGGGAATACGCCATTACCGGTGATTGCATCCGGGTCTCTATGTACGACGACCGCATGGAGATAGAGAGCCCCGGCAGGCTCCCCCACCCGGTGACGCTGGAAAACATGCGCAAAACGCGATGCTCCAGAAATCCGCTGATTACGCGCGTGCTCACCGAGCTGAAATGGGTGCGCGAGCTGAACGAAGGCGTACCGCGAATCTATGCGGACATGGAGGGAGCCTTCTTGGACGATCCCGAATTTACGGAAGGTGCCGGCTCTTTCAAGCTTGTATTGAAGAACAACATCCACACCCGCAGGATGCGCCGCGAGGACAGTGTCTCAAAATCCGTGGGAGACGATGTTTGGAATATCCTGGACGATGTGGAGAAGGACATTCTGGTCTACCTTTCCGGTCACAGGGATGTGATGGCGAGAGAATTGGCCGGCGCGTTGAAGTTGTCGCGTGAAACAATAGGGAGAAGGCTTCAAAAGTTGCTGCAGTTGAAAGTTGCAGTGTCCCGTGGCCCGGCGACATCTCCAAGGCGCACATACAATCTGGCGGGGCTGGACTAGCTTCGTCAGGGCTTCGTCAGGGCTTCGTCAGGGCTTCGTCAGGGCTTCGTCAGGGCTTCGTCAGGGCTTCGTCAGGGCTTCGTCAGGGCTTCGTCAGGGCTTCGTCAGGGCTTCGTC
>JAZLHB010000161.1:0-100667 GCA_045616565.1 Akkermansia sp. | reverse complement strand
ATGCAACACATTTATTAAAGCAAGCAGAAAATATCAATATAGCAAAATTGTTTGTTTTGTAGAAATACAAATTTACAATATGTATTAAATATGATATTATGACGCTATTCCGCATGACACAACCCTAATGCGTTTGCCCTGTGCATGAAGCAAGATGAGCTTGACTCCAAGTGGGCGGTGGCGTATGATGGCTAAGTTGAGATTGAACTATGAACGTAACCATTAAACACAACGGAAAAGCGTACGACGTGGCGCTCGAAGGGCGGCTGGACACCACCACCGCTCCCAAGTTCCAGGAGGACATAGCCCCGCTCATGCAGGCGGAGCAAGCCGCCATCACCTTGGATTGCGCCAAGCTGGAGTACACCTCCAGCCAGGGGTTGCGCCTCTTCCTCATGCTGCAGAAGAGCGTGATGAAGAACGGCGGCTCCCTTGTGATGAAGAACATGTCCCCCTCTGTGAAGGAGGTGTTCGATATCACCGGCTTTTCCAATATCATCAACATTCAGTAACCGGGAAGAACGCTCGCTATGGAGCTCTCCGATTCCCACGGCCTGGACCTGCATTGCCAGCTCATCCTTGAGGAATATCAAGAGATGCAGCCGGTCTTTGCCAAGATGAAGGAAATTGTGCTCGCCGAGCTGCGCAAGTGTCTCGGCCGCTTCAATATCCTCGTCACCGCCGTGGAGGCCCGCGTCAAGGCGGAGGACAGCCTCATCGGCAAGCTCCAGCTCAAGGGCCACAAGTACCGGACACTTGATGACATCACCGACATCTTGGGTGCGCGCGTCATCACGTTCTACAGCGACGAGGTGGACAAAATAGCCGCGCTTGCGGAGGACCTCTTCGACGTGGACCGGGAGAACTCCGTGGACAAGCGCAAGATGCATGAGCTGAACAGCTTCGGCTACATGTCGCTCCACTACATCTGCCGCATCCCGGAGAAACTCTACCACGACCCCGCGCACCCGGAAATCAACCAATACCGCTTTGAGCTGCAAATGCGCACCGCGCTGCAGCACGTGTGGGCCAACATCAACCACGACACCGGCTACAAATCCGGCGTGGAGGTGCCCGTGGAGCACCTGCGCAACCTCACCCGCCTGGCGGGCATGCTGGAGCTGGCGGACGACGAGTTCAGCCGCATCCGCCGCCAGATTACGGATTACCGCCGCAAGGTGCAGACCCTGGTGAGCAGCGGCAATTTCGACGAGGTGGGGCTCAACGGCGACACCTTCCGCAGCTACCTGGCCATCCACCCCTTCGAGCGTCTCACCAACCGCATTGCCGCAATCAACCAGGCGGAGGTGATGCAGGACGCGCCCATGCGCTACCTGAACGTGCTGCAGGGGATGGGGTTCAAGACGCTAGGGGACGTGGAAAAGATGAAACACGAATACTCGGAAGCGGCGTACCAGCTTGCGCTGCACCAGCTTGGCGGCACGGACCTGGATATCATATCCTCCTCCCTGGCCCTGCAAAACCTCTGCATCGCCCATCTCATCCACAAGGGCTACCGCGAGCGCGCCCTGGAGGATTTCTTCGCGGAGCTCAACGGCCCCGGCCCCTACAACCAGGCGCGCGCCACCCGCATCATGGAGCTGGCGCACGAGCTCCAATGGATTCAAAACACTTCCGCCAATGTCCAATAAATATACCGATACTTCCCTGTTCGACAAGGCGATGATTTTCGCCATCAACGCGCACGCCAACACGGAGCGCCGCGGCAAGGGGTTCCCCTACATTATCCACTGCATGGAGGCCGTGGAGATTGTGGCCACCATGACCTCCGACCGCGAGATGCTGGCCGCCGCCGCGCTGCACGACGTGGTGGAGGACACGCCCACCACGGTGGAGGACATACGCCGCGAGTTCGGCGACCGCGTGGCGGATTTGGTGGAGGCGGAGAGCGAGAAGCGCGTGGAGGGTGCCTCCCCGGAGGACACTTGGCGCGCCCGCAAGGAAACCGCCATGCGCCACCTGGCAAACGCCCCGCTGGAGGTCAAGATAGTGGCCATGGGCGACAAGCTCTCCAACCTGCGCGGCATTGCCCGTGATTTCGCCAAGGAGGGCAACCACGCCTGGGACAAGTTCCACTGCAAGGACCCGCACGAGCACGCCTGGCGCTGGCGCGGCCTGCTGAAAGCCTTTTCCGGCCTGGAGAACACCGCCGCCTATGTGGAGTTCTCCAAGCTGGTGAACTACGTGTTCAGCCGCATCTCCTCCGGCTTCTCCTTTGAGGAACAGCCCGGCAATCTCATCATGGTGGAGGGCGTGCTGGATGCAGACGGTGCCCGCCAGCTTCTGGGCACCATGTCCAAGAACTGCGTGTACACCCTGAACTTTGCGCAGGTGCCCAGCGTGAAATTCGCCGCGCTGCGCGCCCTGCTCCATGCACGCAGGAAGGGCTTCGTCTTCCATATCGTGGATGCCACCCGTGATGTGCTGCAGCGCTTTGAGACCACCGGCGTGGCCAACACCGTCAGCATCCTGGGAGCCTCCCGCCGCATCGACATGTCCGACTACAAGGAATCCGGAGACGGCTACACCGCCATCTCCTATTTCAAGAACGATGGGGATTCCATGATGAAGCTGTACTACGACTTCATGCCCTCTGCCGTGGTGGAGCGTGAGAAGCGCATTGCGCGCTCCGCCTTTGTCATGGGCATACCCACGCCCATGAGCGGTGACATTGTGCATGACGGGCGACGCCACGGTCTCACCTTCGAGCGCGTGGCGGGCAAGCGTTCCTTCGCCCGCATCATGAGCGAGGAACCGGAGCGCCTGGAGGAGCTTGCAACCACCTTTGCCGCCATGACCAAGAAGCTGCACGAAACCCCGTGCGACACCACCGTGTTCCCGAACGTGGCGGAACTCTACCACAAATTCGTGGACGACTGCGACATGCTGGAGGTGGAGGAGAAAGTGAAGGTGCACGCCTTCATCAACAACATCCCGGCATCCCAAACCTGCGTGCATGGAGACCTGCACATGGGCAACGTCATCACCAACGGCAAGGAGAACCTCTTTATCGACATGAGCGACTTCGGCTGGGGCAACCCCTGGTTCGATATCGGCATGCTCTACATCATCACCATGCTCAGCGAGGAGGAGCTTACGAAGAAATACTACCACGTGGACCGCAAGCCCATGGCCGAATTCTGGAAGGTTTTCCTGCGTGAATACTTCGGAGCCACCACCCCGGAGCAGGTGGCTGAAATCGAGGAGAAGGCATCCGCCTTCGCCGCCCTCAAGATGGTGTACTTCACCACCCTGGGCACCTACCACCCCCAAACCCGGGAATTCATAAACAAGTACCTGCTCAGCTGACACGCCATGAAACGCACCCGCTCCATCCTTTCCCTCCTGCTAGCCGCCCTGCTCTGCTGCTCCTGCGGCACAGCGCGGCATGAAGTGCCCGCAGATTCGCCGGAACGCGCCATTGCGCTGGAGGGCGTCAAAAACGCGCGCAGCATGGGAGGCCTGCGCATGGAGGACGGGCGCACCATCCGCAGCGGCAAGCTCCTGCGCAGCGGCAACCTTTCCCAAGCCACGGCGGCGGATTTCCGGCATCTCGGCAAACTTTCCACCGTGGTGGATTTCCGCACGGATATCGAGCGCGGCATGAACCCCGATCTCGTGCCCGCCGGCACGCAGTACCTGCCGCTCACCTGCACCGTGCGCCGCATGGACACCATGAAGGATTTCTTCCTCTTGGTCAACGGCCCCCAGCCGCCCACCGGGGAGCAGCTCATCCGCTTTGCACGAAAACCCTCCACCAAGGCTGCAGCGCGCGAAATCGTGTCTGAATTCGCCACCGCTCCCGCCAACCAGGCCGTGTACTCCAGATTCCTGCACACCTTGCTGGAACCGCATGACGGCGCCGTGCTCTGGCACTGCACCTTCGGCAAGGACCGCACAGGCTTCGGCTCCGCCCTGGTGCTCGCCGCTCTCGGCGCGGACCGCGCCACCATTGCAGCCGACCACGCGTACAGCCTGCGTGCCCTCAAGGACCGCCTGGATAGCCTGATCCCCAAGATGAGGGCCGCCGGCGCCACGCAGGAGGACCTGGACACCGTCACCGCCATGGTGGGCATCCATCCCTCCAGCCTGCAGCATGCGCTGGATATCATCGACACCCGCTACGGCGGCATGAAGAACTATCTGCACAACCAAATGCACCTTTCCGAGCAGGATATCCAAAACCTGCGCAACCTTTACCTAGAATAAACATGTACAAGAGATTCGACCCTATCGACGGACTTACCGCCAGCATCATCGAGGCCGTGATGAGTTCAGAAGACATGCCCAAGGACGAGGGGCTGCTCTTCAAGCTCCGGCTTGCCGTGGAGGAAGCCGTGGAGAACATCGTCAACTACGCCTATGCCGACGGCGCGGGATATCTGGAGGCGGAAACCTATGTGAAAGACGGCGTGCTCAGCATTGTGCTCCGGGACGCCGGCGTGCCGTTCAACCCCCTGGAGAAGGAAGACCCGGATATCACACTCTCTGCGGAGGACCGCCCCATCGGCGGGCTCGGCATCTTTCTTTGCAAGCAGCTCATGGACTCCGTGGAGTACGAATTCTCCAACGGCTGCAACAAGCTCACCATCCGCAAGCGCATTGCCGATGCGTAAGGCTGCGGAGCAGGAAAAATGCGAAAGCCGCCAAATGGCGTGAAACCCGCCTAACCGCGCGCTTTCGGCGCGCCGATTTTTCAAAATTGCCAATCGCAAATTGTAGATTGTAAATTTTTGGGCTTGCCAAAAGCCCTCTGGCGTTATAGTCTGAGCCATGGAAGAAATTCAACTTGGTCTCACATTTGATGATGTGCTCCTCCTGCCTTGCCTGAGCACTATCCTTCCCGGCGAAGCCGATCCGTCCTCCCAGCTTTGCCCCGGATTCTCCCTCCGCCTGCCAATCCTTTCCGCCCCCATGGACACCGTAACTGAGGTGGACATGGCCATCGCCATGGCCCGCGAGGGCGGTCTCGGCGTCATTCACCGCAACAACCGGATTGACGACCAGGCCGCCATGGTGGCCAGGGTCAAGCGTTTCGAGAACGCCGTCATCACCAAGCCCATCACCGTGACGCGGGACATGACGCTGCGCCAGGTGAAGCGCATCATGGATGAGCACGGCTTCTCCGGCTTCCCCGTGGTGGACGCGGACAACAAGCTGGAGGGTATCATCACCGGCCGAGACATGCGCCTCTTCGAGGGCCAGAAGCTCGGCAAGATGACCGTGGCAGACGTGATGACGCCGCGCGAGCGCCTTATCACCGGCACCCCCGGCACCACGCAGGAGGAAGCCCGCAAGATTCTCTACTCCAACCGCATTGAAAAGCTCCCGCTCGTGGATGAGAACGGCTGTCTGGCCGGCCTTATCACGGAAACGGATATCCAGAAGCGCGATGCGTTCCAGGAATCCACCAAGGACGGCCTGGGCCGCCTGCGCTGCGGCGCAGCCGTGGGCCCGGGCCCGGAGTTCTGGGACCGCGCGCAGGCCGTGCTGGAAGCCGGGGCGGATGCACTCTTCATTGATGCCGCCACCGGCCACACCAGCCGCGTGCTGGAGGTGATTTCCAAGCTCCGTGAGCTCGGCAAGCCCGTGGTGGCCGGAAACGTGGTCACCCAAGACGGCGCGCGCGACCTCGTGGCCGCCGGTGCCAGCGCCATCAAGGTGGGCGTGGGCCCCGGCTCCATCTGCACCACCCGCATCATCTCCGGCGTGGGCATGCCCCAGTTCACCGCCATTCAGGAGGTGGCCAAAGTCACCCGCCCCGCCGGCGTGACCCTGATTGCAGACGGCGGCATCCGCTATTCCGGTGATGCCGTGAAGGCGCTCGCCGCCGGTGCGGATCTCATCATGCTCGGCGGCATGCTTGCCGGGTGCGAGGAAAGCCCCGGCGCCGTGGTGCACTACCAGGGCAGAAACTTCAAGACCTACCGCGGCATGGGCTCCCTGGGAGCCATGCGCGCCGGCTCCAGCGACCGCTACGGCCAGAACGCCAGCGGCAAGATGGTGGCGGAGGGCGTGGAGGCCCGCGTGCCCTACAAGGGCATGCTCGGTGATGTCATCTACCAGCTGGTGGGCGGCATCCGCTCCGGCATGGGTTACCTGGGCGCCAAGGACCTGGCAGCCCTGCGCGACCACGCCCGCTTTGTGCGCATCACCTCCGGCGGCCTGCAGGAGAGCCACCCGCACGATGTCACCATCACGGAAGACCCCGGCAACTACACCAGGTAATCATCCAAAAAAACATTGCAAAATGGCGCACCGGCAACGGTGCGCCATTTTGCATGGTTGCGGCGCGGGTGCCGCATGCGCGAAGCGTGCAACGGAGCTTCCGAAACGAGCCGCTCCTGCTCACCACATGAAGATGAAGAAGAAAAGCAGCATGACAATGGCCACCGCAGAGCGGGAGAGCACGCCGGCCAGGTAGCCGAGGGTGGCGCCCACGCCGGAGACGGTGGACTTGCCCAGCTCCCTGCGCATGATAATCACCTCTGCCAGGAAGGCCCCGAGGAACGGCCCTACAAACAGGCCGATGGGGGCGAAAAACGCGCCGATGATGACGCCCGGTATCACGCCCCACATGGCAGCCTTGGAGCCGCCGAACTTCTTGGCCCCCGCCATGGAGCAGAGCGTGTCCACTATCATGCCCAGCGCCATGAGCGCCACCAGGATGCCCCACATCCACCAGGACGGGTAGGGCTCGCCGTGCGCCAGGCCGGCACAGATGCATGCCCCCAGCACAAAGAGATGCCCCGGAAACGGCAGCACGCAGCCCACCAGCCCCACGGCGCACAGGATAACGGCCGCCGCATACAGCAGGCCGTCTGTTCCGTAGCTCACAATGGTGTCCCACATGGCGGTTGACGGGGGTGAAGGGTTTAGCCGAGCTTCTGCTCCGCGTACCCGGCGCGCTTGCGGGCGGTGGCATCCAGGATGCGCTTGCGCATGCGGATGAAGTGGGGGGTGGCCTCCACAAGCTCGTCCGGCTCAATGTACTCGATGGCGCGCTCCAGGGAGAAGATGCGCGGCGGGGTGAGCTGGATGGAGACGTTCTTGTTGGCGGAGCGGTGGTTCGTGAGGTGCTTTTCGCGCGTGGGATTCACCGGAATGTCGATAGGCTTGGGGTTCTCTCCCACAATCATGCCCTCGTACACCTCGTCGCCGGGGCCGATGAAGAGCGGGCCGCGCTCCTCCATGGCCTGCAGGGAATACGGGCTGGCAATGCCGCTCTCCATGGAGACGAGCGTGCTGCTCTGGCGGGTGGTGATTTCCCCGGCGTAGGGAGCGTACTCCTTGAAGAGGTGGGAGAAGATGCCGTGGCCGCTGGTGAGGTTCACCAGCTCGAACTCGAAACCGATGATGCCGCGCGTGGGCATGGTGGCCTGAATGAAGGTGCGGCCGCTGCCGTTGGCCTCCATGTGCTCCAAAATGCCGCGGCGGTTGCCCAAGATGCGCACGGCGCCGTTCACGCAGTCGTCCGGAACCTCGATGAACACTGTCTCGAACGGTTCCTGCTTCACGCCGTCCACATCCCGCAGAATCACCTTGGGGCGGGAGACGAGCACCTCATAGTTCTCACGGCGCATCTGCTCCACCAGAATGGCAATCTGCATGGTGCCGCGGGCGGATACCATGAACACGCCCGCCAAATCCGTGTCCTCCACCTTGATGGAGATGTTCGTGCGCATCTCGCGCATCAGGCGTTCGCGGATGACGCGGCTGGTGACGTTCTTGCCGTCCTTGCCGCCGAGCGGTCCGTCGTTGATGCTGAATTCCATCTGCACGGTGGGCGGCTCAATGTCCACGAACGGCAGGGCCTCGCCCTCGGGGTCGGCCACCAGCGTCTCGCCAATATCCACGTCCTCGAATCCGGAAAGGCCGATGATGTTGCCGGCCTCGCCCACGGCGGATTCCGTGTTCTGCAGGCCGCTGTACTCGAAAAGCTTGGTCACCTTGCCCTGCACGCGGGTGCCGTCCGGGCGCAGCAGGTAGAGCGTGTCTCCCTTCTGCACGCGGCCGCTGCTGATGCGGCCCACCGCCACGCGGCCCACATAGTCGTCCCAGTCGATGTTGGAGATGAGCATGCGGAACGGTTTTTCCGGGTCCGCATCCTTGGGTGCGGGAATGTGCTGCACAATCTGGTGCAGCAGGGGCGTGCAGTCCACGGGCGGCTCTCCCTCCATGCTGTTCATGAAATAGCCGTCCCTCGCGGAGCCGTACACAAAGGGAGCTTCAAACTGTTCCTCCGTGGCATCCAGCTCCAGCAGCAGCTCCAGCACCTGGTCGTGCACTTTTGCGGGGTCTGCGTGCGGGCGGTCGATCTTGTTGACCACCACAATCGGCAGCAGGCCCTCCTGCAGCGCCTTGCGCAGCACAAAGCGAGTCTGCGCCTGCGGGCCTTCGTACGCGTCCACCACCAGGATCACGCCGTCCACCATCTTCATCACGCGCTCCACCTCCGCGCCGAAATCCGCGTGCCCGGGGGTATCCACAATGTTGATGGTGTAACCGTTCCAGTGAATGGAGGTATTCTTGGCCTTGATGGTGATACCCTTCTCGCGCTCCAGGTCCATGGAGTCCATGGCACGCTCCTGCACCTCCTGGTTCTCGCGGTAGGTGCCGCCGGCTTTCAACAGCTGGTCCACCAGCGTGGTCTTTCCGTGGTCCACATGGGCGATAATGGCTAGGTTGCGGTACTTTGTGGTGTCACTCATATTCGTGCGCGGCATTCTACCACGCTTTGCCCCGGATGGAAAGACTTTTGCAAGGGTGAGCGGCGCCGCCCGCGCGCGCCCTCGGCTCCCAGCCTTTCACGAAACGCCCATATCGTGCGGGCGTCCGGTATGTCGTCCACCCCGCGCAGTCCCACGAAGTCCTGGAAGCTGCGGCGGTCGCTGATGCAGTACTCCGTGTCCCCGTCGCTCAGGTCGTAGAGCGTTTGCAGTATGAGTATGCGGAACATCACCACCACATCGTAGTGCGGGCGCCCCTTGTCGCTGTAGTGGCACAGCTCGTCGAGCCTGGGGCGGAACGCCTCGAAGTCGATGTAGCCTGACAATTTGTCCAGTCCGTGGCGGATGACGGTGTTGGGGCGCAGCTGGAAAAGCTCTCTGAGCGGAAGCGATGGCGAGGGGTGTTTCTTGGACATATCCGTGTAACACCGCCAGTACAGCACTTCCCACGTGTTTTGGAATTCTGATATGATTCCTCGTTTTTTCCGACCATACCCTCTCAGTCACCCTTTTCGGTTAAATAGAAGTCCCCTTATATTTACAATAAGCAGGCTGCTCTCCACGACTTACCTCGGCGCCGCATCGTTTGAAAATTCCGATTCCTCTCCGTCTGCCCTCAAATCATACGCATAAGGGAAACATGCCGTTTTTTTCACAGGGCAAACGCATTTGACTTTTGTCATACAAGGCAGTCTGCGCACAGGCCGTAGAAGCGCCCTTGAAATTTATACTCAACGAGTTATCGCTATTTCTTGATTTTCTAGCAGTTGCGCGTATTTTGTGCTATATTTGACAAATGCGCGACTTTATCAGCGAACTAGAGAACGTCCAGGACCCGCGTACGGGCAATGCAAAAAAAACACAAGCTCAGCGACATCCTTTTCATCGCCATAGCGGCAGGGGTTGCGGATGCCGATACATGGAACCAGATTGAGGATTACGCGATAGCTCACGAGGATTTCTTCCGGAAGTATCTGGAACTGCCCGCCGGCATCCCGTCCCATGACACCTTCAACCGGGTCTTTGCCATCATGGATCCCGCAGTCCTGGAGGAGAACTACCGGAAGTCGATCAAAAGGTTCGTGAAAGTCTCCAAAGACTCCGTTATAAGCATAGACGGCAAAACCATCCGGGGAGCAGGGAACAAGGTCGGCGAGAGTTATGCCCACATAGTCAGTGCATGCTTGAGCGACGAGGGGGTATCCTTGGGACAGCTCAACGTGGACAGCAAGACAAATGAAATTACGGTCATGCCCCAATTGCTGGATATGCTTGATATCGAGGGATGCGTAGTCACCTCCGACGCCATGGGATGCCAGAAGTCAATCGTGCGCAAGATAGTCGAGGAGAAAAAAGCCTCTTACATACTGGCCGTGAAGGACAACCACCGCAATCTCCACGAACAGGTCCTGGAGACGGCCAAGATGGTGCGCCCGACGGCAACATTCAAGGAAATCGACGCAGGACACGGGCGGGTGGAGGAACGGACCTACAAGACCTACAGGGATTTGAGCTTTGTCACGGGAATCTGGAACTGGCCGGGGCTCTCGGCCCTGGTTGTGGTCGAGAGCCGGCGATACGACAAGAAAAGGAAGACCGAATCTGAACAGCAGCGTTGCTATATTACCAACCTGCCGCGGGACAAGGGAGCCTTGATAGCCCATGCAATCCGCAACCACTGGATGGTGGAAAGCATGCACTGGGTATTGGATGTTGTGTTTGGGGAGGATGCCAGCCGCAAGAGGGCTTGCAATGCAGCGGAAAACTATTCGCGCCTGATGAAGGTGGTCCTGAACCTGCTGCGCAGCCACAAGAAGAAGACTCGCGGCTCAAAATCCCTGACGAGGATGCGCAAGCAGGCTGCATGGAATACGGAAGTACTGGAAGAAATCCTCTTCCATGTGTTCAACGATGAAAAATCAGTTGAAAGCGGTCAATGAGAAAGTACGACTTCCCAATGCGTTTGCCCTGTTTTTTTTCATCAGACCCTTGACAAACGAGTAGATCAGCGTATAATGGAAGCATGATTCCAAATGTCGCATCGGCACTATTTTTATCTTTTTTTATCTCTCATCCATGCAAGTTGCAGGGGCGCGGGTACAGGGGGTGCATTTCACCCATTACGCTGCAGCCCAACCGAACAACAGGCTTGAAATCATTGATACAGCCATAAATAAACTGAAAAACTGGAAAGCAGAGCGCCGAGATGCCTTCCTGGCTGATTACGCAGGCCTGCTCTTCACTGATGACGGGAAATCTCCCTACTTGAACGGGGTAAGAAAGCCGTATGCAGGCAAACCTCTGGACCTAGCTGTTTTAGAGGGCTTACGCTACTCAACGGATTTTGAGTCACCCTCGAAAAGGGTCAAAAAAGAAGCCAAGTTCATCGCGACTGACGGCAAGGAGTACTACTGGTGCAAAGATGTCGTTGACGGGATAAGGTCATCCGACAGGGCAGACTGGTGGTACGTAGATGGAGCCATATCTAAATACGGAGATAAAATTACATCCTCCTTCTCAGATGAGCTTGACACACTGAAACAAAATTACGAGGCCAAGAAAAAAGACAGGCAATTTGCGCAAGAGAAACAGATGTCACAGCAGCGCATGGTGAAGAACACCGCAAAAAAGGCGAACGCCATCTCTAAAAGCATGGCAAAAGGCACAATGGAGAAAGGAGTCCGCAACGCTCTCCTCGCTTGCCTGATAGAGAGAGTCGCTCCGGAAGACGCCCTTTTCCACAGTTACGCCAACTCCAAAGGAGAACTCTGCTTTGTGTATGAGGAACTGAAACAGGCAGATTGCCTGAACGATGCATTGCTGATACTCGATGATGCCGTAAATGACGACGAAGTGTGCGCAAAGGTGCTTTCCAACTTCGACAAAGAAAGAAAGGCCTTGGAGAAGGGAGAGCGGTTGCGCACCCTCCACAGGCAAGCCGCGCAAAAGCAATACGAGGCTTGTGAAGTACAATTGGAATCCCAAATGTCGGACAACGGCGGTAAACTCGATGAGGAAAGCTACCTTCAGGTAACCATAGAGATGATAGAGCAAGTTCACAACAAACCATGCCGGGCAGCCCTGTGCCGCATTGCTGTGGACAGTTTAACGGTCAAACAGCTATTTGAAGAGACTGTGCTGGATGCTTGGCACATTCCCCAATCATGCTATGACGTGTTGAGCAAAGCGGGAATGTTGGAAAAGGCATACACCCTCATGGCATACGTTGCAGAGCATAAAAGCGTTTCCTGCGAACTTGCAACACGCTATTCAAACGAATGCGAAGCCCAAAGGAAACAACTAATCAAGCGAGACAACCTCATCCAGCTTTCCCAGAAACAATACGAGGCTCACAAAGCCCAAAAAAGCCTGAAAGAGCTCGAGAACGAATAACAAACATCAAACATAATAACGATGCGATCTCAAATTCTTACATTGGTGATATTAGCCTTCACTTGGTCCGCCATATGCCCTGCCTATGCAGCAAAGAAAAGCCATGCCAGAGAGAATAAACACAATTCTACGAAAGAAACAAGCAATGGGGCTATCAAAACCTCCGAAGATTATATAAAGAACTGGCCGGTAAGCTTGCGTGATGGGCTTATTGCCTATTCATATAAATTGTACTTTATGGAAGACGGGAGCTCCCCGTTCAAGGAAGGTGGCAGTGAGACGTATTATGTGAAGGATGGGATAAATATGCCTAAAACTTTAAAGTCGGAAGTCAGGTTTATTGCGACTGACGGCAAAGAGTACAGGTTAAATTCCGCCGTATGGAATACATTTAACTCATCTACCACGTCCTGGGACAAGGAATGGTCCTTCATTTTGGCAACCCAACAGAAGTATAGTGTCGATGCCGTATTGGCCTCTTATTCCAAAGAGGTTAAGATTATGAAGAAATATTTTTCCCAGAGGGACAAGAGGGGAAAAGTCGCACAAGAAGATGATAATGACAAGGATGACAGTGCTCAAGAAGATGATCCGGAGGAAGATGATCAGGAGGAAGATGTGCAGGAGGAACGTTCTCAGAAAGAGCAGGCTAGGGATTTCAAAAATATCACGAAGAAGATACAGCAGGAGATAGTTGGGGAGGCCCGCACGGCTCTGGTGGCATGCCTGGTGGAGAATGTGCCGGTCCAGAAAGCGCTCAAGAGCAGCTATGCCAATTCCAAGGGGGAGCAATGCTTTGTGTATGAACAATTGCTTCATGAAGATTGCCTTGAGGCTGTTCTAGAGGTACTGGACACAACGAAAAAAAGCCCAGCAGTCAGGCAGAAGGTACTTGCCAAATTCGAAAAGAAGAGAAAATCCTTGGCAAAGGGGGAGAAATTGCGGACGTTGCACATGCAAGCGTTGCAAAAACAATATGATGCGTATGAGGCTGAAGTCAAATCCCAAATATCAGGGAACGGCGATGAAACGGATGTAAAAAACGGGTTGGATGCCGCAGTATGCATAATTGAACAGGCAAAAGAACCGCTATGCCGCGCCGCCTTGCTCCAGATTGCCAAAAAGGAGCTGAACATACAACAGCTCTTCAGCGAGGCCGTTCTGGATTCACATCAGACCTCCCACTCCTGCTATGATGTGTTAAACAATGTGGGTATGCTGGAGCAGGCTTTCAAGATGATGATGAATGTCGCTGAAAACAGAAGCTTGCCTGCCGAGCTTTCATCTCGCTACCCGGATGAATGCGAGGCTCAGGAAAACGGCCAAAAAAAACGAGAAAACTCCATACGGATTGCCTTAAAAAAATACGAGGCCAAGGCTGCCAAAAACGACATCCTCGAACTTGAGAGAGAATAAGAGTTCATTCCCCACCAACCTATAAAACACTTATGAGAGTACAAACCCTGGTTTTGGCACTACTGGCTTCCGCTTGGTTCACCACATGTCCCACCTATGCGGCGAGGGATGGCGGCTCCAAGGGAAAAGAGCGCACAGCGCCCTATGTGAAAGACATTAAAGCAACCAACAAAGCAAAGGGCTATTTGAAAAAAATGCCAACAAAATTACGAGATGCTCTTATTGCCGTGTTTTATCACTTTCACTTTATGGAAGACGGAAGTTCCCTTTATATAGAAGGAGGCGATTTAACGCATGATGCCAATATGCATAAAACTTTAAGAGATGAGGTCAAGTTTGTTGCGACTGACGGCAATGTGTATCCATTGAATGCCACCTTGCGTGATGTGTCACCAGCAGAGGAGGAGGAATTGTCATTCATTTTTGAAACAAAAGACAAGTGCGGCGCTAATGCTGTATTCGCCTCTTATTCCAAAGAGATAAAGGTCATGAAGCAATACTTCACCCAAAGGAGCAAGGGCGGCGAAAATATACAAGAAGGTGATTCACAAGGAGACGAGCAACAGGAAGACGTACAGGAGAAACGTAATGAGAAAGAACAGGCTAGGGATTTCAAAAACGTCGCAAAGAAGATACAGCAGAAAATAGTTGGGGAGGCCCGTACGGCACTGGTAGCATGTCTGGTGGAGGAAGTGCCAATTCAGAACGCTCTTGAGCACAGCTACGCCAATTCTAAGGGTGAGCTGTGCTTCGTATATGAACAATTGCTTCATGAAGATTGCCTAGAGGCTGTTCTAGAGGTTCTGGACACAACAAGCAAAAGTTCGGAAATCGGACAGAAGGTGCTTTCCAAATTCGAAAAAAAAGGAGCCGCCTTGGAAAAAGGGAAAAAAATGAGGGAACTGTTACTGAAAGCGACGCAAAAGCAGTATGAATCGTACGAGGCGGAGATTAGGACAGAAGATTCTACAGACAGAGGTGTGAACGATGAAGAAAGTGTTCTCCATGCCACTATAGATATGATTTCCCATGTTGAAGACCCCCTCTGCCAGGCCTCTTTAATCCTCATTGGCACGAAAGGATTGACAATAGAACAAATCTTCAGTGAAACCGTGCAGGATGCACAGTTCGAGCCTCACTCATGCTATGATGCATTGAACAAGGGTAACGCGCTTAACCAAGCATTCAGCCTCATGACAAGCATTTCTGAAGATAAGGATTTGGTGGAAGGCCTTGCGTCCCACTATGCCTCCCAATGCACCAAATTAAAAAAAGCCAAGGAAAAACGCAACAGAATAATTCAGCTCGCATTGAAACAATACGAAGCGAGAGCTACCCAAAAGAAGATACAGGATCTTAAGGAATAGTCGACGGTGCACAAATCCATGAACAAATCGAGGCGTGCAGTGACTCATCTTCCTCAAAGATTATTGCTCCGGCAGCATAACATGTCCTTAATCGACGGCGTATCTGACGCTTGATTTTTGAAAGAAGTTGCGCACCTTGTCCGGGTTGGCCTTGGTTGCCTCCATGTGCTCGCGCACCTGGCATTCCAGCTTCTCCTTGTCGGAGGCGGGCTCGCGCTGTCCCACGCCGAGCTTCAAATCGCTGTTGACAAGCTCGTCGGGGTTGAGTTCCGGCGAATATGCGGGCAGGTAGAAGATCTTTATCTCCTTGCGGTGCCTTGCCGCCCACGCCCGCACCAGCCTGGCGTGGTGCACCGACAGGTTGTCCACAATGAACACTGTTTTTGCCGATGCGCTGTCGTGCGCCGCGGCCCGCGCGAACCGGAGGAAGCGCAGCACGCTCAGGGAGCCCGTGTAAAGGCGGAACGAGAGCGCACCGCGGCAGCTCACGGCGGATATCATGCTGATGCGGCATGACACGACGGAAGTGACGGCAAGCAGCGGAGTCTTCCCCTTGGGAGCATACCCGCGCTGGAAGTTTTCCCGGGTGCTCACCCCCGTTTCATCGCACCAGTATATCTCAGCCCCCACTCTTTTGGCGGCCTTGCGGATGCGCGGGTAATTGCGCCCAAGCCACCGCCGGACTTGCGCAGGCCTCTGTTCTCGGGCTCGCTTCTCCGGGCGTTGCGGAGTGAAACCGTTGCGCTGCATGTACAGGCGCACGGTGCGCAGGGGCATGTCCAATCCGAACTCTGCACGGATAAGCTCGCGGATTGCCTTGGCGTTCCACAACGCGAAGCGGAACTTGTACTGCATGGGATTCTTGTCCACTATCATGGACGCCAGCTTCCTCTCCTGTTCCTGCGTGAGCGTGCGCCCATCGCCCTTGCGCCGCCCGTGCCGCCTCTCGTGCTGCACGCGCTCCCCATTGCCCTTGTACGCCTTCTTCCACCGGGTGGCCGTCCGGTTGCATATGTCAAGGGCGCGGGCGCACCCCGCCAAGTTCCCGTTTTTCTCGTACAGGCGGAAGAACTGTTGCTTGACCTGGTGACGCTCCGCTATGGTGAGGTGCCGGAGATTTTGCTGCTTGGTTTTCCTTTTCATCAGGCGGCATTATAACACAGACATGTTTTTATGCCGAGTCAATAATTTTCACATCATATCTGCATATGTTCATGCTGGGCTGTGAGGGCATGTACAGCTGCACCAGTATATAGACACAGAACAGAAAGGCCGCGAAAACCAGGGCATAGGTTGCAAGCTCTATGCATGTGCTCGGTTCATGCGCTCTCAGAGCGCGGTCCTCCCATTCCGCCATGTAAGGGTAGGCGGCGCAGCAGATGGCGGGCGGCACAAGCCACCATGCGCTGCGACCTGCGTCATGCAGGCGTCGCACTGTCACCGCCAGCAGGGCTAACAGCAACCACGCACTCAGCACTTGCAGGATACAGCCTGCCACGGAGGTTAGCGTCCCCTCTTCAATTTGCGCCGTTTGGCAGACCGACCAGGTGAGCTCCATCAAATACGCCACACATGCAGCAAAGGGCACGTAGCTCCAGAACTCGCGCCGCGTGGCACGCCCCCTGAAACGAATCCCGTGCGTGAAAACGTACCAGGCGTTCTCCCACAAGTCCTCCGTAGTGGGATGCAAGGACTTGGAGCAGTAGTGGCATACGCCTATCATCGGGGCGTCTTGGCCGATGCGCGGGGGGGGGCTGCTTGCGGCTTTGTTCCATGTGGTTCAACCATGCTGTTGTTGTTGCCCTATGCGGGAATTTCCCGCAACTGGGTAGCCATGTCATTTCGCGGAGCCTGCGGCTTCCCGGCGCTCCTCTTCCAAATACCTGTTCAGCAATGTAGTTGCCTTTATTTCCCCTTTTTCTGCCCCTTTTTTCAGCAAGGCAATAGCCTCGTCGCGTCTGTTCGTCTTCCAATACACCCCGGCCAAGGCGCAATTTGTAGACTGGGCAGAATACCCCGCCGCCTGGGCTTTCTTCAGCCAGAATTCTGCAGCTTCCGTGTCCGGTACTACTGTGTGACTTTCTCCGGGCATGTACATAATGCCCACATTATACATGGCGTAGGCATCGTTTTTCAATGCACATTCCCGGTACCAGTAGAAGGCTTGCTGGCGCCACCTTTCTATTTCGCGGACTCTGTCGGCATCGCATTTATCGGGCTCGTACGCCATGGGGGTACGGTTATCATAAAACCACGCAATAGCAAGCTGATGGTTCAGGCTCCCTTGTCGGGCTGCCGCCTGCAGCCAGCTTTCCCTCTTCCTCATCTTGTCTTCGATATTGGTGTAATCCCTATCCAGCAAGCCGCCGGAACAGCCCAGCAGGCACTGGCCGCTGGCATCTCCCTTTTGCGCTGCCACGATAGCAATCATGTTTGTCAGGATTTTGTTTTCCCAAGGACGCCGTTCGCTCATCTTCTCTTCGAACTCCCAACATTCTTCCGGCGTTCTCATTTTCTCGACGAAAAAACGCTCTGCTGCGCGGTATTGGCGCAGCTGGTCGCGCATATCGCTGTTCTGCCACAGCAGAACCATGCTCAGGACAATAAAAAGACCTACTATGAGTTGCTTGATTATTCTGTATTTCATTGCAATTGCGTTTACTGTTTGTTTTTGTGTTCAATTCGATGAGAAGTCCAGGCAAAACGGTTAATGGGGTGCTAAAACTCGCATCTCTGGCATTCACATGCGCTCCCTCGCTGAGCAGCTTGAGAATCTGCTCCGAATTTCCTTTCCCCACGGCATGGAAGAATGCTTTTTCCTCCGGCCGCTCGCATGCCAGAAGCGATAGCCCAACCACTCCAAGCGCACATACTCGCAGCATCTTCCCAATGCAAGGATGAAGCAGCGCTCGCCCTTCGCTTTGTAGAAACTAACTCCGATTGATTCTTGAGGCGTGCGCTTCATATCATATAATCGACTATCTTTCATTTGTAGACGCTTTGATGCTTTTCATTGCCATTCCATAGAGGGATGGAGTTTAGGTTAAAGGGAGTCTATCAGTTCCAGGCCGGATTTGCAGCTTATGGTTCAATGTTATGACCTCTGGCAACGCGAACGGTACGCCGTTTTTGATGTGGATTCCGATGTTAGACATAATTATGATTTCAATCAACGGTTCTATTCGTTGCCCAATCGCTTGGTAATGAATAAATTCCACATCCCTTTTTATCTGCTCCATAATCAGTTCTGAAGAATATCGTCAATCCTCTGAATATGTAGGGAAGTACAAAAACATACGAAGATGATTTAAGTTCTTTTATCTCATTAGAAAAAGGTAAAACATACGCATATCTCTTCTGCTCCTTTTCGGATTTTGTTAATACAATAACCCCATCACCAAGCACCTGAGGAGTATAGATGGCATCAGCTCCACAGCCGTCACAACTGAAATTGCTGCCATCTTCAAATAATTTCATCAATGGTAATGTAGCTTGGCGTATGATATTGCCATTATTATCACAGTAAACGATATTCCATTGATACAATTTGTTTGTTTCATCCGTTTGTATCAGCCAGATGAATACAGATACTTCCGGATTTAAAATACAGGAGTATTGCTCAATTGCTTTTTTCTTTAATTGGACGATAGTCTTTTCTTTTTCAAGGGCATTTCCATTTTTGTTGCCCGAAAAAATCCTCAGTTCACTGTCTGACTGAACATACTTTTTCTCTCCCATGACAATGTCGTACCTAAAACCGTTATTATATGAATAATCATAACAGCATCCTTCTTTCAGCTTATCCCCTAAAACGAAATCGCGTTCAGCAATTGGATATTGATTATTCCAAGTCTTTGCTCTTGTTTTGAGATACTCTTTGGAAGGACTGTAGCCTTCTTCTTCATCCATGAGACGTCCATTCAAGTCATACTTTTTCTTTAGCCTCCAAATATCTAGCAACTCAACCGATTCGGCATGCATAAACACTTCTTTTAATTCTAGTCCGCACGTGCGTTCATTCATCATGTGGCCAGTGTTCCAGCCTGCAAGGTGCATATTTACACACTTTGCTCCCAAGGGGTGCATAGAGGAATCATTTGGCTTTATAATGTAACAGTGTTCAGTTTCAGAAATTGCAAATATAAGATAGTCAACGTCCGGTTCGTAAAACATATAAGGACAACGGCAAATGCCTTTGTCCTCGATAGTTATGCACTGCCCCTTTTCAATATCGATACCAGAATCAGAATCCGCTCCGAACGCCCATGTTCCTATGAACAAAAGGAACATCGGCTTAAACAAATGATACATTGTTTTCATAAAATAATCTTTTTGCTAATCAATTATTTTCCCTTTTTTTGCCTTGGGATTATAATGCCTATAATTGTAGTACACCAGCCCCAGCTCATCTTCATTGTATTCGCTGCTCCACTGGATGGGCTGGGTGATGGAACCGCTGGCGGTGACTTGGCCGTAAGCAGTGTAGGTGTAGGCGGTGCTGATGTAGCCTGATGAGGTGTAGGCCTCCCAGATGTTCTTGGTGAGATCCCAGCCGTAGGTGTACCAGGTGCCGTCCTTTTGGATGGCCAGGGGGCGGGTGGCGACATCTTGTGTCGGATCCCAGGTGATGAGCCAGAGGCAGGGATGGGCGGCGCGCTTGCGGTCGCAGCAGGCGATTTGCAGGTAGCCCCGGTAGAGGAAGCGGTGGCTGGTGGTGATTTGCCCGTTCTCCGTCACGACCTTGGTGGCTCGGCGGCCCATGTAGTCGTAAGTGCAGGCCACGGTCACGCTGTTGTCGTCCTTGGTGAAAAGGATGGGGCGGCTTGCCACGCCAGAGCTGCTTGCAGCGGCAGCGCGATGGCGAGGCGGCGCGGCGGTGCGGCGGCGTGAAACAGGAGCTGTGGTGATGCAGGTCATGCGCTTGTCTATACCCTATTAAGCATCCAGAAGGCAAAATGTACAACAAAAAATGATTTTTTTCAAAAAAAATCACTTAGAGCCCCATTTTTTCTATGCTGCCAGGCGCGCACGTCAGCTGATTTGTTATCCTGTGTCAAGCGGGAAGGGTGAAAAATGTTGAAAATTCCTTGTGGTTATCGGGAATTTTCAAGATGCGTCCATGCGGATTTCTGCGAAATGAATTCTGGATTTTTCTTTGGCCGAATTCCCCGCAATCCGCATGGTTGCTGTTTTTTTTGGCTGTCGAAAATGTATAGCGGATAACAAATCCGCTATACTTTTACAGTAAGGCATTGAAAACCATGGAGAAAAGAACAGTCGTAACGTTCCGATGCACGCGCGAAATGGATAGGCTCATCACCAAGTTGATGGAGGAAAGGAACCTGGACCGCACCTCTGTCATGAAGCTGGCGCTTTACATGCTGGGCGGCTACATGAGCCGGCCCGACGTGAAGAAAAAGAGCACCCGCCAAGTGCTGACAGAACTGGAGACCTGCGTGCCCTGCGGTTTCCCGAAGTTCGCCGCCTTTGCCACGGAACAACGCCGCCGCCGCGCTGAAGGCGGCCCGGCTGCCGAAAAGTGGCAGGGGTGATGAACGAAGTTTTACATGTAACCCAATCACTTGCGGCTGCTGTGCCGGTTTCGTTTGCGTTGGGCGGGGGTGTGGTGCATGGTGGGAGGCATGGAATTTCAAGGCAAGGTAGTGGTGGTGACAGGAGGTGCCCCTAATGATTGCCTGTCAATGCGTATAAAAAGACAAGCTCAATCTTTGGGACACATGTGGCCCGCGCACCCTCTCCGGAACTAAGTATTGCAACCTTTCCCAGTTGTGCTAGAATGGGCGGGAGGATATACAAGTTGAACTCGCAAGTCAAAGCGCTGGTTTGTGCCGTGGTGGCAAGCGTGCTTATGGGTACGCTGGGTGTGTTTGTGAAAGAGTCGCAATGCGCGGCGCAAACCTGTTCCTTCGTGCGATTCGCCATCGGCCTGCTGTTGGTGCTGCCCCTGTTTCTGCTGCGCCCGGGCAGCAAGGCGTTTTCATGGCAATCTGTGGTGTCGGGCATCGGCATCAGCCTGTGCATCCTGTTCTACTTTTACGCCATCTGCGGGCTTTCCGTGGGCGTGGCGGCACTGCTGCTCTACACGGGCCCGGTGTTTGCAGCGGCGGGAGAGGCGGTGATACGGCGGCGCATGCCGAGTGCGCGGGATTTTTTGTTGATGCTGGCCTCTCTGGCGGGCATAGCCCTGGTGTGCGGGCCGAGCGTGGGCGCGGGTGGCCGGGCGCTGGATGTGGTGTACGGCATCCTCTCCGGCGTGTGCTACGCGGCGTATATCCTCTTCAACCGCCTGATACCGGGCAACGTGACCATGCTGCAGCGCACATTCTGGCAATTTGCGGCTGGCGGCGCCGTGCTGGCAGGCCCCTTCCTCATGCAGGAGAACCCGCTGCAGCATGTGGACTCCGGCTGGCCGTACCTTCTGTGCATCGGCGTGCTGCAGGGCTTTCTGGTGCTGGTGCTGGTGGCCTATGCCGTGAAGCACCTTTCCGCCATCCGCTACGGCACCATCGCCTATGTGGAACCCGTGCTCGCCGTGGCCCTCGGCTGGATGGTCTATCAGGATACCATGGGGCCGCTGCAGTGGCTCGGCGTGGTGCTGGTGCTGGCCGCCTCTGCCGCGCAATCCCTGCTGCCGCAGGGGCCCAAAACATCTTCCTCTCCACAACATGACTGACCTCCCTGAAAGCGAACCCTCCTTGCATTGCCTGGACCTTCATGCGGCGGGCGAGCCCTGCCGCGTGCTGCGCGATGCCCGCTTCGATGCCGTTCCCGGCGCCACCATGCGAGAAAGGCTGGACTATGTGAAAACCCACCTCGATGAACTGCGCCGCGCCATCATGCACGAGCCGCGCGGCCACGAGGCCATGTTCGGCTCCATCCTCATGCCCCCCGCCACCCCGGATGCGGACGTGGGCGTGCTCTACATCTGCGCCGGCGGCTACCTGGACATGTGCGTACACGGCTCCATCTGCACCAGCCGCGCCGCCACGGAGCTGGGGCTGCCCCTGCACAACCCAGACCGCGTGGTCATCGACGCCGTGTGCGGCCGCATCATCGGCGAGCTGCAGCGCGATGCGCAAGGCAGGGCGAAAACAGTCACCATCCAGAATGTGCCGTCCTTTGTGTACACCCCGGAGCCGGTAATGCTGGAGGTGGCGGGGCTGCCGTGCCCCGTGCCGGCGCATGTGGTGTTCGCCGGCAACTTCTTTGTGCTGGTGGACTACGCCGCGCTGGGGCTGGAACCCGCGCTGCTGGAAGAGAGCCCCGCACGCGATCTGCAGGAGTTGGGGCTCGCTATCCGTGATGCCGCCAACGCCGCCGTCACGGTCCGCCACCCATCCAACCCCTCCACCAACGAAATCACCCTCACCGTCCTCTACGAGCGAAAGGGAGACGCCCCCAAGCACATGCGCAACGCCGTTGTCTTCGGCGAGGGGCAGATGGACCGCAGCCCCTGCGGCTCCGGCACCTCTGCGCTCATGACCCTGCTGCACCACCTGGGCGAGCTGGAGCTCAATCAGCAGATGGTTTCAGAATCCTACATCGGTTCCGTTTTCCACGGCGAGCTGCGCGCCGGCGGCACAGTCGGACCATACAGGGCCGTTATCCCGCGCATCACCGGCCAGGCTTTCCTGACCGGGCGCAGCGAGTTCTTCCGCGAGCCGGACGACCCGTTCCGCAACGGCTTCACCATTTAGCCGCGGAATCCCCTAAAAAAGCCGCACCCCGCAGGCTCAAAGCCGTGCGGGGTGCAACCCAACTTACTACCTATGAAACTCAGTCCTCCCTGTCTAGCGGGTTCCGAATGCTCTCTCCTTCATTCACAACCGGAAGAACCGATGAAGGGTAGACGCCGCCCGCAGGCAAAACGTTCAATTTTTTTTGCAATATTTTTTCAGCGGGGTTGCCCGGCACCCTCAACGTGCTCCTGCTTCAGGTGTTCCGCAATAACATCCGGGTCCACCTCGTCCAGGCGGTTGCCCCACAGGTAGCGGCGCGTCTGGTAGAGCAGGACCGGGGTGAGCACCACCAGGCTGAGAAGATTGGGCAGGGCCATGAGCGCATTGGCGCAGTCCGCGAAGTTCCACACAATGTCGCTCTTGGGGATGATGCTGCCCACAAAGACCGCCACCACCCACACCATGCGGTACGGCATGATCCATTTCACACCGCCCAGGTACTGCAGGGCGCGCTCACCGAAGTAGGACCACCCCAGCAGGGTGGACACCACGAAGGATGCCAGGCTGATGGTCAGCAGCCACGAGCCCAATGCTCCCAGGGTGCCGAAGGCGTGGAAACTCAGCAGGGAGCCGTCCTCCGCCGCGATTTCCGGATGGGCATAGAGACAGGTGGTGATGGTGATGCCGGTGAGCGTGCAGATGACCACGGTATCCCAGAAGGGGCCGGTGGAGGCCACAAGCGCCTGCTGCACGGCGTTGGGCGTTTGCACGGGGGCTGCCACAATGGGTGAGGAGCCCATGCCGGCCTCGTTGGAGAAAAGGCCGCGCTGCACGCCTGTGCGCATGGCCAGCATGAGCGTGGAGCCGATGAAGCCGCCCGTGGCCGCCTGCGGGCTGAACGCGGAATCCACAATCAGGCAGATGGAGGGCCAAACCGCATCCGCGTGCGATACCAGCACCAGCACGCAGCCGATGATGTAGACAATCGCCATGGTAGGCACACAGGTTTTGCAAGTGTGCGCCACGCTGCGCAGCCCGCCCAGCAGCACCGCCGCCACCAGCGCGCTCAGGACAATTCCGGTAATCCAGGGGTTCACCTCCAGCGCGGATTCCCGAAGCACGTTGGACACCGCATTGGCCTGGGTGAGATTGCCGATGCCGAAGGCGGCCAAGGCGGTGAAGGCGGCAAACAGGGTTCCCAGCCACTTGCAGTGCATGCCGTGCTCCAGCACGTACATGGGGCCGCCCACAATGCGCCCCTGTTCATCACTGCGGCGGTAGCAGATGGTCAGCAGGCACTCTGCATAGCGCGTGGCCATGCCCAGCGCGCCCGTGAGCATGCACCAGAACACGGCACCCGGGCCGCCGGTGGACACCGCCACGGCCACGCCGATGATGTTGCCCGTGCCCACGTTCGCCGCCAGGGATACCATGAGCGAGGCAAAGTGGGAGATGTGCCCGTGCCCTGTCTGCTTGAAATAATAGCTCATGGCACGCAGCATATAGCGCTGGGGAAAACGAAGAACCAGCGTTAAATAAAGATGCGTTCCCAACAGGCAGAAGAGGAGGATATACCCCCATAAAAAACTGCTCGATGCGCTCAGCGCCTTGTCCACCCAGTCCAGCATGCGCGCGCAGGGTACCCTGTACGGAAGCCGTTGTCAAGCTCTTTTCATACGGTTGAGCTCACAAAATGAGCATGCAATCCCCGTAGGAGAAGAAGCGGTAGCGCATTTCCACGGCCTGGCGGTAGGCCTCCATGATGAGGTCCTTGCCGGCAAAGGCGCACACCAGCATGATGAGCGTGCTCTGCGGCAGGTGGAAATTGGTGAGCAGGGCATCCGTCACCTTATACTCGAAACCGGGGTAGATGAAAATGTTTGTTTCACCGGGACCGGCGGGGAGCGGGCGGCCGTGGCGCGCGGCCAGGGTCTCTATCACGCGCACGCTGGTGGTGCCCACGGCCACCACGCGCTTGGCGGCCTGGATGGCATCTGCCGTTTCCTGCGGCATGTAGAAGGCCTCCGTGTGCATGTGGTGCTCCTCCACGTTGTCCACCTTCACGGGGCGGAAGGTGCCCACGCCCACATGCAGGGTAACGAAGCTGTGGGGCACGGCGGCCAGGATTTCCGGGGTGAAATGGAGCCCGGCGGTGGGGGCGGCAATGGCTCCCTCGTGCGCGGCGTAGACTGTTTGGTAGCGTTCCTTGTCGTCGGGGTCGCTCTCACGGTTCATGTAGTGGGGGAGGGCCAGGCGGCCGTACTCGTCTCCCACCATCTTGTCCCAGTGGATGTAGCGGTACCCCTCCTCGTCGATGAGCTCCACGCGGCCTGTGGCATCCCCCACCTGCACGGTAGCCCCCAGACGCATCTTCTTGCCGGGGCGCACCAGGCATTTCCACACCAATTCATCGGAGATACCGGCGCGCACCAGCTCAATCTTGCCGTCGTTGCTGAAATAGCGGGCCGGCACCACGCGCGTGTCGTTCATTACGAAGTGGTCGCCCGGCTGCACATACTCCAAGATGTCCGCGAAGTGGCGGTGCTCAATGAGCCCGCTTTCACGGTGCACCACAATCATGCGGGAGGCGGAGCGGTCCGGCAGGGGGCGTGATGCAATCAGCTCCTCCGGCAGCGGGTAATCGAAATCGGCGGTGCGCATGGTGCGGTGCGGGATAAGGGGAAAAGTTCTCAGCAGGGGAAGACGCTGATGCGGCGCAGCACCTCTTCCCGCCCAAGCACCTGCATGATGGCATCAATGCCGGGACCGGCGTGCGTGCCGGTAAGGGCGATGCGCAGGGGGAACATCATGGCGCCCACCTTGAGCCCGCGCTCCTTGGTCATGGGCTTCACCAGCTGCATGGCGGCCTCGCCGTTCCACTCCGGCAGCGCGGCGGCGGCCTCTGCAAAGAGGTCGAGCATCTCCCGCGCGTTCTCCTGAAGCTTCTGCATGGGCTCCTCCTCATACTCCAGCACCTGCACCCACTTCACCCAGGCGGGAACCTCGCTGAGCAGCTGCACCTTGGTCTGCACGCCGGGAATGGCCTCCCGCAGCTGCGGGGTGTCCTGCAGGCCCGCCTTCACGCAGAAGGGCATGGCGAGCTCGGTGAACTGGGCGGGGTCCAGGCGCATGATGTGCTGCTGGTTCATCCAGCGGCACTTGGTGATGTCGAACTTGGCGGCGTGGCGGTTGACGTTCTCCATGGAGAAAGCCTCTATCAGCTGCTCCTTGGAGAAGACCTCGTCATCCGTCTTGGGGCTCCAGCCCAGCAGGGCGATGAAGTTGATGACGGCATCCGGCAGGAAGCCCTCGTCCGGGTAGTTGCCGAGCTGCGCGCCCACATCGCGCTTGCTCATCTTGGAGCCGTCCGGGTTCTGGATGAGCGGGATGTGCGCGTACACCGGCGGCTCCACGCCAAAGGCCTCGAAGAGCTGCAGGTGCTTGAAGGTGTTCATCACATGGTCCTCGCCGCGGATCACATGGGTGATTTTCATCTCGATGTCGTCCACCACGTTCACCAGGTGGAAGATGTAGGAGCCGTCCGTGCGCTTCACCACCATGTCCGGCGTGTTCTCCTCGTTGGTGTAGTCCACGGAGATGTCGCCGCACACCAGGTCGTGCAGGGTCATCACGCCCTCGCGCTTGAAACGGAAGCGCCAGACCGTGCCCTCGCTGGTGCCGGGGATTTCGTCGCCGTTCTTGTCGCGCTTGTTGGGGGCGGGGCACTCGTACACGCGGCCCATATCCACCAGCTTCTGGAAATAGCGGTCATAGATATCTCCGCGGCGGCTCTGGAAATACGGCTCGTAGGGGCCGCCCTTGCCCTCGCCCTCGTCCCAATCCAGGCCGAGCCAGCTCATGCCGGTGAAGATGGCCTTCATGGCGTCCTCCACATGGCGTTCCTGGTCCGTGTCCTCGATGCGCAGCACAAAAGTGCCGCCCATCTTGCGGGCGAACAGGTAGTTGAACAGGGCGGTGCGGGCACCGCCGATGTGGAGGTATCCGGTGGGGGAGGGAGCAAAGCGCGTGCGGACGGAGGTGTTCATGCGCGCCCTTATACACCCGCCCGCCCGCTTTTTCAAGCGCAATGTACAAACCGGGAGGCGCAATCCCCCGTATTCGCGGGGTGGCTCCGTTGCCGGGCGCGCCTAGTTGACATTTTTTATCCTTTCCCGCGGTTTGGAACGGTACTAGAATAGCGGCATGAAGCGCAAAGGGGACAAAGCTATCCACATCTGCGGGGCCAGGGAGCACAATTTGCAGGGAGTGGATGTGGATATCCCGCTGGGGGGCATCACGGTGGTGACGGGCCCGAGCGGGAGCGGCAAGACCTCGCTGGCCATGAGCACGCTGTATGCGGAGGGCCAGCGGCGCTATGTGGAAACCTTCTCTCCCTACGTGCGCCAGTTCATGGACCGCATGGACCGCCCGCAGGTGGATGCGGTGGAGAACGTGCCGCCGGCCATTGCGCTGGGGCAGCGCAACTCCATCAAGAATTCCCGCTCCACGGTGGGCACCATGACGGGGATGAACGAGTACCTGAAGCTCATCTTCTCCCGCCTGGCGGAGGGACGGGATGCAGAGGGCCGCGTGGTGAAGCCCGCCACCCCGCAAGGCGTGGCGGACGAATTGCTGGCGGCCCATGCGGGGGAGGACGCAGTGGTTGCCTTTGCGGTGCAGCCGGTGGGCACGCATGCAGAGATGTGCCGCGCGCTGGAGGCGCAGGGCTACCTGCGCGTGCTCTGCGGGGCGGAGGTGCTGCGGCTGTCCGAAACAAGCGGGAAGCAACTGGGCATGGAGAGGTGGCTGGTGGTGCAGGACCGCATCCGCCTGGCTCCGGAATCCCGCGTGCGCCTGATGGAAGCGCTGGAAACGGCCATGCACCTGGGGCAGGATGCAGCCTTTGTTTCCCTGCGCGGCAAGGACGGCGCATGGCGGGCGCCGCGCGAGCACCGCAGCGACTGGTTCCCGCTGCCGGAGCCGCGGCCGGGCCTGTTCAGCGGCAATTCCCCGCTGGGGGCATGCCCCGCGTGCAAGGGATACGGGCGCTCCATCTCATACGACTACAACAAGGGGCTGCTGCCGGAGCTCAGCATCAAAGACGGGGCGCTCAAAATGCTCTCCTCCCCCACCCTTTCCGCATGCTACCGTGATTTTGCGCGGGTGAACCGCAAGGAAAAGGCCGTGCGCATGGATGTGCCGTGGAACAAGCTCACCCAGAAAGAGAGGGATTTCGTGCTGAACGGCAACTGCGGGGAGCTCGACCCCTGGGAGGCCTACGATGCCGGCCGCTGGTACGGATACAAGGGCATTTTCGACGACATGGAGAAGCACGCCCACAAGATGAGCGTGCGCGTCTTCCTGGCATACTACCGCGTGTACCGCGTATGCCCGGAATGCCGCGGCGGGCGTCTGCGCCCGGAAGCGCTGGCCTTCACCATCGGCGGGCTGAGCGTGCCGCAGGTTCAGGCCCTGCCCATGGATGAGCTGCTGCCCTGGCTGGATGGGTACGTGCTGCCCGCCGCAGAGCGCGACCGCTCACTGGCGCAGGCGGCGCGGGAGCTGCGCAGCCGCGTGGCCTACCTGTGCGATGTGGGGCTGGGCTACATTGCCGCCAACCGCCTCACGCGCTCCCTTTCCGGCGGTGAGATTGAACGCGTGAGCCTCACCGCCTGCCTGGGCGCGGCTCTCACGGAAACACTGTTCGTGCTGGATGAGCCGACCGTGGGCCTGCACCTGCGGGACACGGCGCGCCTGATTGCCGCCATGCGCCGCCTCTCCCACCGCGGCAACACGCTTGTGGTGGTGGAGCATGAGGAGGCCGTGATGCGCGCCGCAGACCACCTGGTGGACATGGGACCCGCCAGCGGCAGCGGCGGCGGGCGGCTCATGTACTCCGGCGCACCGCAGGGGATACTCGCGCACCGTGAATCGCTCACCGGGCTGTACCTGAGCGGCAGGCGGGAAGTGCCCATCCCCGCGCGGCGCCGCAAGGGCAAGGGCAGGCTCCGCATCACCGGAGCCAACTGCCACAACCTGAAAAACTTTTCCGTGGATATCCCGCTGGGCGTGTACAACTGCCTCACAGGTGTCTCCGGCAGCGGCAAGAGCACCCTGGCATGCCAGGTCCTCTACGGTTCCGTGCACCCGGAATCCCTGGACGACGAGGAGGAGGTGAAGGTGAAATCCATCACCGGGCTGGAGCGGCTCCAGGAAGTGGTGCTGGTGGACCAGAGCCCCATCATGCGCACGCCGCGGTCCACCCCGGCCGTGTACATCGGCATCTTCAACGACATGCGTGCGCTGTACTGCGCGGAGCCGGAGGCCAAGGCGCGCAGCCTGAGCCCCGGCTACTTCTCGTTCAACTGCGCCGGCGGGCGCTGCCCGCGCTGCGCCGGGCTGGGCGTGGAGAAGGTGGAGATGCAGTTCCTCTCCGATATCTTCGTACCCTGCGCCATCTGCCACGGTACGCGCTACACGCCGGATGCACTCTCCATCACCTACCGCGGCTACAACATTGCAGAGATGCTGGCACTGGATGTTCACCGCGCGCTGGGATTCTTCTCCGCGCAGAAAGGGGCGCGTCCCGCGCGCATTGCGCGCCGCCTGCAGCTGCTGGAAGATGTGGGGCTGGGGCACCTCACGCTCGGGCAGCCGCTCACCACGCTTTCCGGCGGCGAGAACCAGCGCCTCAAGCTCGCGCAAATTCTCGCGGAGGCGGCAGACGCCCCCGCAGAGGGCGCGGGCGGCCGCCTGCTCATTCTGGACGAGCCGGGCACGGGGCTGCATTTCCGCGATATCGAGGTGCTGCTGCGCGTGTTCGACCGCCTGGTGGACGAGGGCAACACCCTGCTGGTCATTGAGCACAACATGGAACTCATCAAGTGCGCGGACCACATCATCGACCTCGGTCCGGAGGGCGGCACCGGCGGCGGCAGCATTGTGGCGCAGGGCACACCGGAGCAGGTGGCGGATTGCCCGCGCGGCTACACCGCGCGCTATCTTGCCGCCGCCCTGCACCGCGAGGTGGACGAGCTGCCCAGCGCCGCCGCAGAGGAATTCGACCCCGGCGTGCCGGAGGGCGTCATCGCCCTGCGCGGTGCACGCCACCACCAGCTCAAGAATATCGATGTGGACATCCCGCGCGATGAGATGACCGTGGTCACCGGGCTTTCCGGCAGCGGCAAGAGCACCCTCGCCTTCGATATCGTCTTTGCAGAGGGGCAAAAGCGTTTCATGGACGTGATGAGCCCGTACGCGCGCCAGTTCACGGAGCAGATGGAGGTGCCGGACATCGACCGCATCACCGGCATCCCGCCCACCGTTGCCATTGAGCAGAACAGGTCGCGCGGCGGCTGCAAATCCACCGTGGGCACGGTAACGGAAATCTGGCAGCACCTGCGCCTGCTGTACGCCAAGCTGGGACAGGCGCACTGCCCCAAGTGCGGCATACCCGTGGGCAAGCGCTCCGTGGAGGAGATTGAGGAGCTGCTGGACCGGGAGGTGGCGGCGCACCCCGCGAGCCTCATGATTGCCGCGCCCGTGGTGCGCAACCGCAAGGGCCACTATGCGGATTTGGCGCGCTGGGCCGCGCAGAGGCACTATCCCTACCTGCGGGCGGACGGCGTATTGGTGACTCCGGAGGAGTTCACGCCGCTGGACCGCTACTCCAACCACGATGTAGACATTGTGCTGGCGGAAATCCGCGTGAAAGGCAAGCGCGCCACGCTCAACGGTGAGCCCTGCGACCGCGCCGCCATCATGGAGGTGGCAAAGAAGGCGCTGGAAATGGGAGACGGCTTCATCCGCATCATCAAGGGCAGGCAGGACCAGCTCATCGGCACGCGCCTCACCTGCCCGCAATGCGGGGAAAGCTATGCGGAGCCGGAGCCCTCCACCTTCTCCTTCAACTCGCCGCGCGGGTGGTGTCCGCACTGCCTGGGCCACGGCCGCGTGGGGGCCGCACGCTTCAAGGAGAAGGAGGACGACCGCCAGAGCATGCTGGAGGCCGAGCTCCAGTACGACCGCGATGTGGAGCGCGCCGCCGCCAAGAGCGAGGAGGGCGAAATCTGCCCCGTGTGCCGCGGCATGCGCCTCAACCCCTTTGCCCTCGGTGTCACGCTGGACGGCCTAAATATCGCGCAAATTGGCGACATGTCCGCCGCGCAGGCGCTGCGGCACGTGGGCTCGTGGAAGTTCCGCGGGCGGGATGCAGAGATTGCGCGCAATGTGGTGGCGGAGATTGTGCCGCGCCTGAAATTCCTGCAGCGGGTGGGTCTGGGCTACCTTTCGCTCATGCGCCCGGCCACCACGCTCTCCGGCGGCGAGACCCAGCGCATCCGCCTGGCCGCCCAGCTGGGTTCCGAGCTGCGCGGCGTGCTCTATGTGCTGGATGAACCCACCATCGGCCTGCACCCGCAGGACAACAGCCGCCTGCTGGAAACACTCTCCGACCTGAAGCGCCGCGGCAACACCCTGCTGGTGGTGGAGCACGATGAGGACACCATGCGCGCCGCAGACCGCATCATCGACTTGGGCCCCGGTGCGGGCATCCACGGCGGAGAGGTGGTGGCGCAGGGTACCTTCGCGCAGGTGGCACGCAACAAGAAATCCGTGACGGGCCGCGCCCTGCGCCTCCACGAGCCGCACCCCTTCTGCGGCAAGTGGCTGCCCGTGAAGGACGCAGAGTGGCTGGAGGTTGACAACTGCACCCTGCACAACCTGCGCGGCGTGAACCTGCGCATCCCCCGCGCGCGGCTCACCGTGGTCACCGGGCCAAGCGGAGCCGGCAAGACCTCGCTCATCTCGGAAACGCTCGCGCCCGCCGTGCGCGCGGCGCTCGGGGAGAAGGTGCCGCGCTCCGACCGCGCCTGGGGAGACACCCGCGGGCTCAAATCCGTGCGCGCCATCTACGGCGTGGACCAGTCGCCCATCGGCAAGACCCCGCGCTCCACCCCGGCCACCTACATCGGCATCTTCAGCGAGATTCGCGAGCTCTTCGCCCAGAGCGCGGATGCCCGCCGCATGGGATTTGATGCCGGCCGCTTCTCCTTCAACACCACCGCCGGACACTGCCCCGACTGCAAGGGCATGGGCTACATCCGCCAGGAGATGGATTTCCTGCCACCCTGCACCGTGCCGTGCGAAACCTGCCGCGGCTCACGGTACAACTCCCGCACCCTCCAGGTGCGCTACAAGGGCAAAACCATTGCGGAGGTGCTGGACATGAACATGGAGGAGGCCGCAGAGTTCTTTGAGGGCCAGCCGCGCCTGGCGGACCCGCTCAAACTGCTCTGCGAGACCGGACTGGGATACCTCACACTCGGCCAGGCCAGCAACACGCTCTCCGGCGGTGAGGCTCAGCGCATCAAATTGGTGGCGGAGCTCATCAAGGGCCGCCGCGCCGTTATCTCCGCCATCCGCAGGGGCAAAACGCTCCCGCAGGACCTCTATGTGATCGAGGAACCCACCATCGGCCTGCACCCGCAGGATGTCCGCCGCCTGGTGCAGGTGCTCCGCAAGCTCGTGGAAATGGGCAACACCGTGGTGGTCATCGAGCACAACCTGGAGCTCATCTGCGAGGCGGACTACGTCATCGACCTCGGTCCCGGCGCCGGAGAGGACGGCGGCACCATCATGGCTCAAGGAACCGTCCGCCAGCTCGCCAAATCCAAGTCCGCCCCCACCGCCCCCTTCATCCGCCAGGAACTGGAGAGGGAGTAGGCTACGGGCTCTCTCTCCCTGCATGGCAGAATTAGCAGCTTGACGGATGAGGGTGATGGGAGTATACAGGAGCCGTTATGAGTATGATTCCCTGGGTTGTGATGGCGGCCGCCTCTGCGGTCTCCTACTATACAAACCCCATAGCGGCACCGGGCGAGCCCGGTTACACCACAGCGCCGAAAAACCACCTTCGCGTAGGCTTTGAGAACGACTGCGCCTTCAACAAGGACATGAACTACACCCACGGAACGCGTATCGACTATGTGCGCGATGCCGTGGGCTCAAACCACAGTTTCGGCCTCTCGCTCATGCAGAACATCTACACCCCGGAACACCACGCCCGCCGTGCGGTGTGGAACGAGCACCCCTACGCCGGCTACCTGGCCCTTGGCGGTGCGTACCTGGTGCGCGGGCAGAACGTGGGCTGCTCCACGGAGTTCCAGATCGGCACCTCCGGCCGGGCCTCCCTGGCCAAGAACGCCCAGAAGATGATTCACTCCGCCGGGGATATGGAACAGTGGCACGGTTGGCGCGATCAGGTGCCCTCCGAGCTCACCCTGCAGCTCACATCCCGCCAGGACTACCGCCTGCCGTGGCTGGAAACCCAGACGCGCGGCGGCTGGCAGACAGATGCCCTGCTCTACAGCCGCGAGGCGCTGGGAACCTTCTCCACGGCCGCCGGAGTGGGCGTCTCCCTGCGTTTCGGCCGCAACCTCCCGCAGAACATGCGGGTGAACGGCATGGAGGCCGCCAATTTCGGCAAGGGTCTCATTGAATCCTCCACCTACCGCCCGGAGGACGCCTCGTACTTCCTGCTGCTGCAGGGCGAGCTGGACTATGTGGCGCGCGACATGACGATTGACGGCGGCGTGTTCCACGACTTCCACAGGAAGACTTGCAGCCGCACGCCCTGGCAGTTCCACGGGCAGCTCGGCCTGGGCGCCTCGTACCACGGCATCGACTACTTTGTGGGCGCGCTGTTCTACAGCCGCACCTACCGCACGCAGGACAAGAACTCCATGCTGGGGTCCTTTGCCATCTCCTGGAACTGGTAACGCATGGGAACGGCAGGACGCATGACATTGATGGCGCTGGGGGCGGGATTGGTCCTGCTGCTCGGCGGAGGCTGCCCCATCCTGGGCGCGCCGGAGGTGTACCGCAGCGGTGCCATGCTGGCGCTGGCGGCCCTGGTGGCCCTTCTGGGGCTGTGGGGGGCATACGCCCTTTCACGGCAGAAAGCGCTGCGGCTGCTCATGGGCGTGCTGTTTGCGTACATGGCCGTGGTGGGGCTGGTGGTGCTGCGCGAGTACGGGCTCAAGGGCCTGGAGTACTGCGCGCAGGGCGGCCCCATGATTTTCGGTGCGGTGGGGCAGTTCTGCACCGCACTGGTGGGGCTGGTTTTCACCGCCGTGTTCGGCTACCTGTCCAGCCGGGTGATGACGCGCCGCCTGTGGCTGGCCGCGCTGCACCTGTGCGTGTCCGTGATGGTTTGCGGCGCGTTCATCGACTACGCCTATGAGGTGAAGGAGCGCGTGACCGTACCCGCCAACGGCTCTCAGGTGCTGGAGAGCGTGCGCACTGCGGAAGGCAGCGAGCTGCTGGGCTTCAAGCTGCGCGTGCTGGATTTTCAAGAGAGTTTCTACGATGATGCGCCCACCTATTCCCTGTTCACCATGCAAACGGATGGACCGGGGGAGACCGTGGAGGTGGCGTGCGAGGACGGCATGCTGCTGGTGGACGGGGAGCGCATTCCCGCAACCGAGCTGAAAAAGGCCCCGAACATGCCGGCCCCCTGCAAGGTGCTGCCCGGCAACCCGCCGCGCGTGGTGATGCAGAACCCGCCCACCGTGAAGGAATACGCCTCCACCTGCGAGGTGGTCACCATCCACCGCGGGCGAGAGGAGAAGTACAAAGCCACCCTGCGCGTGAACGATCCCCTTGCCGTCAAGGGCTGGCAGGTGTATCTGGAGAGCCACGGCATGAACGGGGGGGAGCCCTGCGTGAGCCTCCTGCTGCGCCGCGCTCCGGGCAGGCTGGCCGTGATTTCCGGCATGGTGGGCATCATTGTCTGCACCGCGTGCTGGTGCTGGTGGAAAAAGGAGGAAGAGCCCGCATGAGCGCCGCCGTCATCAGCCTGACCGCGCTGGCCGCCCTGCTCTGCACCGCCTCCTGCGCGCTTGATGCTGGCGGGCGCGTGCATGCCGCGCGCAAGGCATTCTGCGCGGCGTGGTGGGTGGCGCTCCTGCTGCTGGCGGCCAATGCGGTGCTGGCGGCCGCGCCGCCCTTCGGCAATATGCGCCATGTGCTGTCCTTCTTCCCGCTGGTAATGGCCCCCGCCGCCCTGTACCTGCGCCGCTTCCGCGGGCACGACCTCTGCGGCTGGCTGGCCGCTGCCGCAGGCATAGCGCTCATCGGCGCCCTTTGCATGCCCTTGCAGGCGCACTGGCGGCAGATGCCCGCGCTGCAATCCCCCTGGTTTGTACCGCACGTCACCGCATATGTGATTGCATACGGCCTCATGGCGGTGGCCGCCATGCTGGCGCTCGCCTCCTTCCTCTCCAAGAAAGAGGAGCGTTTGGCCGCAGCGGATGCCGTGGTGCGGCTCGCCTTCCCCTTCATGACCTTCGGCCTGGCCAGCGGCGCCGTCTGGGCGGATGCCGCCTGGAGCAGCTACTGGGCCTGGGACATCAAAGAGGTTTGGTCGCTCATCACCTGGATTCTCTACCTGCTCTACTTCCACAGCTGCGGCCACGCGGCCTTTGCCACCTGGCGCCGCCCCCTGCTGCTGCTGGGTTTCGCCGCCGTGCTCATCACCTTCCTGGTGGTGAACTTCCTGCCCTCCCTCAACTCCCTGCACAGCTACGCGGGTTGATTGGGAAATCGGGAGCTTTCATTGTTTGCGGCTGTATCATTCCGAGCTTTGGTCTTGACAACGCGCGCGCGTAGGGGCAGAATTTGCCCGTGATTACAAAAATTGCCTCATTGACGATGGTGGCGGCTGCGGCCGCCTTTGCACAAGAGCCCACTGCGGCGGAGCCGCAGGCTCAAGCCGCACCCCAAGGGGAGACCGCTCCGCAGGCGGAACAGGCCAAAACAAATGTGGAGGATGCCTACCGAGGCATCGTGAAGCTGGAGGTGGCCGTTACCAAGCCCAACTACCGCACTCCCTGGCAGACGGGCGGTTTCGGCCGCGGCAACGGCACCGGGTTCATGGTGGCTCCCGGCCTGTTCATGACGAATGCCCACGTGGTGGCGGACACGGACCGCATCTACATTTCCCCCTACGCGGATTCCCGCAAGCTGCGCGCACATGTGAAATATGTGGCGCATGATGCGGACCTGGCGCTCGTGGAGGTGGAGGACAAGGACGCCTTTGCGGGCGTGCCCTGCCTGGAGTTCAGCGAGGATATCCCCCAGCTGGAGGACCGCGTGCGCGCCATCGGCTACCCCATCGGCGGCAACCGCCTTTCCGTGACCAGCGGCATCGTCTCCCGTATCGACACCGTTCCCTATTCCCACCCGCGCAACTCCGCGCACCTGGCGCTCCAGATTGACGCCGCCATCAACCCCGGCAACTCCGGCGGCCCCGTGCTCAAGGGTGACAAGGTGGTGGGCGTGGCCTTCCAGGGCCTGCAGGAGGCCAACTCCACCGGATACGTCATCCCCATGTCGGTCATTCGCCACTTCCTCCAAGACGTGGAGGACGGCAAGTACGACGGCTATGTGAACGTGGCGGCAGAGTTCATGCCGGCGGAGAACCCGGCCCTGCGCCAGTATCTCAACCTGCCGCAGGATGCCTCCGGCTGCCTGGTGGCGGAAGTGGCCGTGGGCGGCAGCTCCGACGGTGCGCTCAAGCCCGGTGACGTCATCCTGGCGGTGAACGGCATCAAGGTGGACAGCTCCGCCATGATTATGCTGGAGGGCGTGCGCGTGCCGCTGGAAGAGCTTGCGGAACGCTCCTTCTCCGGGGACAAGGTGAAGTACACCATCATGCGCGACGGCAAGCAGATTGAAACCGAGGGCACGCTCGCCCCGCTGGAGGCCAACAAGGTGCTCGCCCGCGCGTACGACCAGCTCCCCCGCTATGTGGAATTCGGCGGCCTGGTGTTCCAGCCCATGCAGGCGGACGTCATCAGCGCGCGCAACATTTCCCCCAAGAACTATTTGGCGGAGATGGACGCCTATGTGCGCGGTGGCGGCTGCAAGACCAAGGACGACGTGGTGCTGCTCACCAACGTGCTGCCGGATGAGGTGAATGCCCGCATGGACGACTTCGGACGCCGCGTGGTGAAGAAGGTGAACGGCGTGGAGGTGAAGGGCCTTTCCCACCTGTACGAACTTCTGTACCCGGAGGACAAGGCGAGCCGCCCGGCCTACACCGTGATTGAAATCGCGGGAGCGGACCGTCCGCTCGTGTTCGACAATGCGGCCATCGATGCCGCCAACCAGCGTATCGGCACCAAGTACAACGTGCCGGAACCCGCCCGTCTCAAGTAAACCATCACCCCCTTTTTTGAAGTTATGATTCGTACACTGACCCTTCTGGCGCTCGCCGGCGGCCTGGCTTTCAGCTGCAAGCCCACCGTGCGCACCGCTGAACATCAGAAGCCTGCACAGCAGCAGGAACAGGCCGCTGAACCCGCGCAGCCCGTGCAGGCTGAGCAGCCCGCCGCTCCCGCGGAACAGGCTCCGGACCCCTCCAACAGCCTGGTGGATGTCAACTCCACCAACCAGGACTACAACATCCTGCAGCCCTGGGAGAAGGAGACCCCCGGCAGCAACTCCACCCGCGGCATCTATCTGGGCGACAACCTGGTGCTCTGCAGCGGCAAGGCTGCGGATGCCGCCACCTATGTGGAATTCGCCCTGCCGGACGGCTCCCGCACGGTGACCGCCAAGGTGCTGCGCTTCGATCCGGACCTCAACCTGGCCTTGCTCACGCTGGAGCATGAGCAGGATGCCGATTTCTTTGCAGACCGCACGCCCATGCAGGTGGGAGAACCCCTGCGCATCGGCGATTCTGCGGAATTCGCCGGGCTCATCCAGGGCATCAAGCCGGTGCATGCCGGGCTTACCGTGGAAAGCGCGGACGCCCCCGGCATGCCGCGTCTGAACCTGCATGCGGAACGCTCCCTGCCGGATGGCGCAGGCATGGGCTGTCCCGTGGTGAAGGATGGCAAGCTGGTGGCCATGAGCGTGAGCTACCGCGCCCAGAACCAGATGCTCGGCTGCATCAACGCAGAGCTCATCTCCCGCTTCCTCAACCAGAAGGAGAACGCAGGCGTGCCCATGGTGGGCTTCTCCCTCATTGAGCTCAAAGACCCCGTCTTCCGCAAGTATCTCAAGATTGACGACCCCAAGGCCGGCGGACTCTACGTCAACAAGGTGGAGCCCAGCGGCGCCGCTGCAGAGGCCGGCATGAAGGAGGGTGACGTGCTCACCGCCATCGAGGGAATCGCCATCGACAACACCGGACGCTGCGAGCACCCCGTGTACGGCCCGCTTTCCGCCACCTGCCTGCTCAACAGCTACAAGCCCGTGGGCGAGACGCTCAAGCTTTCCCTGCTGCGCGACGGACAGCCGGTTGAAATCTCGCTGCCGCTCAACCGCGATGCCGCGGAAAAGAGCCTGGTGCGCGAGATGCAGCCCGGCGAGCGCCCGCGCTACATCATGTGGGGCGGTCTGCTCTTCCAACCGGTGACGGATGATTTCCTGCAGGCCATCCGCGAGCACGCGCAGGATTCCCTGCCGCTCTCGCTCGCCGGCATTGAGGATAACGAGGAAACCTACCGCAAGGAGGGCCGCAAGGAGCTTGTGGCGCTCTCCCTCGTGGTGCCCACTCCCGCCACCCTCGGCTATGACAACGCCCGCTTCAACCTGGTGACCAAGGTGAACGGCAAGGATGTGCACGACTTCGCGGAGTTCGCCAAGCTCATTGACGAACCCACGCCCAACGGCCTGGTGAGCCTCTCTCTCAACAAGGCCCCGTACGCCATCTACCTGAGCACCCAGGCGGTGCAGGCCAGCAACGAGCTCATCCGCCGCCAGGCCATTCCCCGCCTGCGCTATGTGGGCGAGGAGGAAGAGCAGAAATAACCCGGCTTCCCATGGGCGTTCTGCGCTCCATTTTTCAAGGCGCATGCCTGCTGGTGTTCACAGCGGCATGCGCCTTTGCCGTGGAAACCGCGGACTGGATGCGCGGCGTGCGGGATGACGCCCCGCTGCGGCGCATGGCCATTCCCGGCGCGCACGATGCCGCCACCGCGGGAATGCCGTGGTATTCCTGCACGCAGAATGCGGACACCGCCGCCCTGCTGGCGAATGGCGTGCGCTACCTGGATTTGCGCGTGGCGCTGCAGGAGGGCCGGGCGGTCATCTTTCACGGTCCCTCCCGAGGCGTGAAGCTGGATGCCGTGCTGCAGGCTGCGGCAGCCTTTCTGGATGCGCATCCTTCCGAGTGCGTGCTGCTGGATTTCCAGCACTTTCAAAACGGTGCGGAACAGACTGCCTTGACCGCCTTGGTTGCCAGGCTCGGTGCACGTCTTTTCACCGCCCCCGCCCCGCAGGACAAGGCGGCATGCATCGATTCCCTCACCCTCGGCGCCGCGCGCGGCAAGGCCATCGTGTTCTGGGGCAGCACACAAGACCCGCAGTTGAAGGACCCGCGCCTCTTCCTGCGCGGAAACGACTCCGGCACGCGCCCAGGTGCATGCCTGCACTCATTTTACAGTGAAAGCGCCCACGCGGGCGAATCTGCCACCTTTATTGCAAGCACGCTGCCGCAGTATCTGGCGCGCTTCGCCGCGCTGGGCAGCGGCATCTGCGTGCTTCAGGGCCAGCTCACGGATGCCTGGGGCATCCGCGGCCCGCGCTCGCGGGAGAGCACCCATGCCGCCGCCATGGATGCTTTCGTGGAATCCCTGGCCACCTCTCCGCACCTTCCGGCGGTGAATGTCATCATGCGGGATTTCGCCACACCGGAGAAAAACGCCAAGACCATTGAGCTCAACCGCGCGAAAGGCTTCATGAAATAATGTTCACGCCCTTGCGCAACGCGGGCAAATTTGCTAGGATAGGCGGCATGAAGATTTTCGGCATGATTTGTGCAGCGGTGGTGGCCGTGTCCGGAGTGAGTATGGGGCAGAGCGCGAGCGCGCTCTCTGCTGCAGAGGCGGCGCGCGAGTACGGCACGGCCGTGCGCAACTTTGATATGGCCTGGGTGCTGGAGTGCATGTACCCCCCGCTGCGCAACACCTACGCGGAGATGCTCATGAACCGCGGCAACCCCGGCGCGGAGGCCGCCGCCGCCCGCCGCATCATGGGGCTGGACAAAAAAGCCGGCGAAACGCTGGAGCAGGCGCGCAAGCGCGCAGAGGCAGACCGCCAGCGCTACATTGAGAGCAACAAGGCCCTCAAGGCCCAGTACCAGAAGATGGGTGAGGACATGAAGAAGCAGGGCCTCAAGATAGAGAGCTACAGCATCGGCTCCCCCACCGGCGAGTACGTGGTGACACCCGCCAATGCCACCGTCTCCTCCGTCCACCGCGCAGAGGCTGCCCGCCGCCAGAAGGCCGAAGGGCGGGACCTCCGCGGGAACGGCTGGACACCGCAGCAGCCCACCCAGGGCCCTGCCAGCGAAACGGGCGAGACCAAGGACCGCTCGCGCATTGTCATCATCCCCACCACGCTGGTGGTGAGCATGCCCGGTCGCAACGGCGCGCGCACCCGCATGGAGCGCAAGGGCTACATCTACGCCGTGAGGGATGAAATCATCTCCGACGAGGGGGCCAACCGCGAGACCAAGCCCAACAAGTGGTATCTCATCGACGGCAACACGAACATTGCCACCCTGCGCACCTTCTTCCCGGATTTACCCCTGTACCTCGAACGCCCGACTTGCGGCGAGCGAGTGCTCAACTAACCCGCACCTACCCGCCGTGGGGTGGCTTACCGACCAGACCCTGCAGGATTTCTCAGAGACCGGCCTGCTCTCGCGGGCGAGCGGTTTCGAGTTCCGCCCCCAGCAGCAGCAGATGGCGGTGGCCGTGGCGGAGGCCCTGGAGAACAGCGCGCCCCTGCTGGTGGAGGCAGGAACAGGCGTGGGCAAGTCGCTCGCGTACCTCATTCCCTCCGTGCGCTTCGCCCTGCAGAACGGCCGCAAGGCTGTCATCTCCACGCACACCATCAACCTGCAGGAGCAGCTCTTCCACAAGGATATCCCCACTGTGAAAAAGGCACTGGGCTGCGAGTTCCAGGCCGCCCTGCTCAAGGGACGCGCCAACTACCTTTGCAAAACCCGCCTGCGCCGCGCCATCGAGCAGTCGCGCGACCTCTTCAACCAAGAGGAGGCACGGCAGCTCCACCAGCTGCTGGAGTGGTCGCAGAACTGCGGAGAGGGCTCCCTCTCCGACCTGCCGCAGGATTGGGCCATCTCCGCCAAGGTGTGGGCGCAGGTGTGCAGCGAGAACCACGTTTGCACGGCGCGCAACTGCGGTGCGGACTGTCCGTACCAGGCGGCGCGCCGCCGCGTGCAGGAGGCGGATGTGGTGGTGCTCAACCACACGCTTTTCTTTGGCCTGCTCTCCCTGGCGGACGAGATGGCGAACGAGGACGAGGAGCGCATGGACGGCTTCGTCTTCCCCGGTGATTTCGTGATTCTGGATGAGGCCCACACCATGGAAAACGTGGCGGCGCAGCAGCTCGGCATCTCCCTGCGGGAGGGCGATTTGAAGTATGACCTGCTGCGCCTGTTCAACCCGCGCACCCACAAGGGCAGCATGCGCCACAACGCCACGCCCGCGCTCATCCAGCTCATAGAGGACGCCCAAACCGCCACGGAGGAATTCTTCCGCGCTGCGCGCGCCGATTGCAGGTTGGACGAAAACAACGGCACCGTGCGTCTCCGCACGCCCGGGTGGACGGAGGATCTTCTCTCCCCCAGCCTGGAAAGCCTGTACCACGAAATCCGCGACATGGCGGCGGAGGAGGAGAACGAGCTCACCCGCGCAGAGCTGAAGGACACCGCCGCACGCCTGCTCGCGTACTGCGCCACCGCCAAAGAGTGCGTGGACCTCACCGAGCTGGAGCAATCCGTGTACTGGGTGGAATCCGGCGGCAGCGGGGGAACATACACCAACATCTCCTCCGCCTTGATCAACGTGGCGGATGTGCTGCGGGAAAAACTTTTCGAGAGCGGCCGTAGCTGCATCTGCACCAGCGCCACGCTGGCCGGCGGCGTGCGCGGCATCGGTTATTTCGCCGGCCGCGTGGGCGCGGAATCCGCCCGCTTCCTGCAAATCGGCAGCCCCTTCGACTTTGCGCGGCAGATGCGCGCGGTGGTGGCCCGCAGCATGCCCCCGCCACCGCCAGCAACCGATGCCAACGAATACAAGCCCGCGCTCGCGGAATGGATTATGCGCTCGCTCGACATGAGCCGGGGACGCGCCTTCGTGCTCTTCACCAGCTACGCCCTGCTGCGCGACCAGTTGGCGCGCCTGCGCCCCTTCTGCGAGGAGCGCGGCTGGCCGCTCCTCGCCCAGGGCGACAAGCTCGACCGCACCCAGATGCTCAGCGCCTTCAAGCGCGGGCAGGGGAGCGTGCTGCTGGGGACAGACAGCTTCTGGATGGGCGTGGACGTGCCGGGGGAGGCTCTCTCCAACGTCATCATAACGCGCCTGCCGTTCGATTCCCCCGGCAATCCCCTGGTGGAGGCGCGCATAGAGGCCATTCAGGCGGCGGGCGGCAAACCCTTTGCCGACTACAGCCTGCCGGAGGCCGTGCTCAAGTTCCGCCAGGGCATCGGCCGCCTCATCCGCTCCAAGACAGACACCGGCATGGTGACCATCCTGGATTCCCGCGCCGTCTCCACCAACTACGGCCGCGTTTTCCTGTACGCCGTACCCGCGGAGGCTCCGCGCGAATTCCTTTGATTCCGCCTGATCTGCCACTTTTTTTGCAAGAATTGCACTTTTTTGCAAAAAAAAGTCTTGCCAAGCCGCAGAGGCTCGTGTATATTGTGCCCGCACCTGCTGCAAAGCAGGTAACCAAGGCAAGGAGCGGTAGCTCAGTTTGGTTAGAGCGCAGCCCTGTCACGGCTGAGGTCGCGAGTTCAAGCCTCGTCCGCTTCGTTCCTACACAAAGAAGGGAATGTCCCGCCAGGGATGTTCCCTTCTTTGTGTTTGCACAAGACGGCAGCGGCTTTCCTCTCCACCTCGTCAAGGGACTTGCCGAAGAAAATCGGCACACGGATGAGGGGTGGAAGCCCGGTGGGCTTCCACGCCCCGAGCCGCCCGCACCCCTGCGGGCGGGCAGTCTTGGCGCCAGCCAAGACCGAGGGGGCGGACCGCGAGTTCAAGCCTCGTCCGCTTCTTTGTGTTTGCACAAGACGGCAGCGGCTTTCCTCTCCACCTCGTCAAGAGACTTGCCGACAGAGTCGGCACACGGATAGCGGTGCCATCGTTTGGCCTCACATCACCTGTTCGTTCTTTACATGGCGGGGGCAATTGGGTACAATAGCCGCGTGATGCTCCGTACCAGGCTAATAGCGGTTTTGGCGGCTGCGGCAATGTCCGTACCGGTCCAGGCGGCGCCGCGCGCCCAGATGGCAAACGATGACACGGCCGAGGAGGTTTCCGCCGATGAGGTGGAGGAGACCGTGGAAACGGTGAAGTTGGGCGGTGAAGACCGCATGCCCTCCATCCAGGAAGGTGTGGGGCAGGCCGATGATTACGAGCGCACGGCAGATCCGAACACGCCCACCGGAGTGAATGTGCAGGAAGCGGAGGACCCCAACGCCGAGCAAGGGACGCCGCTCAAGGACACCTCCGAAGTGCTGAATGTCTCCACCCCCGACCCCTCCCGCGTGGCGTATGCGGGCACGCGGCGCAACGCGCGCACCATGTCGCTCACGGTGCCTGGGCCGCGCGGCATGATTACGGACCGCAACGGCGAGGTGATGGCCACCTCCGAGGTAGCGTACCAGCCGGCCATACTCTTCAACCAGCTGGAGGACGAGAGCGACAGTGCCATCGTGGCGGCAGGTCGCCGTGTGATGGCGGAATTTACCAAGCTTGGCATCAAGGTAACGGAAAAGACGGATGCGCAGCTCATCGACCACTACCGTCACCGCCGCTGGCTCCGCCTGCCCATAGGCCCCATCCTGAGAGAAAGCGAGGTGGCACCCTTGCGCGCAAAAATCGAGAAAATCAAGTGCGGCCAGCTCACCGCCCTCTATATCCGCAACTATCCCGCCAAGCAGTCTGCCTGCCATATCCTGGGCTACACCGGGGCCAGCGCCAAGCTGCCCACCGGGCCCATCAACCACAACGACCCCATATTCGCCCGCCAGGAGGGCCGCTCCGGCCTGGAGAAGTACTTCGACAAGCAGCTCTCCGGCCAGCCCGGCATCTGGCGTCTCATGTTCGACGAGCAGGGCAAGAAAATCCTCGATGAACTACAGGTGAAACCCAAGCCCGGCGGCACCGTGGTGACCACGCTCAACCTGGAGTGGCAGCGCGCTGCAGAGGAGGCCCTGCGCAAGAACACCCGCGGCCGAGGCGCCTTTGTGCTGGTGGATGTCAACACCGGAGAGGTGCTGGTGCTCGCCTCCGTTCCCAATTTCGACCCCAACGCCTTCATTCCCGCCATTTCCCAAGAGGATTACGACAAGCTGCGCAGCGACAAGAACACGCCGCTGGTGTCGCGCGCCTTTGCGGGCGTGTATCCCCCGGCATCCACCTTCAAGACCATTACGGTGGCATCCGCCCTGCGCTACGGCATCATCAAGGAGAACACGCGCATCTACTGCCCGTGGTCCATCCGCATCGGCAACCACGAATTCCGCAACGCCAGCAAGTTCGTGGGAGATTTGGACTGCGTGGGAGCCATCCAGCTCTCCAACAACCCCTTCATGTACCAGATTGCCGCCACCCGTACGCCGCGCCTGGGCTCCCGGCTTTGCGAGTCTGCCCGCCGTTTCGGCTACGGCCGCACAACAGGATTGCCGCTGGCGGACAAGGCAGGCAACGTGCCGGATGAAACGTGGATGCAGCGCAACTACGGGCGCGGCTATGCCACCGGTGATTTCGCGAACATGGCAATCGGCCAGGGTGCCATCCTGGCCACGCCGCTGCAAGTGGCGCATGCCGTCTCCGGCATTGCAAACGGCACCTACCTGCCGCGCCTGCAGCTGGTGCGCCAGGTGCTGGATTCCCGCGGCAACGTGGTGTACCAGTTCCAGCCGAGCGCGGAGAATTCCCTGAAGGAGTACACCTCCGCCCTGGAGGTGGTGCGCAAGGGCATGCGCGCCGTGGTGGCGGGCGGCACGGGCCACCGCGCCGCCCTCAGTTATGTTTCCAACGCGGGCAAGACCGGAACCGCCCAGTGGGGCAAGCCATCCGACGACTGCCGCCTTGCCTGGTTCGCGGGCTTCATCCCGGCGGACAATCCGCGCTTTGCCTACGCCGCCCTGTACGAGGGACTGCCTCACCAGCGCATATCCGGCGGCCACATGGCTGCGGCCATTGTGCGCTCCTTCTTTGAGCGGGTGCGCCCCAGCATGAAGAAGGCGCTGGAGGAGAAGACGGACAAGCTTTCCGGCAAGGCAGCGGGCGAGGACGAGGAGGTGCAGGATATCGAGGTGATTGACGAGGAGGCTGCCGCCGCCCTGGAGGCGGAGGAAAAGGCACGCCGCCAAAAGGAAGCCGCAGAGAAAGCCAAGGCGCAGCAGCAGCAGCGCCGCCAGCAGCGCTCCGGCTGGGATGACGGACGCTCCAGAGACTAATCCCTGCACGGAATCATGAAGGTATTGCCCTACATGTGCGCCGGCATGCTTGCAGCCGTTCTCGGCACAAGCGTGGCGGGCGCGGACGACTCCATCATCAACCCGAACTACGGCCCGGAAAAACACGAGTTCTTTTCCGAAACCAATCTGGTCCGCGCCGCTGTCCGCTACAAGAACTACAAGCTGGACTACAACTGCCTTTGGCAGGCATTCTACTACGGCTTGGGAGATGAATGGACGCTCTGCGTGGGTGCCTCCGAATACTGGTACAAACACCGCCTCTACTTCGACGGGGATTCCTTCCGCTTCCATATGCGAGAGCAGAGCGCCTTCACCGGCGTGTGGTACTTTCACACCTTTGGGGACAATGATGCCTACGGCCTTGAGGGATACTACGGCGCGACGCGCACCATAGGCGACTCCACGGAAGGCGGGTGTACCCTCAACACATACTACTCCCACCGTTTCGAGTCCGTGGGCATTACCGCCCAGCTGCGCTTTATGCTGGACACCCCCGTAACCATGGGGCGCCACAACGATTCCACCTTCCACTACGAGCTGGGAGCCTACGCCAAAGTGGGCGAAAGCACGGGCCTGCAGTGGCAGCTCTACGCAGAACACGAAGCCTCCACCGGCCAGGTGTGCGCCGCCTATTCCTGCATAACCGCCGGCTACCAGTTCAACGACCACCTGGGCGTGCTTGTAGGCATGACCAACTTGCTGCATGACTGGGGGAAGACGCGGCACGGCGTGCAATACACGCCCATGAAACGCGCCACGGCGTTCACCGTGAACGTAAGATTCCTCTTCTGATTGAATCGCCATGCCCTGCTTTCTGGACAGATGGGGAAAACTGCTTGCGGATGATCCGGATTTCTCCATCCTGGAGGATGGAGAAACACCGCAAGGCTACACCGTGAAGCAGGTGGATGATTTCTCCGCCCGCGTGCTCACCTGGCTGCGGGGCCGCGGCATCGGGCGCGAGGATATGGTGCTCATCCGCCTTCCGCACGGGGCACGCCCCTGCATGGCCATCCTCGGCGTGTGGAAGGCGGGGGCGGCGGGCACCATCGTGGGAGACGACACCGCCCCGGAGCGCGTGGAGGCCATTGCCCGCGACTGCGTCTGCCGCGCGGTGATAGACGATGCCGCGTGGCGGGAGATTGCCGCCTGCACCCCCGCGCCCGGCCACGCTGTGCCGGGTGACCATGACGCGGCATACGCGGTGTACACCTCCGGCTCCACCGGGCGCCCCAAGGGCGTGCTGCACGAGTACGGCAACCTGGCGGCCTGCGCGGATTCCCTGCTTCTGGACGGCAAGCCCATCCTGCACAGCGGTGCACGCTACGGGGCGGTGCCGCCCGCGCATTTCGTGGCCTTCGTCATGATATGGCTCTTCTGTATCCGGTGGCACTGCACCATGTGCGTGATACCGCGCAGCGTGGTGCAGAACCCGCCGCGCATGGCGGAGTATTTCCGCGAGCGGCGCATCACGCACGCATCCATGCCCACGTCCCTGGGCTCGCTGCTGCCGGGGCTGCCGCCGTGCCTGGAATACCTTCTCATCTCCGGGGAGGCAGCCCACGGCTTCTTCAAGGAGGGACCATGCGTGGTGAACGTCTATGCCTCCAGCGAGAGCTTTTTCATGATATCCACCTACCGCGTGCCCCGCAGGCTTGCCAACACCCCCATCGGCAAACCCGTGTTCGGCGGCAGCATCTCCCTGCTGGCGGAGAACGGCGCGCCCGTACCGGACAGAGAGGAAGGCGAGCTATGCATCCCCACCCCCTATTTCCGCGGCTACATCAACCTGCCGCAGGAAACGGAACAAGCCATGCAAGGCGGCTTGTTCCACACGCGGGACCTGGCCGTGCTGAACGCAGACGGCGACTACGAGGTGCGCGGCCGCAAGGATGCCATGGTCAAAATCGGCGGCAACCGCATCGAGCCCGCAGAGGTGGAGGCCGCGCTGCGCCGCGAGCTGGGCCTGGACTGGGTGGCCGTGCGCCCCAAGGGCATTCCTCCGCGCCTCTGCGCCTATTTCACGGCAGACGTGCAAGTGGAGCCCGCCACCCTGCGCGAGCGCCTGTTGCGCTCCCTGCCGGAGTACATGGTTCCCTCCTTCTATATCCGCATCAACGAAATACCGTTCAACTCTCACGACAAACTGGACGACTCCCGCCTGCCGGAGCCCGCACCGGAACATGCCGGCGCGCACGCCCCGTATGCCGCTCCGCAAACGGAAACAGAACAACTTCTCTGCGCCACCATGGCGAAGGTACTGGAAGTGGAGCGCGTGGGAATGGATGACGACTTTTACCTGCTGGGCGGGGATTCCCTGCGCACGCTGGAGCTGGTATGCACGCCGGGACTGGAAACGCTGGACGCCTCCACCGTGTTCCGCGCACGCACGCCGCGCCGCATCTTGGCGGCATTGCCCGCAGAGGAAGAGAAAAACGCCGCTGCGGCTGGTTCCGTACCGCTCAACGAGATGCAGCTCTACATGCTGGAACGGGAGCGCATCACTCCCGGCACCACCATGTACAACCTGCCCTGCCTGGTGGAGATGAACGCGGATGCCCACCGCCTGGCGCTTGCCGTTGACACCGCTGTGCGCCACCACCCCGCGCTCCTTTCCGTCTTTGAGCGGCAAGGCGGCGTACCCTGCCAGGTGTACCGCCCGGAAACCTTCATTCCCACAGGGGTGGAGGACATTTCAGAGGAGAGCCTGCTGCAGCGCAGCCACGCTCAGAATCCCGCAGAGGCCCTGGTGCAGCCCTTCACACTCTTCGGTGCACCGCTTTTCCGCCACCGCGTCTTCCGCACGGAAAAAGCGGTCTACCTCTTCATGGATTTCCACCATGCCCTGGTGGACGGCACCTCCATCAAAATCATCTCCGTGAGCATCGACCGCGCGTACAGGGGGCTCCCCCTGCAGCCGGACCCCGGCCCCGCCACCATGCGCCGGCGCAGCGCGGAACCGTCTTCCCCCGCTGCGGTGGAAGCCCGCCGCTATTTCGAGCAACGCTACGGCGGGCTGCAGGATATGCACCTGTGCCCGCAGACGGACCATGCCGCCACGCAGGCACGCCAGGCCATCATGCAGGAGCCGCTCTCCATCAATGCCGCCGCATTGAACGCACATTGCGAGCGCCACGGCATCTCCCGCAACGTCTTTTTCGACACCGCCGCACTGCTTGCCACCGCCGCCTACAACCGCCATCCGCGTGTGATGCTCACCTGGACCTACCACGGGCGGGGCAACGCGGCGGAAAGCGCCACCGTGGGCTGCCTGCTGCAGGATTGCCCCCTGGCCGCGGATTTTTCCTCGCCCATGACCCTGGGCACCCTCTATACGGACGTGCGAGACCAGGTGGCACACGGAATCGCCCACCGCGCGCACCCCTACACCCTGCACCGTTTTTCCGCACCGGACAACGACTTGGCCTGCGTCTTCTACCAAGACGACCTGCGCCAAATCGGCGGTGAATGGTCGGACCTCTACGAGCGCGTGCTGGATGCCGACCCGGCGGATGCGCGGGTGCAGAACGTGCTGGACATTGAATTCATCATAGATGACAATGGGGAACCGCAACTGCTGCTGGATTACGATGCGGACCGCTACACCGCCGCCGGCATGGAACGCTTCAAAGCCCTGCTGCAAGGCGTGGTTTCTGGGCTTTGCCGAGCGGATGCACAGGATTCCGTGCAGAAACTTCTGAAAGAACATCAACCGGGGGAGGAAACGTGACATGTGGTTGCTGCTTGCCATAGCCGCCACCCTGGCTTGGGGATGGGAGGAGATTTACCTGAAATCCGGCACGGATGCAGACCCGGCACATGCCCCGCTGCGCATTGCCGTGTGCCTGGGCTTGGCCATGGCCGTGCTGGCGTGCATCTGCCTGCCCTTTTCCGAGAGCGGGCTCCCGCTGCACCGCCTGATTGCCCGGCACAGGCTCTTCTTCATCATTCCGCTGGTGTACGGGCTTGCCATGCTCATTGCCAACATCGGCTACCGCTACCTGAATGCCTCCGTCTTTGCCCCCTTGGAGAACGCAGCCGGGGCCTTTCCGCCGCTCCTGTTCATCCTGTGGTTCGCCTGCATGGGCAAGCTCGGTTCCCTTTGGCAGGAGGTGGGGCTCCTGGACCTTTGCGCCACCGCCGCCGTTGTTGCCGGTGTGGTGTGGCTTGCCGTTCTCCAGCACCGGCGCGCGCTGGAGAACGCCACTGGAGACAAGCGGACGGGTGGTGCACTGGCTTTCCTGTTCCCGCTGGCGTTCTGCCTGGTGGATGCGTTCGACACCTTTTTGTGCGGTGCCATCCTGGGCGGGGAGATCGGCGAGGGCATGGGCCGCGTGGACTACCTGCTGCTCTATGCGCTCACCTTTTCCGCCATCGGCCTGGGAGCCTGGTGCATCCTGCTCATGAAGACGGGGCGCGCGTACAACCCGTTGCAGCGCGCCGCCGCTCCCTTTCACAAGGCCGGAGCACTGGAGTGCGCCGCACAGGCCGGCTACGTGTTTGCCATGGCCGCGCAGCCCCTGTACACGGCTCCCATTGTGGCAGCGTTCGGCATTGTCACGGTGGCGGCATCCCGCCGCTGCTTGAACGAACGCCTCTCCGCCGTGCAATACGCCGCCATTTCCCTCGTGCTGGCCGGAGTGCTTTCGCTCGGCATTTCAGAGGGGCTTGAATACCTGAATCCCTAAATTACCTTGCCGCCATGACCTCCCCGCTCAGCATCAATTGTTCCCGCCAGGGTTCCTCCGTGAAATACACCATCTCCGGCCGCATCGATACCGTGACCGCGCCCCAGTTCGCCGCCAATATCCATGTGGAAGACGCCTCCGAACTCATCATCGACCTCAAGGAGGTGGATTACGTCTCCTCTGCCGGGCTCCGCGTTTTCCTGCAAACCCAAACCGCCGTCAACAAGGCGGGGGGCTCCATGCGCATTGTCAACTGCCGGACCCACATCAAGAAGCTCTTCGAAACCGTGGGCTTCACCACCATCATGGAGATCGGCTGAAAACGCCTTTCTCCTTCACGGCGTAAATAGTTCTTGCTTTTTTTGCGGGGCGGGCGTATACCCGCCCCGTCAATTCCTAACCATGACCGGGCTTTTTGTTTTCATTCTGTGCGCTTTGCTTCTTATTGTCGGCTATGCCGTATACGGGCGTTTGGCGGAGCGGGTATTCCGCGGACACCCGGATTTGGTGATGCCCTGCAAACAGTATGAGGACGGCGTGGACTTTGTACCGCTTCCCTCCTGGAAGGTGTTCATGATCCAGCTGCTCAACATTGCGGGGCTGGGCCCCGTGGTGGGGGCCATATCCGGCTGCCTGTTCGGCCCGGTAGCCCTGCTGTGGATTGTGTTCGGCTGCATTTTCGCCGGAGCGGTGCATGATTTCCTTTCTGCACTCTTGTGCGCGCATTCCGGCGGCAAGAACCTGCCGGAGCTGCTGGGGCACTGGATGGGCCCCACCATGCGCCGCGCCATGCGCGTGGTGTGCGTGGCCATGCTCGTGATGATCGGCGTGATTTTCACGCGCACGCCTGCGGAGATGCTTGCCCAGAACCTCCCCATAGGGACCACGGCCTTCTGCGTGGTCATCATGGTGTACTACTTCCTGGCCACCATCCTGCCGGTGCATGCCCTCATCGGCCGCCTCTACCCCATCTTTGCCGTCCTGTTCCTCTTCATGGCCCTGGCGCTGATGGTGCGCCTGCCCTTCTGCGGCAGGGAGGTGCTGCCCAACCTGGACTTCTTCACCAACATCCACCCCAAGGGCACCTCCGTTTGGCCCATGATTTTCGTCACCATTTCCTGCGGCGCCATCTCCGGCTTCCACGGCACGCAGAGCCCGCTGATGGTGCGCTGCCTCCAGGAGCGCCACCTGATGCGCCCCGTGTTCTACGGTGCCATGATCACGGAGGGCCTGGTGGCCCTGGTCTGGGCCACGGTGGGGCTCACCCTGCGTGAGGAACTGGCCGGGCTGGCCCCCGGTGCCTCCATTTCCGCCGCCTGCAAGCTCATGCTCGGTGAATACGGCGGCATGCTGGCCGTGCTCGGCGTGGTGGTGCTCGCCATCACCAGCGGAGATACCGCCTTGCGCGTGGGGCGCCTCATCATGGCCGATATGCTGCACATGGACCAAACCCGCGTCTGGAAGCGCCTGGCCCTCGCCGCACCGGTTTTCTTGGTTGTGATTATCCTCTTCAACATCGATTTCAGCGTTCTCTGGCGCTATTTCGGCTGGGCCAACCAAGTGCTCGCCTGCATGTCTCTCTGGATGCTCTCCCTCATGCTCCGCCAGCGCCGGCGCCCCTGCTGGATTGCGCTCATCCCGGCGCTGTTCATGACCACGGTGTGCGTCTCCTACCTGCTTTGCGCGCCGGAATGCGCCATCGGCCTGGATGTGGCGTCCTCCACGCTCATCGGCGGCGGCGCCACCCTTCTGGCGCTCGTCTTCTTCCTGTGCTCCAAGCACCGGACCTATTCCACCGTTCCTGACGCGCTCCGGTGATACTGCGGGAAATGGCTTGCCAACAAGGGCGGGCAGGAGTATAATCGTGCGTCCGCGAGAGAACGCGGCCTTACGCCATGGATTTCAACTTCGCCACCTGCACCGCCATTGCCATTTTCCTGATTGTCTACGCGTTCATCATTTCCGAGCGCATTCACCGAACGGTCGTCGCCCTGCTGGGTGCCGCGCTCATGGTGGTCTTCGGATGCGTGACGCAGGAGGCTGCATTCACCGAATTTATCGATTTCAACACCATTGCCCTGTTGACGGGCATGATGATTCAGGTTCATGTGCTGAGCAAGACCGGGCTGTTCAATTTCCTTTCCGTCTGGGCGGCGAAGAAGACGAAGGGCAGCCCGATGATGCTGCTGGTGGCGCTGTCTACCCTGGTGGCGGTGTGCTCCGCGTTCCTGGACAACGTGACCACCGTTCTACTGACGGTGCCGCTGACCTTCACCCTGGCCAAGGATCTCAAGATTTCCCCCATGCCCTTCATCATTGCGCAGGTGCTGGCCTCCAATATCGGCGGCACGGCCACCCTCATCGGCGACCCGCCCAACATCATGATCGGCAGCGCCGTGGCGGAGATCAACTTCATGTCCTTCATCTACAACCTCACGGTGCCCTGCGTGATTTCGTTCATCGTGACCGTGGCCATCCTGCTGTTCATCTACCGCAAGGCTCTGGTGGCGGCGGACGAGGACCGCCAGGTGGTGGTGAACATGGACCTGCAGGGGATGATAGTGAACCCCTCCCTCATGCACAAGTGCCTGTTCACGCTGGGGTTGACCATCCTGCTGTTCTGCAGCCACAGCGCCTTCCCGGATTGGAAGATTGAGCCGGGTGTCATCGCCATGCTGGGGGCCTCCCTGCTCCTACTGCTGGTGATGCCCAACAAGGAGGAAAAGATTGTGGAGACGCTCTCCAGCGTGGAATGGGCCACCATCTTCTTCTTCTGCGGCCTGTTTGTGCTGGTGGGCGGCCTGGAGACCCAGGGCGTCATCAAGGCCATGGCCCAAGGCGTGCTGGAAATCACCCACGGTGATATTACCGCCGCCACCTACTCCATCCTCGGCCTCAGCGCCGTCATGTCCGCCTTTGTGGACAACATTCCCTTTGTGGCCACCATGATTCCGCTGCTCAAGGATATGGGAGCCACTGCCGGGTGGAATTTCGCCACCATGGAGCCGCTGTGGTGGGCGCTCTCCCTGGGCGCATGCCTGGGCGGCAACGGCACGGTTATCGGCGCCAGCGCAAATGTGGTGGCCCTGTCCCTGGCCCGCAAGCACGGCCTGCATGTGAGCTTCATGCAGTTCTTTGTGGTGGGCTTCCCGCTCATGCTGCTCTCCGTGGCCATCTCCGGCGTCTTCCTGTGGTGGAAGTTCCTGTAATCCGGCACGCGGAAAAGAATTTCGTTTGCGCTTGACAGCACAGGGGCGCGGGTGTATATTCCGCGCGCCTGTTCGGGTACAGATTTAGACCAACCAGACAAAAACCATGACAAAAGAAACCAAGAGCATATTGATAAAGGTGCTGATTACGCTGGCCATCTCAGCCGGCGTATTCTTTGTTCCGTTTGAGGCAATGGGCGTGCCTGTGAATTCGGTTCAGGTGAGCGTGATCTCCCTGTTCGTGTTTGCCGCCCTCATGTGGATTCTGGAGCCCATTCCGATTTGGGCGACCTCCGTCATGGTGATTGCCATCTGTCTTCTCGCCCTCTCCAACAAGGCGTTCAACTTCCTGCGCCCTACCAGCAGCTACGACAAGGACGCCGTGTGCGCCATCATTGAAGAAGTGGTTGGCACGGAGGGTGCAGCCGCCCAGGCATCCGTGAAGGATCCGCAGAAAGACGGCTCCATCCAGTGGATTACCCCGCTCAAGAAAATCCAGAAGGACGTGAACGAGCGTCTCACCAAGAAGGGCAAGTTCAACGAGGAGGAGTTCTACACCTCCATGAACTATGTGATGCTCAACACCGCCAACAAGGCGGAGGCCTCCGCCGCCAGGGCCCTGGCCGAAGGCGCTGCAGATGACGCGGCCCGCGAATCTGCCACGGCCATTCAGAATGCCGACACCCCGGAGGCCCTCTCCAAGGACATCTCCTACCAGCAGCAGCTCTCCATGGACCTGAAGGACGCTTCCAAGAAGCTGGCCGACAAGGACCTGCAGGCCCGCATCAAGAAGCTGTCCACCCACAGCGTGAACGTGATGAACTCCAAGAACACCATGGCCACGTTTGCGGACCCCATCATCATCCTCTTCCTGGGCGGCTTCTTCCTGGCCGCCGCCGCCACCAAGTTCGGCCTGGACCAGAACCTGGCGCGCGTGCTGGTGCGCCCGTTCGGCACCAATCCCAAGCTGGTGATGCTGGGCCTGATGGTGGTGACCGCGCTCTTCTCCATGTTCATGAGCAACACGGCCACCGCCGCCATGATGATTGCCATTCTCACCCCGGTGCTCAAGCTGATTCCGGGGAGCGACAAAGGCCGCATCGCCATTGCGCTGTGCATTCCGCTGGGCGCCAACATCGGCGGCATGGGCACGCCCATCGGCACGCCCCCCAACGCCGTGGCCATCAAGACCCTGCAGAACCTGGACCTCTCCGTGAGCTTCGGCAAGTGGATGGCCATCGGCATTCCGTATGTCATCATCCTGCTGTTCATGGCCTGGCTGGTGCTCATGTGGATGTTCCCCTTCAAGATCAAGGAGCTCAAGCTTGATATCGGCGGCGTGTTCCGCAAGGACTTCCACGCCCTGGTGGTGTACGCCACCTTCATTGTCACCATCTTCCTGTGGGTGACGGCAGATATCAAGATTCCCGGCTTCTTCGAGGGCTGGGGCGTGGATTCCAACACCATCGCCATCATCCCCATTGCGGTCTTCGCCGTCACCGGCGTTATCACCGCCAAGGACCTCAAGCTTCTGGAATGGGATGTGCTCTGGCTGGTGGCCGGCGGCTTCGCCCTGGGCGTGGCGCTGGAGGAAACCCAGCTGGCCAAGGACCTCATCAACGCCATTCCGTTTGCCTCCTGGAGCTTCTTCGCCCTCATGATGGGCGCCTGCTTCATCAGCATGTTTGCCGCCACCTTCATGAGCAACAGCGCCACCGCAGCCCTGCTCATGCCCATTCTGGGCACCGTGGCGGGCGGCATGATCCACGCCGGCAGCATGAGCGGCCCGGATGCGGCCGGTCTCATGGTGGCCGTGGCATTCAGCACCTCCCTGGCTTTCGCCCTGCCGATTTCCACCCCGCCGAACGCCATTGCGTACGCCACGGGCGTGGTTCCGCAGTCTGCCATGGCCCGCAGCGGCGTGGTGCTCTGCCTCATCGGCTTCGGTCTGGCCATTGTGATGTCCTACATGCTCATCAACATCGGCTTCTTCTCCTGATGAATCCCCCTTGCCGCTGCCGCCACCGCGCGGCAGCGGCTTTTTTTTAACATACCAAAAACAGATACAATGAATACATATTCCATGATTGCCCTCTCCGCCATGCTGGCCGCCGGTGCCACCGCCGCAGAGGTTACCAAGACAGCCCCCAAGGATTGGACGGATTCCGTGAAGGATGCCCTGACCGTCTACAAGAACGAGGACACCTTTGTGCAGAAGGTCAAGTTCGCGTGGATGGAGCAGTTCCAGGTGGCGGATATCCAGCCCAACGGCAGCAACGGCCTTCACCTCAAGAAGGGCGCCAGCCCCGTGAACCAGGAATTCCGCCGCTCCTGGGTGGGCCTGAACATTGATTTCGCCTCCGGCACCAAGTTCCACACCTGGGGCCGCATCGGCGGCCTGCCCTACCGCAGCACCTACGCCAACGGCCGCACCATCAAGAACTACTCCTACGCCAACCTCTTCGATATCTGGGTCTCCCAGGACATCAAGCCGGTGAAGGGTCTCACCGTGAAGGTGGGCAAAATCAAGCCGCTCATCACCACGGACTACTCCACCTCCTCCTCCGCCATCTACTGCGTGGAGCGCTCCATTGTGGGCAACCAATTCGGCCTGGATTCCAACTGGGGTGTGGACGTGACCTACGCTCCCACCAAGCAGGACAAGTACTACCTGCAGTTCTTCGCCAATGACCGTGCCACCACGGACAAGAACATGAAGCACACGGATGTGTACCGCGACGGCCGCGGCCTCAAGGGCGAATTCGGCTGGGAAGACCGCTGCTACGCCATTGCTGGTGCCTCCCACAAGTTCGCGGTGACAGAGGACGGCTTCCAGTCCGTTTCCGCCCAGTACGGGCACGACTTCAACAACCCGCGCCACCGCGGCCAAAAGACGGGAGCCAACTGCTTCGGCCTCCACACGCAGGATGTCCTCTCCCTCGGCTACGAGTACAAGCAGGGCAAGTTTGATGTGCTGGCCAACCTGGTCACCTGCTTCGAGACCAACGACACCAAGGGCGGCAACAACATCGGCATCCAGATTCAGCCCATGTACAGCATCTGCCCGCATGCCGACCTCATCCTGCGCTACACCGGCATCACCGGCCACAACTCCTGCAAGCTGGCCGCAGACCGCTACATCTGCACGCAGACAACCGCCGCCAGCTGGGTGGACAGCATCCACACCTTCTACGTGGGCGTGGACGTGTACGCCTCTGCCAAGGACAAGAACGCGGCCAAGCTCATGTTCGGCGCGGAATACGCCACAGCCCGCAAGGGTGGCTCCGATTGCTACAACGGCTGGGAGTTCACCACGGCCTTCCGCTGGAACTTCTAACCGCCAGCCGCGCGAGAGAAACATTCACGCCCTGTCCGGCCACACCGGGCAGGGCGCTTTTTTTTCAGCGCTCCGCACGGCGGCGCACCAGGCGCCACCCCGTGAACAGGCACAGCAGGGAAACCAAGCCGCCCAGGAACACATATGCAGCAGATGCAGAGCCGAACATCAACCGCCCGGTATGGATATCCATGGCGAGTTGTTTGAGGGGCACGGGCCTGTTTGCAATCCCGGCAGGCATGGGCAGGTTGGGAGCTCCCTCCCGCATGCCGATAGCCACGCCGCCGCATTCCTGCGTGTAGCCGCCCACGGGGCCTTCCCGGAGCTTGCCGACGCTGCCGCCTTGGCGTTCCCAGCGGAACAAGCCTCCGTTGGAGCCGATGAGCCAGCTGCCGTCACGCTCCTGCAGCATCACGGGTACCCCCTTGCCTGAAACACGCGGGGCGGCGGCTTCCTTACGGGGTGTCTCTGCCAGGTTGCGTATGCTGTAGATGCCGGAACTGCCGCATACCAGGAAATCGCCGGCCTTGCAATCATAGCGCAGGGTGGGGCTCTTCCCCAGCCAGGCGGCGGGAGCGGCTTCCCCTGCGGGAATGGTGAAGGATATGGCCCCGCGCAGGGGTTCCTTCAGCAGCCAGCCCGTGAACACCACCGGCACCAGCCCCCATAGGGTCCATCTCCCCAGGAACCGGTGCGTTGCCAGGTTGTCCTTGAGCACGCGCCGCGCTGCCGCCTTGAACCCCTGGCCGAGTTTGGGAAACGCCCTGCCCACCAGCCAGAAAACAAACCCGCTGATGCACAGCACGATAAAGACAGCAGAGAGGATATCCACCAGGACAATGCCGAAAACGCCCAGCAGCTTGCCGTGGTGCAGGTCTTTTACCAACCCGAACAGGGAGGCGCCCTGCGGGGCATCGGGCGGTGGTGTCAGCTCCATTTTTTCAGCTGTTTCATACGGCTCTTGCAGACGCAGCACGCCGCTGCGGCCGATGATGTACAAGTCCCTGTCCCGCAGGCAAAGCCCGCTCGGCTTGAATTTCTTGGGCAGCGGCAGGGCGGCCCAGGTTCCGCCGCCGGGCTGCAAGGTGTAGGCGTTCTCCCCCGTGGCACAGAACAGCCGCCCGTCAGCCGTGGCCGCCATGTCGCGCACATCGGCGGCGGCGGGCAGCCCGTCCATGGCCTGCGTGTACTCCTGCAACTCCGCAGCGGCTTTGAACACGCCTGCGGCTCCATAGGCATACACGTTGTCACCCGCGCGCACCGTGCCGCGCATCAGGCCGTTATTCCAATGCTCCAGGCGGTAGGAGGCCGGCAGCAAACCCCGCCCCACGCCCAGCCCTTCCAGGGCATCGTCATGCTGCAAGAGCAGGCCGCTCACAGTGAAAAGGAGCATCAGCAGGCAGGACGGCAGACCCACCCAGCGGTGCCAATGGCGGTTGGGGCGTTTGTGTTCGTTCATGATGTCGGCACTATAATTACACCCCACACGGCATTCTGCCAAGGGCAAACGCTTTTTTATCCCGTTTTGCCGTAAAATTCATTGAGCGCATTCATAGCCTGTTGACAAAACGGGGACGGGCTGGTAGAATCACGCGCGGAAAAAGCGGCCTTTATGCTGCGCAGCAAAAGAGATACGTTATGTTGGAGAACCCCACTTTTGTTTTGTTCGTGATCCTGGCATTGGGAATCGCGCTGGGCAACATTGAAATCAAGGGCGTTTCGCTGGGTAGTTCCGGCGTGCTTTTCGTGGCCCTGCTGGCGGGGCACCTGGGTTACAAGGTGCCCACCGGGGTGATGGGCATCGGCACGGCCCTGTTCGTGTACTGCGTGGGCCTGGGCGTGGGCAACCGCTTCTTCTCCGCCCTGCGAAGCAAGGGCAACAAGCTGGTGCTGCTTTCCGTGCTGGTGGTGGGCTTGGCATGGCTCGTGTCATGGCTTTCCGCCATGTTCCTGGGTATCGATGACAAGCTGATTGCGGGCCTCTTTGCCGGAGCCTGCACCAGTACCCCCGCCCTGGCAGCGGCCACCGAGGCTGCTGAAGTGTTTGCCCAGGCGGGCGACCCCGATTCCGGCCTGGTGAACATCGGCTACGGCGTGGCCTATCCCTTCGGCGTGATTGGCGTGGTGCTCTTTGTGCAGCTGCTGCCGCGCCTGCTCAAGCAGAACCTGGATGCTCCCGCCGAGGAGGAAAAGGGGCACGACCCGAAAAAGATCATCCGCCGTGTGGTGGTGGTGACCCATCCGGATATCATCGGCCGCAACATCAACGAGTACATGGGAGAAGGCGTGATGAAGTGCAGCATCACCCGCAAGGTGCAGGATGACCTGCTGCTGCCGCTGGATGAGAATGATGTGTTCAGCAAGGACATGTGCCTGTTGATGCTCGGCGAGCGCCGCCGAATCAAGCATGACGCCGCACTCATCGGCCATATTGACCCCTCCCGCCGCCCCCGCGCCTTCGGCGACGAGAAGGCGGAGGTCATCATGCTCAACCGCAAGATGTGCAACCAGACCCTGCAGGAGCTCAATTTGATGCACGAATACGGCATCACCGTCTCCCGCGTGTCTCGTCTCGGCAACGTCTTCGTCCCCACGCGCGACACGGAAATCATCCCGAACGACGTGCTGACCATTGTGGGCACGCCGAAGAACATCAAGCGCTTTTCCGCAGATTGCGGGCACCGCAGCGGCGCGCTGAACGCCACGGATATTTTCTCCCTGGTGCTGGGCGTGGCCCTCGGCATCCTCATCGGCAACGTCCGCTTCTCCATGGGAGACGGGGATGGCTTCTCGCTCGGCATTGCCGGCGGCCCGCTGGTGGTGGCGCTCATATTGGGCCACTTCGGCAAGATTGGCCCCGTGGTGGGCTTCATGCCGCGCCCGGCGCGGGTGCTGCTCATGGAGTTTGCGCTCATGCTCTTCCTGGCGGGCGCGGGTGTGGATGGCGGCTCCAAACTGGTGGAAACACTGGCGGAGCAGGGTCTCACCCTCTTCCTGGTGGGCGCGGGCATCACGTTCATTCCCATGGTGGTGGCCTACATGTTGGCCCGCTACGTCTTCCACCTTTCCCTGCCGGAATCCTTGGGTGGCGTCTGCGGAGCCATGACCTCCACGCCCGCCCTGGGTGCCATCACCGCCAAGACGGACCGCCAGGAACCCGTCATTGCGTATGCCACGGCCTACCCAGCCGCGCTCATCATGATGACCATCCTGGCCAAGCTCCTGCTGGAGATGCTTCCCTAGCCGCATCTTTTCGTTTTACAAGGCCGCGGGAATGGGCTAGAATGCCGGGCAAATGAATACGTTTACCCTCATGATGTCGGCAGCGGCCGCAGCCGCGCTGTCCATGCCGGCGTTCTGCAAGGCCGGTACGCAGGTGGGCGCGCCCAAGGTGCCGGAACTGGGGCGGGTGATGTATGTGGGGGATTCCATCACCCATGGCATCAACTCCGCCTCCTACCGCTGGGCGCTCCACAAGGTTTTTGTGGACAACGGCATTGAATCCACCGCCGTGGGCTACCGCAAGGGCAACCACTCCGGCGGCGTGCAGCCCGGAACCGCGTACAACGGCATACCCTTCTCCAACATCCACAGCGCGCAGGCCAGCGCACGCGCCTGGGAGCTCGCAGGCAGGAAACCCGGCGGCAGGTACGACAACACCAACCTCGCCAACTGGCTCGGACTTTCCTCCAAGAAGACGGATGGCACCGCCTATGCCGGGGAAACCTACCAGGCCGACACCTTCGTGCTGCTCATCGGCACCAACGACCTGATGTCGGACAACACGGCGGCGGGCATCACCCCCGCCAAGGTGGAAGGCCTGTTGGGAAAGAACGGCACCATGCAGGAGATAGTGGACACCATCTACAAGGCCAACCCCCAGGCCACGCTCTTCATCATGACCGTTCCCTGCTGGACGCGGCACGCCAACTGCAACGATGCGCAGGTGCACGGGGATGTGCAAAAGTACAACGAGCGCCTGGCCGCCTGGGTGGACAAAACCGCAGGCAAGCGGGATATCCGCCTGGTGCAGCTGGACCGGGGCATGGTGGACGTGGCGGCGGAGGCCCCCTTCTACGGCTGTGATTCCATGTTCAACAAACCCGGCACGGATGGCCTGCACCCGAATGCACAGGGAGATTTGCTCATGGCCGGCCACCTGGCGAAGGCCATGGGGCTGCACGGCCGCACCGCCGGGCTGGAGCGCCGCGCCGTGCGCGACGAGCGGGCCCCGGAAGCCAAACCCAAGGTGCTTGCCAAGGGTGATTCCCTGCCCCTCAAGTGGAAGGAGAAACCCAGCGATGACGGTTTCACCGCAGAGTTCACCCTCCAAGTGGGCAATGGAGCCAAGGGCGGCTGGCTGACCGGGGCGGAGAACGCCCTCACCGTCACCGTGGGCAACGATTCCCTCTCCGGCACCCTCGCCATTGACGAGGCCCACATCTCTTGGGACGGCAAGGTGCTGTACTCTGCCGACATGTCTGCCCACCCATCGCGTCTGCGCGTGGCGTACACCACCGGCAAACCGGGAGCAGACGGCATCCCCGCCGGGTTCTATGTCTGGCTGGGCGAGCGGCTGATAGGCGAGGCCCTGCCATCCCAAGCTCCGGCGGAAAGCGGCATCAAGACGAATATCAAGGCCAAGGTCTCCGCGCCTGCCCTGTATCCGAAACCCGTGGCCCCGCTGAAGGAGAAATAAGGGCAGCGCACGCATGTTTCCAGCCGTTAGATTTTGGGCTTGCGGGCAGGCGGCGGGGAGAGTAGAATTCACGGGATGAAGCGAATTTCCTCCCTCGTTGCCGCGCTGGCGCTTTTGGCATCCTGCCAGAACATGCCGCCCAAGGATTTCACGGTGCACACCCAGCCGGAGGGTGCCCGCATTACCATCAACGGGCAGGAGGTGGGAACCAGCCCCGTCACCACCCAGGTGGAGCAGACCAAGGACCTGGGCATCATTGCTCAAAAGCCCGGCTACGAGCTGGCCGCCACCACCGTGTACACCAAAAACGGCCCCGTGCGCTCCTTCCTGTGGAGCAAGTGGTCCAGCAAGGCCCAATACATTGAGGAAAACGAGGTGAATCTGCCGCTGCGCAAGCTGGTGGAGCCGCAGGATTTCAAGCCCACGGAGCTGCCGCCCTTTGAGATGCCGCAGTAGCATTTTCCCGCGCCGGAATAATTTGCCTGCGCTGCGCCGTGCCGCCCCCGGGCAGATGTAGCGCAGCCTGTGTGCATGGTGGCGCGCCCGCCTGTTTTGTGTTTTGCTCTCATGCGGCAAGAGCTCACGGCCCCATGAGAATTCTTCTGAACCACGGTGCCGCAGCCATGCGGCCGGACCCCGCACTGCGGGCAATCACCATGCCGATTTGCTGCAACCCAAACAACAACGCATTCACATACTATGGCTGATATCGAAAGCAACTATCAAATCAAGTACAGCGAAAAGTGGGGGTCCTTCCTGCAGCAGGAGGCTTCCCGACTCGACAAATACGTCACCGTGGAAACCGGGCTCTCCGGCAAGATGGTGGCCATGGACCAGTACGGCCTGCTCTCCTTCACGGAAAAGCAGAGCCGCATGCAGACCACCCAGGTGGCGGAGGCTCCCACCGTGCGCCGCGTCATGTATCCCCATATCTACACCAAGGCCGTGGGATTCGACGAGTACGACTCCAAGAAGCTCGCCAACATCGACGTGCCGGTGAGCAAGACCATTGAGGGCCTGCGTGCCGCCGCCGGACGAACCATGGACTCCGTGATGATTTCCGAGTTCCTGGGAACCGCCCACACCGGGGAGACCGGGGCCACCACCGTCACCTTCCCGAGTACCCAGACCATTGCGAAGGACTATGTGGAAAGCGGCTCTGCGGCAGACAGCAACCTGACGCTCGGCAAGCTGCGCAAGGCGCTCAACATGCTCATGAAGGCGGAGGCCTGGAACGAGGAGCGCCGCGCCTACGGCGACGAGCTGGTGCTCGCCTGCACCAGCAGCCAGATCAACGCCCTGCTGCAGCAGCCGGAAGTCTCCAGCTACGAGTACAACACCGTACGCGCCCTCGCGGAGGGCAAGCTGGATTCCTTCATGGGATTCCGCATCATCCGCACGGAGCAGCTGCCCGTTGATGAGGATGGCATCCGCTCCTGCCTCGCCTGGGTCAAGAGCCGCGCCGCCTTCGGCATCTGGGATGACTTCAAGGTGCGCATCTCCGTGCGAGACGACCTGGACGAAACCCTGCAGGTGCGCGCCAAGTTTGCCTGCGGCGCCACGCGTTTGCAGGAAGCCGGCTTTGTGAAGATACTCTGCGCAGAGTCCTGAGCTCCCGCTCAACAGGCATGAACACGCCGCCCCGCAGGCTCCCCTGCGGGGCGGTTCCGTTTAAAGCGTATTTGATGCATGCGCCCCGCATTGCGCACGCGATTCCTTCTTGCCTTGCGCGGCAATTGCTGTAAGATAGGCGCAAGCGCACGAATGAGCACGCGAATCACCGCACTGGCCACCATCATCTGCAGCCTGGCACTGGCCGCAGGCCAGCCCCTTGCCGCCCAGAGCTTCTACTACGGCGGCCAGCGCAACACCGCGGGCAATGCGCGCCGCGGCGTGGCAGACCCGGCGGAATACTACCTGGGCGCCTACCAGCTCATTCAGGAATCGGAAAAACTGGCAGAGAAACGCGACTACCGCGGTGCCCTGCGCAAGGGACGCGATGCCGAACGCCTGCTGGCCGCCATTGTGCGCGATTTCCCGAACTGGAAGCCCAACCTGGTGCAGTACCGCCGCACCACGCTGGCGCGCAACCTGGCAGACTACCAGGAAAAGGCCAAGAGCCAGCCCGCCACCCCGCGCCGCGACCCGGGCACCCACCGCGAGCTCCCCTCCACCTCTCCCACCTCTCCCACCTCTCCCACCTACATTGCCCCGGAAACGCGCCCGAGCGGCGGCACAGACGAGGAAAGCGCGGAGAACCGCCAGCTGCGCGCCGAGCTTGCGCGCTCGCAGGAGGAGGTCCGCCGCCTTACGGATGCCTACAAGGAGCTTTCCGAAAAGGCGGGGGCCCTGCAGCAGCGCATCATCGGCGCGGAACTTGAGAGCAAGCAGTACAAGGAGCGCTACACGGAGCTCCAGCAGCGCATTGAGGCGGAACGAACCGCCGGCAACAAGGTGGTGGATTCCCTCAACCGGCAGCTCGCGGAAATGTCCGCCAAATACCACGCAGCGGACGATGCCCGCCGAGAGGCGGAAACCAAGGTTGCCGAGCTCAACTCCACCCTGGAGCAAACCCGCCTGGAGCTGGAGAAGGTCACCATGGAGCGTGATTCCCTCAAGCAGGAGAACGAGCAGCTGCATGCCATTGTGGATCTCAACAGCCCGGAGAAGACCAAGGCCCTGCTGGACCAGAACCTCACGCTGGACCAGAAGCTCAAGGAAGCGCAGAGCCGCGTGCGCGAGCTGGAGGCCCAGATGGAGGCGGAGGGCGACGAGCGCTCCGTGCTCGGCCAGCAGTTGCAGGCCGCCCGACAGGAAGCCGACCGCCTGCGCGAGGAGATGACCGGGCTCTACGATGAGAACATGGCCTACCGCAACCGCGTGTCGGCCCTCACGGAACGTCTCAACAACCTGGAGGCGGAGCTGGAGGCCCAGGCCGCCAAGCCCACCGTGGACCCCGCCCTGGCGGAGGAAAACCAGGTGCTGCGGGAGGTTATCGCCAAGCAGAAGCGCACGCTGGGAATCCAGGCGGAAGGCCGCCGCCTGCTCATTGAAACCTACAAGCAGATGAAGAATGCGGATGCGGAAACCCTCGGCGCCCTCAAGCGGCTGGAGGATGAAAGCAACCCGGACCTCACGGATGCCGAACGCCGTGTGGTGGATTCCATCAAAACAGCAGAGGACGGCCGGCAAAGCATCACCAACATTGACGAACAGGCAGCACAGGCCGCACGCGCCGTGCGCGCAGGCTTGGAGACGGAAGCCCTGGCCACCCTCGCGCAAAAAGCATTCTCCAAGAAACGCTACACCGCTGCGGAGCAGTTGTACCGCACGCTGGTGGATGCCGAGCCGGACAACGTGCCCGGCCTGGTGAACCTGGGTACTATCCTGCTCTACCGCAACCGCTACGAGGATGCCGTGGAATACCTGGCCCGCGCGCAGCGCCTCTCGCCGCGGGTGGCCGTCTCCTATTACCTTTCCGCGCTCTGCCACTACCGCTTGGACAACATGGACCAGGCACGCCGCCTCTTTGCGCGCACCGTGGAGCTGGATCCCGCCAATGCCGAATCCTTCTTCTACCTGGCCAACATCGAGGGCCTGAACGGCGAGCACGAGCGCGCGCTCAAGCACTACGCCGCCGCCATCAAGCTCAAGCCCGCCATTGCAGACGCCCACTACAACATGGCGCGCATCTACGCGGAAGCCAAGAAGATTCCCGAGGCCGCACGCGCATACGACCGCGCCATCCACTACGGGGCAGAGCCCGACCCAGAATTCGAGGACTACCTGCGCAACCACCCGGACAACACGGCCAAGCCCGGAGCAGATTTGCTGGAAACCATCACCCCGGAGGCGGAAGCCGAGCAACTGCGTGCCGAAGACACGGAGATGCAGCAGATTCTGGAGGAGCACCGGAAAAATGAGGACGCCAAGGCCGCAGATGCCGCCGCAGCCGCCAACGAGGCCGCCTTCGACGCCCGCTGGGAACGCATCACCCGCCCCGTTCCCGCCGCCCCATCTGCTTCTCCTGCGGGCGCAGGACACGAAACCTCCGCAGACCTCATCTCCCAAACCACCATCCGCAAACACGGCAAAAAGATTGAGCTGCGCCTCAAGAAGCCCCAGCCCCTCCGCATCCGCAAACGCGGCGGCGAAATCCTGCCCAGGGAGCCCAAGTGAACCCTGGCTCCCCTGCCCTTGCCCGGCTTTTGTCACCAAGTTCCTGTCGAAAACGTACAAAATTCGACCAAAGTTCCTGTCGAAAATGTACAGGATTTACCCAAAGTTCCTGTCGAAAACGTACAAAATCAAATAAATTTACTTGAAAATACAATGTTTTTGTGAGAATCTATCCTCATTAAGGAGATTTGGAATGAAAAGAAAGGCTCTGGAACAGCTTGGCGCGTGGAAAAAATCACCCCGCCGCCGACCACTCGTACTGATGGGAGCACGCCAAGTGGGCAAAACTTGGCTCATGCGGGAATTCGGCCGCTCGGCATACCGCAAGGTGGTATACATCTCCTTTGACACAAACGCGAACATGCGGCGCCACTTTGAGCGCGACCTCGATGTACAGCGCCTGCTGACAGGCATTCAGCTGGAAGCAGGCTTTCCGCTGGAGGCAGAAGAAACGCTCATTATCTTCGATGAGGTGCAAGAATGCCCGCGCGCGCTCACTTCGCTGAAATACTTTTGCGAATCAGCGCCCCAATACCACATCATGGCTGCAGGCTCCCTGCTGGGAGTGGCCGCACATGCCGGCACGGGATGGCCTGTGGGAAAAATAGACACGCTGCCGATATATCCCATGAGCTTCACAGAATTCCTGGATGCTACCGGAAATGGGCAACTCCATGAAGCCATCGCTCAACGGGATTGGCCGCTGCTTGCAGATTTTGCGACCCGCGCAGAAGACCAGCTTCGCTACTATTACTATGTGGGAGGAATGCCCGCCGTAGTGAACAGCTTTGCCAATAACAACGATTTCACCGAGGCAAGGGCAATACAACGCGGGCTTTTGGACGACTATCGGCGCGATTTCACCAAACACGCGCCAACAACAGAGATTCCGCGTCTCTCCATGGTGTGGGAATCCATTCCGGCCCAACTGGCGAAGGAAAACAAGCGTTTCACCGGAAACAGCGTGCAGAAAGGCATGCGCCTGGCCAGGCTGGAAGTGGCACTGCAATGGCTGTTGGACAGCGGGCTGGTATACTGTGTCCCGCGTGTCGCCAAGCCGGCGCTGCCGCTGGCGGGATACAGGGAATCTGCATTCAAGGCATACGTGTTGGATGTGGGGTTGCTTTCCGCGCAGTGCGGGCTCGCCCCCAAGACCCTGCTGGAGAAAAACCGCGTCTTCACCGAGTTCAAGGGGGCGCTCACAGAGCAGTATGTGCAGCAACAGCTGCGTTCTGAACTGGGTATAACGCCCTACTACTGGTCGGCCGGACAAAACCGGGCAGAGGTGGATTTCCTCTTCGAGCACGATGGTGAAGTCATTCCCTTGGAGGTGAAAGCGGAAACAAACCTGCGTGCCAAAAGCCTTCAATCATATGTGCAACGGTTTTCACCCCCCGTTTCCGTGCGCTGCTCCATGGCACCGTTCAGTCGGCAACCCTTGCAAAACGGCAGCGCCCTGCTCAACGTGCCTCTCTTCGGCGTGAGCGCCCTTCGTGCCGAATGCGCCGATACAATGCCCTGATGCCGCCCTGTTGCTTTTGGCATTTTTTGAAAAAATGAGTTTTTTTCAAAAAAATTGGACATTTTTGAAAATTCGCGCTTATAAGGGTATGCATGCATCTCCACCCGCGCCGGGGAACGGAACAGGTACGCTCTTAGCTTGCCATCCGCTTCGCCCGGGGGTATGATAAAAGAAACGACAAGTCATGAACATGGACCGAAAATTCCTTTCCCTTGCAGCCGCGCTCGGTGCGCTGCAACCGGTGTTTGCCGGGCAGGTCACCATCAGCCCGGAGCGCCAGCTCATCCGCATCAAGTTCGATGAGCCCATCGTCAGCCAGACCGTGGTGGAAACCGCGCGCACCGAGCGCTACCGCGACAAGAAATCCACACCGCACGACTTGGGGCTGGACCTCTTCGAGGTGACGGGCGACCCCGCGCACCAGCCCAAGGTGCATTGGGAGGACCAAAACCGCCTGCTCATTGAAACGGCCAAGGGCACGAGCGTGGCCACGGAGTTCCTTCTGGCATTCAAGCCGGGAGTAACCTACCTGAGCGGCAAGGAGCTGGCGCAGCGGGAATTCCGTTTCCACGCGCCGGACACCCGCCTGACAACGGAACGCCCACAGGACGGCCTGACGAACCTGGGCATCATCGTGCATCCATCGAGCGAAAACACCAAGGAAGCCATCGAGTTCTCCCCCGCCAGTCCCGTGGAGTACACCTTTGTGCAGCAGATCTGGAAGGGCGACCGCTACGTGGATGGCCGCAGGGTGCCCGGCAAGGCGCAGCCCGTGCTTTTCAAACACCTGCGGCGAGACGATTTCAAGCCGGACGAGGCGCGCTCCCTCACACCGGACTCGGTCATCCCGTCGGGCGCGCTGGTGATGCCCGCAGAGACGCTGCCGAACAACACGCGCTGGGAGCTGGTTGCCACACCCGCCAAGGGCAGCGGGCTGCTCAAGACCATGCAAGTTGACAATGCATTCACCGAGCTGCGGACCGATGTGCTCGACGGCATCCGCCAGCCTGAAAAGGAGGGGGAGAAGCCCTACTACGCCGTGGAGGTGGGCTTTGACGCCACCGTTACGGAAGCCACCGCCAAGCAGGCCTTCCAGGACCTCCAAATCAGCATCGGCGGGGCCAAATCCGTCAATGCCGCGGACGGTGCCTCCAAGAGCGTCTCCACCCCGCAGGGCACCTACACCTTCACCTTCGACGGCTTCACGGAGAACACCGGGGTGGCTAACTTCAGGTTCAACAATGGGGATGCCGACAGCGGCAACCCCGGCGGCAAAGACAAGGATGTCACCTGGAGCTACAAGGAACCGGATGCCGTGAAGGGCTTCCGCATGCGAGTGGCGGCCCCGGTGCCCGCATTGGCGGAGTTCACCGTGCAGCCCGGCATTGCCGCCAAGCTGGGGCTTCCCGTCACGCGCGCCCATGTGCACCGCATCAACCTCACCCCCGCCTGGCCCGCCGTGAATTTGGCGGAGAACCGCACGGGGCAGACGGCGCGGCTGCCGTACCGCGGCGAACACAAGCTGCGCCTGCGCTCCGTGGGCGGCTGCGGCATCACTGCCACCGCCTACCATTGGGATGCGGATGCCGCCCTGCAGGTGGACGAGGCCGTGGTGCGCTGCTCCAACAGTGAGCCTGATGCCATGCACAAGTACCTCCTGGCCGTCACCACGCTGCAGGTGCGCGCCGGGTTGCTGGACAAGGAGTATTTCAAGCGCGCGAAGGACATCCAGCAGGAGGCGGCCGCTAGCTACAAGCGCAGCTGCAAGCGCCTGCAGGAGGCCTGCGCCAAAGCGCAGCAATTCCAGCCCCTGCAGCTGCCCGCGGATGAAACCGGCTTCTGCGATACTGCGGAGCATGTGCTGGACCTGGACACCCTCACCGCCGGGAACACCAAGCCCGGCCTCTACCTCATCCGCCTGGATATCAAGCCCAACCCCGCCGTGCTGGCCGCCGCCAAGGCGGTGGGCGTGAGCGAGGAGGACCTGACCCTGCACACGGAATTCCCCGTCCAGGTGTCGGACTTGCAGCTGGCTGGCGTGGAGGAGGCGGGCCTACTGCTGGTGAGCGACCGCCAGACCGGAAAGCCAGCGGGTGCGGGCCTCGCGGTGGTGCGGGACGAGAACGGCAAGAGCCTGGAGTTCCCCGTGGAGAACGGCGCGGTCTGCCTGAAACCCAAGCCCAAGGACGCCGACCTGGAGCCGGCAAGCATGCTTGTGCAGGTAGGCGAGGACTACCTGCTGCCGGATGACGGCATCGGCGATTTCGTCATCTCCGTCTTCCGCGAAAGCGGGAATAGTCGCTCAGCCAATGACGCCGGGGACGACTGCAGTGCTTGCGTATTCTGCGACCACGACCTTTACCGCCCCGGCGACGCCGTGCACGTGCGCGGCATCATCCGCAACCGGGACCGCCTCAACAACACCTCCCTGCCCAAGCTGAAGGAGGTCACCCTGGTCATCGAGAAACCGAACGGCGAGCCATGGAAGATGGAAACTCTCGCGGTGGATGCGTTCGGCTGCGTGGCGTACGACTTCACGCTGCCGGAGGGCGAGGAGGACGTGACCGGGAGCTACGGCATCCTGCTGAAGGATGGCAAGGAAACGCTGGAATCTTGCTATATCAAATCGGAAGTGTTCCGGCGCGACGCCTTCGAGCGCACGGCCAAAATCGAGGTGGAGCGCGTGGCTCCCAAGAGTGCCAAGCTGCTCATCACCGCGCAGGATTTGAACGGCACGCCCCTCTCCAACGCCAAGATCCACTACATGCTTTACACGGATATGCAGGTGGACGGCGAGAAGGAGGTGGATGCCGTGCTGGACGCCAAGGGCTGCTATGAGCGCACCGTCTCCCTCTCGCCCAAGAAGGACAATGTCTCCAACTATCACTACCTGAGAGTCGATGACGGCACCATCACCAACGACCGCGAGGAAGTGCGCAACTTCAGCTGCGATACGGCCATCTACAATGCGGATTTCCGCGTGGTGCGCGACCACGGCAACCTGACACTCTACTCGGTGGCGGCAGACAAGGAGGACGGCAACAAGGTGCTGGAGCGTGACCAGAAGTTGCACCTGGTGCTCAAGGGCAAGGATGTGGTGGAGCGGGAGGAATTGCCCACCGGCTTCACCATGGAGCGCCGCGGCGAGGTCATCGTGTGGGAGGGCGACATCACCGTGCCCGCCAACTCGGTATTCGGATGCCCCATGAACCTCAAGGCGCGCATCGGCGAATACCGCAAGGGCAAGGACAAGCATGCGCTCACAAACCTCAGCCTGTACATCGGCGGCACGGATCTGGCCGGGCGTTCCTTCACCGATTCCATGCACATTTGGGAGAGCGAGCTGGAGAAGAGGGACACCGGCCCCGACTTCTCCCTGACAGGCGGCGAGGATGGCCGCCCCTTGGAGCTGAAATCGGAGGTGGAGGGCACCGCCTTTGCCATCGTCTCCAGCGGCAGGGACAACTTCCGCCCGCTGGCGCTGCCCGTGGAGCGCGGCTTGCACCCCGTGGACCTGAAGCTCACGCCGCAGGAAACCGGGCACCTGAATGTGCTGATGGTCATGCCCGTCAAGGGCAAGGACGGCCTGTTCTCCCTCCATGTGGACAGCTCGTCTGACCTGGATGTTCCGAACCCGCAGCGCAAGCTGCAGGTGAAGCTGGACCTGCCCGCGGAGGCATGCCGCCCCGGCGCGCAGGTGAAGCTCGGCGGCAGCGTCACCCTGCCGGACGGCTCGCCCGCCACCGCCGCCGTCACCTTCTACGCGGTGGACGAGGGCATGCTCTCCGTTACCGGGAGATACCGCCTGCCCAACCCGGAGCTCGCGCTGAGCTGCAGTCCGTCCAATATGTATCTCGCCCACAACCGCCGGTACGCCATGATGGGCGGGCGGTCCGCAACGTGGGACTTCGTCGGCCTGATGCATGGCGTGTGGACCGGCGAGTGCACCAGCCGCAGCGAGGACAGGATGTGGGCCCCGCACATCTTCGGTGGCCACCGCGGCTACGGGGTGATGCGTTCGGCGAAGCGCGCCGGCATGGGAGTTGCCAACGGTGCCGCCATGGCAGTGGAGGGCGGCTGCGCGAATGGAGCGGATGACGATGTTGATTGCATGATGGAGGATTGGATGGAGGATGCCCCCGCCGCCGCGCCCACGCCGGTGGCGCTACCCTGCATGGCGGTTGACGATGAGGACGATGAGGACGATGAGGACGAGGGCGGCGACGACGGCGGCGACGACGGTTCGTTCGGGCCGTCCGCCAAGCCGCGCCTGCGCACCAACTTTGTGCCGGTGGCGGTGTGGAAGGCATCCCTGGCCGTGGATGCTCAGGGGCGTTTCGAGACCGAGTGCACGCTGCCGGACACGCTGACCACCTACCGCGTGTTCGCCGTGGCGGTGGACCAGGGCGGCAACCGCTTCGGCGGCACGGAGGGCAAGCTGCAGGTCAACCAGCCCGTGATGCTCACCCCCGGTACGCCCTTCTTCATGAGCACGGGAGACAAACTGCTCCTGCCGCTCACCGTCACCAACAACACGGATGCGGAAGATACCTGGAAGGTGAAGCTGGATGCAGCCTCCGTCACCCGGGAAATCAACCAGGACCCCCACTGCTGCATTGAATCCACCATGAGGGATACCACCTCGGACACGCAGGAAATCCGCCTGGCGCCCCACGCCACCGGTACGCTCAAGTTCGAGGTGGAGGCCACGCAGGAGGGCGAGTTCACCCTCAACTGGACCGCCACCGCCAAGAACGGCGCAGATGCCGTGCAGGGCACCTTCCCCGTGCGCTTCCCCGCACCCCTGCTCAAGGAGGCGCACCACCTGGTGCTGTCCAAGGGCACGGAGACGCTGAGGCCCGCGGCGCTGCTGGCACCGGAGCTGGCCGGTTCCACGCGCGGCGAGCTGGAGGTGGCGCTTTCCGCCAACCCGCTGCTCCACCTGGCCGGATGCATGGACTTTGTGCTGGACTACCCGTACGGCTGCACGGAGCAGACCGCCACCGGGCTGCTTCCCTGGCTGCTGTACGACCGCATGGCACCCGTCTGCCCGCGCATGGCGCAGACTCCCGCCGCCAAGGTCCACAAGCTCGTGGACGACAGCATTGCCAAGATATTCAAGCGCCAGAAGAAGGATGGCGGCCTCGGCTACTGGGAGGACTCGGACGAGTCCTCGTTCTGGTCGTCCGCGCACACAGCCTTCGTGCTGGATATCGCGGCCGCCTGCGGGTATGAAGTGCCCAAGGGCAAGATGGACGCCCTGCGCGGCTACCTCCGCAAGCAGACGCAGCGCAAGAAGTACGTGGAGGAAACGGATGCCGCCACGCGCTTCCAGGTGGCCCGCGTGCTGAAAGATGAAGGGGCCGCCAAGCGCGCGCTCGCGGAGCTGGTGAAGGAGGACGCCAAGGCGCAGGAGGATGCCTTCTGGCAGGTGAGCTTCTGGCACCCGCGCTCCGTGCTGGCGGATTTGCGCCTCATCTCAGAGATGGAAAAGAACCCCGCCAAGCGGCACGAGGCCTTCATCGCCTGGCTGCGCTCACGCGGGCACGACTACCGCCACACCACCACCTGGCAGAGCGCGTGGACGCTGATTGCCCTCCACGAGTACCTGCGCCGCGAACCCGCTGCCAACACCCCCGCTACCATCTCCACCGCAGACGGCTCGACCATGACCCTCGGCAACGGAATCACCACCCTCTCGCTCGTGCAGCGCGGCGGCAAACTCGGTGACAGCCCAGCCGCCTACACCTGCACAGAGGGCACCGCCTACGCCGTGGTGCGCGCCAAGGCACAGCCGGACCAGACCGAATATCCCGGCGTCACGGAGAAGAGCCTACAGGTCACCCGCCTGTACGAGAAGAAGGATGCGGACGGCGTGTGGCGCCCCGCCAAGGACTTCAACGTGGGAGACGTGGTGCGCGTGACGCTCACCTGCGCCAAGCCCGCCAGGGATTTGGAGTACTTTGTGCTGGAGGACTACCTGCCCTCCTGCATGGAGGCGCTCAACCCCGCCATTCCCAGCCAGTGCGCCGGGCTGGAGCGCTGCGACTGGAGCGTGTGGTTCGACCACAAGGAGTACCTGGCGGACCGCGTGCGCGGCTTCTGCACCAAGTGGGGCGGACGGGATCTGCTCAACATGCGCTACTACGCCCGAGTGAAGCGCGCAGGAACCTCCATGGCTCCCCCCGCCCAGGCCCAGCTCATGTATGAGCCCCAGACCTACGGGCTCTCCCCCAACACGGTTATCATCAGCAAGTAGGCAATCTCCCAGCCTTTCTCCAGGGTCCCGTGCACTGCACGGGACCCTTTGAAATTTATGGGAATGAAAAGTTAAAATATATGGGAATGGGAATTATAAATATATGGGAATAGAAAATAAAAAAATATGGGAATGAGATTGACAAACATGTGGGAATGGAGTAAATTGGCGGCAGGAGAGAAACCATGGACAAGAATGGATACAAGCCCCGCCTGGTGGATGCCGAGCTCGCGCTCTACCTAAAGACCTTCGGCGCCGTGTGTGTGGAGGGGCCCAAGTGGTGCGGCAAGACCTGGACCTCCGCCCACCACAGTGCAAGCGAATGCTCGCTGGCGGATCCGCGCGGCAACTTCCAGAACCGCCGCATGGCCGAAATGGATCCGGCACTGGTGCTGAAGGGGGAACGCCCCCGCTTGCTGGATGAGTGGCAGGAGGTGCCGCACCTGTGGGATGCCGTGCGCTACGGCGTGGACGAGGCGGGGAAACCGGGGCAGTTCATCCTCACCGGCTCCGCCACTCCCACCACCAAGGGCGTGCTTCACAGCGGTGCCGGGCGCATTGCACGCCTGCGCATGCACACCATGACCCTCTTCGAATCCGGCGACTCCAGTGGCGAGGTTTCCCTGCAAAAGCTCTGCGAGGGCAAAGTCAAGCGCAACATAGCCACCGGCCCGGTGGAGCTGCAGCGTTTGGCGGAGCTTATCGTCCGAGGCGGCTGGCCGGCCGCCCTCGGCATGCCGTTCAACCGTGCCGTGCTGCTCCCGCGCGAGTATCTGCGCGCCGTGGTGAGCGACGACATAAACCGCCTGGACGGCATCAAGCGCGATTCCGCCAAAATGCAACTGCTGCTCCGCTCCCTGGCACGCAACGAATGCTCCCTTGCCTCCGTGCGCAAGCTGGTGAGCGACATCCAAGCAGTGGATGCACAGGATATCGACATCAAGACCGTCAACAGCTACCTGGACGTCCTGCGGCGGCTCTTCCTGCTGGAAAACCAGCCGCCGTTCGGCTTCGGGCTGCGCTCATCCGTACGCGTGAAGCAAGCGGAGAAATGGCATTTCACGGACCCCTCGCTCGCCGCCGCCCTGCTAGGTGCCACCCCCAAGCGGCTGCTGGACGACCTGAACACCCTCGGCTTCCTCTTCGAGAGCCTGGTGGAGCGAGACCTGCGCATCTACGCCTCCACCTTCAATGCCAAGCTCTACCACTACCGCGACTACAAGGACCGAGAGATAGATGCCGTCATTGAAATGCCGGACGGCAGCTGGGGTGCCATCGAAATCAAGCTCGGGGCCAACCAAATTGACGCTGCGGCGGCGGGGCTGCTCAAACTGCGTGATTCCCTGGTGACGGAAAGCGCTTCCAACGCTCCAGCCTTCCTCTGCGTTGTTTGCGGACTCAGCGATGCTGCCTACCGTCGCCCGGACGGCGTGTATGTCGTTCCTGTCACTGCTCTGCGAGCATAACGCAGAAAGTGCATTTGCCTTTTGACATGCGGGGGTCATAGGTGTATAGTGTAGGCATGTTTAAGAGAATTCTTGCATTGACGGCAGCGGTGGCGGCAGTGGCCCCCGCTTTTGCAGCAGAGTGGATGAATGATTTGAACGCCGCCAACGAAAAGGCGAAGGTGGAGCACAAGCTCATTCTGATGGACTTCACAGGTTCCGACTGGTGCGGCTGGTGTATCAGGCTGCGCAAGGAGGTGCTCGACAAGCCCGAGTTCGAGGCATACGCCAAGGACAAGTTCGTGCTCATGGAAGTGGACATGCCGCGCAAGACCCAGCTTGCGCCTGAAATCAAGGCGCAGAACAAGCAGCTTTGCGACAAGTACCACGTTGCCGGCTTCCCCACCATGCTCGTTGTCACCTACAAGGGCACCGTGGTGGGCGGTTTCGGCGGCTACAAGAAAGCGGAGGACCTGCAGGCAGCCCTGGACAAGGCTATCAAGGCCCACGCGGACATGAAGGCGGCCTACAAGCTGCCGGAGGCGGAAAAGGCGAACGCGCTGGATGCCGTGTACGCCACCATGGACAGCGCCGCCCTTACCGCCGGCGGCTACAAGACTAAGGGCCAGGCCAACGCTGAGCAGCAGCGCAAGGAGTTCGAGGCAAAGATCATGAGCTGCAAGACCGCGGAGGAGTGGATCAAGACGGCAGACGAATGCCTGGCCGTCTCCCTGCCCCAGAACAGGCGCTATGTGCTGGACCAGAAGTTCACCGCGCTCATCAACAGCGCCCAGACCATTGAGGATATAAAGGCCGCGGAAAAAGTGGGCCGCGAGATTCTGGACACCCTGCCCCCGCAGGTGGCGGCCCAGGTCAAGCAGCAGCTGGACAGCGACTTCGCCAACCCCGAAGCCATGCTGGAGCGCATGAAGCAGCTGCGCGAGCAGAACAAGAAGCAGGGCGAACAGAAGTAACGCTCCCAATCACCCCTTGCCATCCCCTGCACTTTCCCGGGTGCAGGGGATTTTTGTTTTCCACGCCCGCTGCAGGATGTGGGGCGTGATTCCCGTCAGAGCAGGGCCTTCTCCAAATCTGCGAGAGCAAGCACCCGAACGCCGTTCACCTCCCCAAGGCTGGCCTGGCCGCCGTAAATGAGCGTGGGCGGAGCAGAATCCGCAACGCCCGCCGAGAACTTGCGTACATTTTGCCCCATGCTCTCCATGTAGGTGGTGCCGGCTTTAATCTCGATGGGGTGGGGGCGGCGCGCATCGTCCCAGATGAGGTCCACTTCAAAGCCGCGCGTATCGCGGAAACAGTAGAGATCCGCCTTCTTGCCCGCATTGAAACGCGTCTTGAGGGCCTCGGAAACCACCATGTTTTCGAAAATCTGCCCCAGTAGGGGATCGCGCCCCATTTGTTCTACCGTGGTAATGCGCAGCAGGGAAGCAACCACACCAGGCTCCGTGAAATAGATTTTCGGGGATTTGGTGAGCCGTTTGCCAAAGTTTTGGTAATAGGGATACAGGGTAAAGACGATGTATGAGGCTTCCAGCACGGAAAGCCAGTTTTGAAGCGTAGTGGCACTCACTCCCACATCCCGTGAAAGCGACGACAGGTTGACCACCTGCCCCACGCGCGCAGCCAGCTGGCGCAGGAAGATAAAGAAGGCGTGGTAATCGCGCACCTGCACCAGCTGTCTCAAATCACGCTCCAGATAGGTGCTGATGTAATCTGCGTATGCAAACTCGCTCTCCACCCCGCCTGCATGCACACGGGGCAAACCGCCACGCAGCAGCATCTCGTCGCGCGGATGGCAGATGCCGGCATCCCGCAGCTCAGCTTGGGAAAGGGGGAGCAAATCCACCAGTCCCGTGCGGCCGGATAGCGATTGGCTAACGGCCTCCTGCAGCTCGATTTGCCTGCTCCCCGTCAGCACATACATGCCGGGGCGGTCTTCCCGGTCAATGCGCCCCTGCAGATAGCTCAGCAGGCCCGGTGTGTTCTGCACCTCGTCGAATATGCACGGCGCGCGGTGCATCTCCAAGAAATGCAGCGGATCTGCCCTGAAATGCTCCTTCTGGTTCGCATCCTCCATGCTCACATAGTCATATTCCGGGCACAAATGCCGCACCAGTGTCGTCTTGCCGGATTGGCGCGGGCCACTGACCGTTACCGCCGGGTACATGGAGAGCAGCCGCAGGAAGTGGCTGCTGACATGGCGCTTGATGTATGGCTTCTTATCGCTCATCTCCAACAACTTAGCACATATTGTGTAAAATTACAAGTAAAACTTTGAATTTTACACAAGGTCATGTATAGCACTAATGGTGAATGCCATACATTGCGCACAAAAGGCAGCAAGGGGCATGGTGGCATGGCGATTTAGCGGCACAGGGCGGCGCAATCCTTGTGGCCGAAGGTGGAAGCATCTGTGATACCCACCTCTTGCGAAATAACGCAGCGGGCTTTCAACGCCTCCAGGGCTTGTTCACGGTTCATGGCGGTTGGTGAAACGCAAGGCGGGCGCACGAAAGTTCGTGCGCCCGCCGGGTTGAGATTGGAAGTTTAGCGGAAGCTGAGGCCCTGCACCTTGGCGGCGAGGGTATCCAGCACCTGCTTGTGCGCGGCATCCACCTCTGCGGCGGTGAGGGTCTTCTTCTCATCGCGGTAGAGGAAGGAATAGGTCATGGCCTTGCGGTCTGCGGCAAGCTTTTCGCCGGTGGAATCGCAGAACACGTCCTTGAGGCAGAAGGAGACGAGCAGCTTCTGCTTGGCGCTTTCCACGGCCTTCACGATATCCGCGTTGCGGGTGGCGGCGGGCACATCCAGGGAGGCGTCTCGGCCGGAGCCGGGGAACTGCGGCAGGTCCGCCGCCTTGTAGGGGGCGGTGGCCACCTGCTGGAGCTTGCGGAGGTCCAGCTCCGCGTAGTAGCACTCCATGGGCAGGCCGAGCTGGCGGCACTTGGCCAGGGAAAGGCGTGCAAAGTAGCCGCAGCCCTGGCCGTTGATCTGGATATCCGCGCCCACGGCGGCGTTCTCACGCTCCTGCTTGGCGGGGATGAGGGAGATTTGCGCCTTGGGCACAATGGTGTCCACCACGGCACGCAGGTGCTCGAAATGCACGTCTGCGGGCTTGGTGGCGGCCCAGCTGGCGGGGGTGAGCTTGCCGGCCATGAAGATGCCGAGCACCTCGTTCTCGATATCCTTGCCCTTGCCGCCGCCGGTGTTGCGGAAGACGCGGCCGCACTCGAAGAAGCGCAGGCATTCCATGCCCTGGTTGATGTTGCGTGCGGCCACGGCAATGAGGCCGGGGGCGAGCGACGGGCGCAGGGTGGAGTGGTCCTCCGAGATGGGCAGGGCCACGCGGATGATATCGCCCTCCATGAGCGGCTTGACGGGCAGCGCGTTCTCCACACTGGCGATGGTGGGGTCAATGCTCTTGTCTGCAATGAGCTTGAAGCTCTGCACCTCCCAGAAACCGGCGCCGGCCAGCTTGCGGGAAACCTGCATGCGGTAGTCGTTGGCGCGGTCGCTGGCGCTTTCCTCCACATAGATGGCGGTGTTGGTGGCGGGGATGTTGTCGATTCCCCACACGCGCACCACCTCCTCCAGAAGGTCGCAGCTGCGCTTCAGGTCAATGCGCCAGGGCGGGCAGCTCCAGGAGCCGTCGCCGTTGTCCTCCAGGCCGAGGTTCTTGAGGATGCGGGCGGCCTCCAGGTGGGGAATGGAGGCGTTGGTCATGACATCCAGCTCCTTCCAATCCAGCTCCACGTTGCGGAGGGCGTTGAAGATTTTGGCATTGGTTCCCTGGGCCACCACCTTGGCGGCGGCGGCTTTCTCCTCCGGCACCAGGCAGGGGGCTTCCCCGGCCACCATGGTGGCTTCTGCGGTGCCGCCCGCGCATTCCAGGATGAGCTGGATGGCGCGGCCTGCGGCGTATGCCACATTCCACGGGGAGGCCCCGCGCTCGAAACGGTAGGAGGAATCCGACCCCAACCCCAGGCGGCGGCTGGTGTAGCGGATGCCGGAGGGCTGGAACCAGGCGGACTCCAGCACGATATCCGTGGTGGCCTCCGTAACACCGGAATCCAAGCCGCCCATCACGCCGCCGAGGGCGAGCGCGGCCCCGCTTTCATCGGAGATGACGAGATCCTCCGCCGTGAGGGAGTATTCCTCCTCCATGAGGCTGGTGAACTTCTCACCCTCCTTGGCGTAGCGGATGTTGAGACCGCCGGTGAGCTTGGCGGCATCAAAGGCGTGCAGCGGGTGCCCCAGCTCGAAAAGCACATAGTTGGTGATATCCACCACGTTGTTGATGGGGCGCAGGCCGATGGCGATAAGGCGCTCCTGCAGCCACTCCGGGGAGGGCGCAATCTTGATGCCCTTGATGCGGGTGGCCGTGTAGAGCGGGCAGGCCTTGGGCGCGGAAAGGGTGATGAAATCCGCAGCGGGCACGGTATCCAGCTTGGATTCCGGGGCGTGCGGCGCGCGGCCGGTGATGCCGGCGAGCTCGCGCGCCATGCCCCAGTGGCTCAGCAGGTCCGGGCGGTTCGGCGTGATTTCCAGCTCAAAGATGGTGTCCGACTTCACGAACTCGCGCACGGGCGTGCCGATGGCGTAGTCCTGCGGAAGAATCCAGAGCCCGTGCTCCTTGTCCGGCAGGCCGAGTTCCGAGGCGGAGCAGAGCATGCCGTTGCTGGCCACGCCGCGCATCTTGCCCTCCTTGATTTCCCAGCCGCCGGGCAGGATGGCGCCGGGCAGCGCGCAGGGCACCTTGTCTCCCACCTTGTAGTTGGCGGCGCCGCAGACAATCTGGCGCAGGGAACCCTCCCCCGCATCCACCTGGCAGCAGTTGAGGTGGTCGCTGCCCTCCACGGGCACCTTCTCCATCACCTGGGCCACCACCACCTTGTCCGTGGTGACGCCGCGCTGCCGGATGCCCTCCACCTCAATCCCGGCGAAGGTGAGCATGTCTGCCATCTTCTGGGTGTCGAGGTCCGCGATGTCGATGTATTGGGAAAGCCAATTGAGTGAAACGTTCATGGTAAGGAAGGGTTGGGGTTATTGGAACTGGGCGAGGAAGCGGACATCGTTCTCGATGAGCAGGCGGATATCGCGGATGCCCCAGCGGATCATGGCGAGGCGCTCCAGGCCGATGCCGAAGGCAAAGCCCGTGCAGCCGGAGTAGAGCTGCTTGCCGGTGGCCTTGTCGATATTCTCGAACACGGCGGGGTTCACCATGCCGCAACCGGCGATTTCAATCCAGCGCGGGGCCTGGCCGGCCGCCTGCAGCAGCACGTCAATCTCAAAGCTGGGCTCCGTGAACGGGAAGAAATGCGGGCGGAAGCGCACGGCGGTATCACTGCCGAACAGCGCCTTCAAAAAGTATTCCAGCGTGCCCTTCAAATCTCCCACGCTCACCTGCTTGTCCACATACAGGCCCTCAATCTGGTTGAAGGCGGAAAGGTGGGTGGCGTCAATGGCATCACGGCGGAAGGCGGAGCCGGGGCAGAAGATGCGCACGGGCGGGGCCTGCTTCTCCATCACGCGGGCCTGCACGGTGCTGGTCTGCGTGCGCAGCAGCTTGCCGCTGTCAAAGTAGAAGGTGTCCTTTTCATTGCGGGCGGGGTGGTCCTCCGGCGTGTTGAGCGCATCAAAGCAGTGCCACTCGTCCTCAATCTCCGGACCGTCTGCAAGCGTGAATCCCATGCGGCGCAGGATGCGCACGGCCTCATCCCGCACAATGCTGATGGGGTGCAGGCCGCCGCTGGGCAGCGTGGCGCCGGGCATGGTGAAATCGCACCCGGCCACGGCGGCGCGGTCAATCTCCTGCTGCAGGGCATCCTTGCGGGCATCCAGCGCGGCGGTGATGGCGGCGCGGGCCTCGTTCAGGAGCGCGCCCACGGCGGGCTTGTCCTCCTTGGGCATGTCTTTCATGCCCTGCTGCAGCTGGGTGAGTGTGCCCTTCTTGCCAAGGATGGCCACGCGGGCATCCTCCACGCCCTTCATATCGGCAATGGAGCCGATGCGGGCCAGGGATTCTGCTTGTACGCTTGCAATCTTCTCTTTCATAACGCGCGGCACACTATACGCGCGGGCGCGGAAAAGTCAAGCGCAAAGCGGGAGGCGCTACGAAGCCGCTCTATGCCCTATGGCTCCTCCTCATCCTGCAGGGAAGCCGTGTCCACACCCTTGTACACGCGGCTTTCAATCATGTTGCCGCGAAAGAAGAGACCGCTTTCCATCATGGGAGAGGTCACATCCCAGCTCCATTCTCCGCCATCCAATTTTTCCCTGGCCATGGTGGACACGCGGGGAAGCAGCTTCTTCTCCCCGTCTGAGAGCCCGGCAAATTCCCTACCCTTGGCGTTCTCGATGCAGTTCAGGTAGGACCTGGCGGCAGAAGCCACCTTTTGAGATTCCTCAATGAGCGGTTTCTCCTTCTGCTCGTATTCGTAGCAGATATTGCTCGCAACCTGTTCGGCGGCATCAATCGCGGCATCCCATTCCTTGCGGGGCCTGGCCTTGATTTGCGGCACCACCTTGGCTGCATAGCTTTCCACTTTCTCATCACACTCCTTGATCAGCCCGCGCCTTTGCCGGTTGAGCTCCTGCCGCCGCGCGGCCAGGGAGTCCAGCTTCTTCACGTCCACCACCCGGTGATACAGGCTCTCCACCGCCGCGCCACACTCTTTTTCCTTCTGCGCGCGCACCATCTTCATCTCCCGGCGCAGCATGGCGCGCGGCCCGTCCTCATCCGGACCGGCCACATATGGCAGCTCCCTGTGCGGCTCGATTTCCTTACTGATGCGTTCCCGGATGCCGGGCAGCAAATCCCTCTCTTCTTCCGCAACGAAACTGAACTCGGACGAGCGGTTACAGTTGTTGGAGATATCGCGGAGAGGCTGCTCCACTTCTGTACGGAAGCGCTCCCGGAAATCGCTCATCTTCTTGCGGTACTCCCGCTCGCACGCCAGGATTTTCACATCTGCGTCCGACTTTATCTTGGAGCCCTCTTCCATGGGCGCGGCCTTGGCCTTGGCTATGCCTTCCCGGGCAATACGCTCCATGGCTTCCAAGCCCTCCACCGGAATGGCGGCGTATTCCTTCTTCATCTGCTCCGCCTTCTGCATGAGCTGCACCATACCGCTCTGTTCGTGCACCTTTAGGTACAAGGCTTCCGTGTTGCGCTCCTTCTCCCTTTCCCTCTGCCGCTTCTCCTCCTCTTGCCTGGCTCTCATCTGCTTGTCACGCTCCGCCCGGTATTCCGTTCGCACTTGGGAGAGCACGTCTCTCAGCTTGCTATCTTCCTCACTTTTCAGTTGGTAGAAATTGTTGGTGGAGTTCAGGATGTAGAAATTGTAGTTTTCGCATTGCCCCACCACCCTGGAATTGACGCGCGAGGAAACGGTGTGCATGAGCGCCAACTTTTCCGCAGTGGAAAGCCCCGGCCAGCCCTGGCCGCTTTCCATGGAGTCCAAGGCGGCCCGGAATGGCTCAGCAACCTCGCGCTCGTATCGCTTGTCCAGCTCATTGAGCTTTTCTTGGCAGGTGGCGGCAATACTCTCGAATTCACGGTTGACCGGGCCAGAATCTTCCGCCAATGCCTGGTTGCCCCGGCAGCACTCCCTGAGCTTGCTGCAATCACGGCTGAACTGGGCGGCAAGCTTTGCCCCGTCTGCCTCGAACTGCCTGTTTTTCTCCAGCAGCTTGTCCAACCCATAGTAATCCCAGGCACGCTCCGTGAGCGCATCCAAATCCGGCGCGGCATCCTGCTGTTCCCGTGGGGGCCCCTGCTTGGCGGGGCTGAATATATCCACCGCGAACCAACCCAGCGCGGCGGCGGCCAGCGCGTACAGCCACAGCAGGCGGCGCGGCTTGGGGCGGGACGCGGGCGCGGGTTTCTGCACGGGTTTCGGCGCGGGTGCGCCATCCAGCATACCCAGCCACTCCGCCGCGCTTTGGCAGCGTGCCGCAGTGGAGAGCGCCAGGTTGCACATGATGCCCGCCGCCAGGTGCGGTGCGGCCTGCACGCGCTCCGGCACCAGCTTTGCCAGCGGCTCCAGGCTGTCCTCCATCATGCGGCGCAGCGTCTCCTCCGGGGCGCAGTTGGAAAAAACCTCGTACCAGGTGGAGGCCAGGGAAAAGAAATCCGTCCACGGGCCTATTTCCCCCTTGCCGGAAATCTGCTCCGGCGCGGCGTAGGCGGCGGAGAACGCGCCCTGCGTGAGCGTGTGCGTGAGCCGGGAAAGGTTGACCGCAGAGCCGAAATCCACCAGCACGGGGCGGCCCGTTTCATTGAACATGATGTTCTCCGGCTTGATATCCCGGTGTATGATACCCTGCGCGTGCATGTGGGAGAGCGCATCCAGCAGCTGGCGCAGCCACGCCTCCCCGCGCTCCGGCGGCAGCGGTGCATCCCCCGCCTCCGCCGCATCCAGCACGGTGCGCAGCGTGTCGCCCTCCAGCCAGTGCATCACGCAGAACAGGCTGCCGTTGGCGGCGAACACATCATGCACCTGCACAATGTTCGGGTGGTTCAACCTGGCCAGCAGGCGGGCCTCCTTCTGCAGGTCTGCCATGGCCATCATGTATGCATCCTGCAGCTCAGGCGTGCGCGGCCGCATCTGCATGCTCTCCGGGTCCCTCACGCAGATTTCCTGCGGGAAGCACTCTTTGATGGCCACGTTGCGCTCCAGGGAGAAATCCCAGCCCGTGTAGGTAATACCGAAGCCGCCCTGGCCGCACGCAGCCAGGATTTTGTACTTCTCTTCACCCAGGATGGTACCCGGCGGCAATGCGCTGACCGGTTGCATGGCCACTTGCTGCTAGCCCCCTGCCCCGCCGCATGCGGCAGGGCTTTACTCCTCCGGCTTGTCATTGTCCGCGCCCAGGCGCGGCACCTCGTCCGCCAAAAATTCCGCCAGCGTCTTGCCGCAGCGGAATGCCTTTTGCTCCAGCGCCTTGCGCGTGGCCGGATCCAGGCTCAGCGTCACCAGCGTCTCCTCCTGCACCTTCACCCGGCTGGGCAGGGAGAGGGGGAGCTGCTTGATGAGCTCGCGGATTATGTGCTCCTTCGCCGCCGGAATGGGCTTGCGCGCCATCCAGTTGCGAACCGTCGCTTCCGTGACATAGCACTTATCCGCCAGCCATGCGTAATTCATTCCGTTGGCCTTCAGCCAAAGCTTGATGTTTACCTTCAGCTCGTCTTGATTTGGTGCTTCCACGCTCCATACAGTAGCAATTCTGCCATCGGTTTGCAAGGTATTTCATTGGTTTTTATCTAATTTATTTCCCAGATAGAGAAATAAAGTTGACTTTATATCCATAAACAGGTATATTTTGAAACGTAAAAGCGATTTTGTAATGCCAAACGTAACTTTCACCTGCCCTAACTGTGGCCGCCACCAGCTCATGCGCATCGAGCAGGCCATCCACCGCTGTCTCCTGCGCTTTGCCGCAGACGACAAAGGCTCCGTTTCCGCCCAACCCCTGGGCCGCACGGACGAGCTGCACGGAGAGGTGCTGGGCTACCGCTGCCAGCACTGCCGCTACCCGGACAACCGCAACGTCAACGACGGCCCGGATTTCCTCTGGACAACGCTGGAGGACGTGCAGGCGGACGGAGCCCTGGAGCTCAGCGACCAGCCGCCGCCGGAGCCGCGCCACTGCATGATCTGCCACCCGGACGGCCGCCTGGAGCCCCTGGTGGTGGAAACCAAGCGCACCGGCCGCCTCACCCAGGCCCAGCGCCGCGCCATCCTGGCCGCCCGAAACGCCCCCCAAGGCTGCATCCTCCTCACCGAGCAGGACAAGGGCATCAAGAGCTTCTCCCCCCAAAACTGGCCCGCCGCCCTGCACGTGCGCGTGTGAACCATAGTCATTCCCACTATATCCATGAACGAAACACCAGCAAAAAACCAACCCAAGCAGGCCCGCCCGAAAATGTGGTGGGTGGCCACGGGCTCCTTGGCGGCGGTAACGCTGCTCTTCGCGCTGAGCCTGGTGATGCTGCGCCATGGTGGCGGAACGTGCTGGCATGGGCTCAAGGCCTTTTCAGAGGCCGCCATGGTGGGCGCGCTGGCAGATTGGTTTGCCGTGGTGGCCCTCTTCCGCCATCCCTTGGGCCTGCCTATTCCCCATACGGCTGTGCTGGCCAACAGCCAGCCGCGCGTGGCCTCATCCATCGCCTCCTTCTTCTCCACCAATTTCTGGTTGCCTGAGCTAGTGCGAGAAAAAGTGCTCAAAGTGGCTCCCGTGCGCCTGCTGCTCAAAGGTCTTGACTGCGGAGACGCCCAAGCCTCTGCAAAGCTCCGCAGCACCGTGCTGCAGGAAATCCTGCCCATGCTGCAGCAACCGGCCATCCGCAAGGACTTGGCGGCCAAGCTGCGCGTGTTTATCGACCGCATGCCGCTGGAAAAAACGGCTGCGGGGCTGCTACAAGGCGCGGCAAGCTCCCAACTCCCGGCGCGCGTAACCACCTCGCTGGCCACGGTGGCTGCCGGATTCGTCAATGACAACCGCGATACCCTGGCGAAGGAGCTGGCAAACAACCTGCCCCTGCCGGATTTGCTGCGCAAATCTATGGTGGGCCAGGTTCTGGGTGCCGGGTTTGAGGCAACCTTCGCTCCGCTGATTATCGACAAATTGCGCAGCTACCTGAGCGATGTGGTGAACAACCCCATGCACCCGCTGCGCAGCAAGGTGCAGGGCAAGATTGCCCAAATGATGCAGGACACCGCTCCGGACAGCCAGATGATGAGCACGCTCGCAGAGGTTAAGGCCTCCCTGCTGGTACCGGAAAGCCTGGATCGCCTCGTCACCATGCTGAGCGACGAGGTGGCGGGCTGGATGAACGACTCTCCGGACGGTACAGCAGGCAACCTCACCACCCTGGTGCTCGATTTCATGGAGAGCAATCCCGCCCTGGCGGCCAAACTGGACGAACTGGTGGCGGACATTGCAGCCGGCTCCGTAGACCGCACACGCGACTATGTGGAGGAAGAGCTCCGCAAAACCGTCATGAACTGGGACATGGACACCATGATTGCCAAAATAGAGGAGCAAGTGGGCAGCGACCTCCAGTTCATCCGCCTCAACGGAACCATCGTCGGCGGCATCATCGGCGCCATCCTTTTCCTCATCACCTATTTCATTCACTAAACAACATACTATTATGAGTAGATCAGAAACGATAAAACAAATAATCAAGAATCGCGCCTCTAGACGGGGAGAAATCGAAAAGCGCCAACAATGGCTTGAAAGCGTGCGCTCATCTGTGAACGCACTCCAGGGATTAATTCCCAGGATGCAGGAATTCTCTCAAGACCCTTCCGCTCTAGATGGCGTTAAGCAAGCTGCCGCCAGCACAGCAGACAAGGTCCGCGAACTGGATACCTTGCTGGGCCGCCTTGAGGCTCGATATTCCAGGCGAACCTTGAAAATCGGCATTGTGGGTGTGCCCAAACAAGGCAAAAGCACCTTCCTGCAATCCCTTACCGGACTGGATGAAGACACCGTTCCGACCGGTGATGTTTGGGTGACCGGCGCACCCTCATACCTCTGTAATGATGAGGGTGCCACCGAAACTTTTGCCATCATTCATCCATATACAAGAACGGCTTTCCTGAACGATGTGCTGAGCCCCTTTTTCAAGGAACTCGGCTTGCGACCCATCACTAGGATTGAAGATTTGCTCTCCACCGAATTCCCAGACAAAGAGGGGCTCTCCGCCACCCAAACAAAGAAGCTGGACCGCCTGGTTTCTCTCAAGGAACACTACAATGATTACAAAGGGCTTTTGGACGGAGCTCCCTTCCGCATCGCCAAGTCCCAAATCAGGGAGTACGTGGCGCAGCACGATATTTCCGGAAGCAAGGACTACCACAAGTGGTACTCTGTGGAGTACGCGGAAGTCCATTGCAAGTTCCCCCAGAACGAAGTGGGCGACATCATGGTCTGCGACACTCCCGGCTTGGGTGACTTTACCGCCGGGGCGAGGGAGAAGCTCACCGCCGCCATGTATAGGGAAATGGATGTCGTCTTCCTCCTCAAGCTGCTCAATCCCAACAACCAGAATGTTTCAGAGCAGGATGCGGAGTTTATCGATGCTATAGACGACCCATCCAATGCCTACCGCGTGGGAGAGTGGACCTACATCCTCATCAACAAAAAAGCCGGCGATGTAATGAGGCCGGATTTCCGCACCCGCATCACTAAGGACCTGCGCTGCCCCAATCTTTTCGAGCTGAACGCCAAGGATGCGAACGAGGTCTCCGCCCAGTTCGAGGCCATCCTCAACAGCGTGGTAACCCAGATGCCCAAACTGGACGAACTGCTCTGCCAGCGCTACGATGAGCAGACCCGGGCTCTCAAAGACAGCGTGGCATCCCTGGTTGAACTAGCGTCAAAAACGACGCGCAAAGCCGGACCAAGCAACAGGCGGGATGCTGTACGCGACCGTGCCGACGAGATGGTGAACCAGATGTCCGAACGGCTCCAGGAATTGCAAGACGCGTATAATTCACCGATAGAATTGCGTGCCCCAGAGTTCATTGAAGCTATGCGCAACATCTTAGACGGGATGAAGGAAGCGCCCGAGCTGCGGTACGAAGCAAGACACGTTCCCGCACCCAATGTATGGATGAACAGTACAGAAACATCCCTCCGGGCGGAAATGATGCTCAGATTTACTACACTAGACGCCGAATTGGAAAAGCTGGTCAACAAGCTGCGCACAAAGATTGCCGACATCATTTTGGCACCCAGTGGAGGCAACCTGGTTTCTATCACAGAAAACAGCACCGAATCTGTATGGAACACCATGAAATCCGCCTTTGAATACGCCAACATAACCGAGCCGCAGTACTGGGTGCGTGCGATTGAAACCTTGGAGGAACTGAAGCTTCCCGTCCGCTCCTTCTTCCTTCCCCATATCGTGAGCATCTTGGATCTGTTTGACCCCACCGTTCCAAAAACCGATAGCCTCGTCCTGAGCTTCGCTTTCAAAGACGGGGATGACCTGGAAACATGCAAGAAAAAACTCACGCGAAAATGGGAGTACGCTCGGGACATGATCGAGGATGCTATCATGAACGACGAATCCGACAATGAGGTGGCGCATGCCATCATGTGTGTTCCGGGCTTGGCTCTGGCTGCGGCCATCAGGGAATTCCGATTTGCCTGGTTCCATGGCGGCGGCGAAAGGAAATGCGAGCAGCGTTGGCAGGATTTCTACGACTCATACGCAGATTTGATCTGGCCGGAAGAATTCGGAGAGGGCTCATCTTCTCCCTTTGAGCTCAGCAAGCAATGGAAAGACTGTGTTAACAGCCTGAAATCTTCTATCAACAATTAACAATACAACAACATTATGCAATACGAAGGAAACTTCAACGGTGTAGACGTATACAGATTTGATCCCATCAAAATCACATTCGTCGGGGCGCGAGGCTCTGGAAAAACCTCGCTAATGACTTCCATGTGTCACGAGCTGGAGGATAAAGGAGTATCCGATTTCTCTGTCACCACAGATACCAGCCGCATCCTTCAAGAGACATACGAAAGCATGCTGGAAATGATTGAGGACACGAAGATATACGAATTCGTTCAGAACTCTGGTATCGCAGGCAGCACTGACTGTGACAAGTACACATTCGAGGGACGCCAGATTATGGAAGGTCGGCATTTCATTTTTCCTTTCGAATTTACTGACATGCCCGGAGGCTGGTATACCGATACAGGAGCGGCAGCGGCTCATGATCAAGAAGTGAGCAAAACGCTCCTTGATTCCACCGCCAGCTTTCTGGTGGTTGACGCGCCCGCGCTTTTCACCGGTGGGCTCATTCATGAAAAAGGCAACAAGCCCAAGGCCGTAGCAAGGTGGTACAGGCTCAACAAAGACTCGCTTGCCTTGCAACATCATACTGTCATTCTTGTATTGAGCAGGTGCGAACGCTTCATTTCCGACTCAACTATGCGGGACAAGTTGTTTGAAAAAGTGCGCAAAGAGTATGGTCCCATCGTCAGGGAATTGAACGCAGCCGGAGTCGATGTGGTTTGCACATGGGTCCAGACCCTTGGAGGAGTACAGTTTTACAAATACGAAAAGGGAGACGACAATGTCAAACATGCTCAATTTATCAAAACTGGAGAATACGATCCCCAGAACTGCGCCATGCCTTTGATTCTTGCTTTGCACCACGGCATGGATGAAATCGAGAAGCGCCTAGAAGACGAAATGCAGGGCTGCTGGCAGCAACTAGCCAAAATATTTGAAGGATTTTTCGGCCCAACGCCAACTGCTTCAGCTCACACATGCGCACAGAAACTACTTGCTATTCTCAATGATAAAGTCGGCAGTAATGAAAAATCCTCCACATTCAATATCAATTGAACAGCATGATTATAGAAGTTAAATCTGCGGGAAGCGATCTCGGTGACTACTATTGGACGAACGAACTCTCAAAGGACAGTTCGTCGGAACGGTATTTGCGGGATTTAGACAAAGCCTATTCTGCATTGATTGCGGCGCATGAGGATGGCACATACTCCGTCCTTATGCACCGCATGCGCACGACTCCAGAAAAAAGAGATGCCCACAATCGTCTCATCACTGCATCTGTCTATGTCGCAGGCATTACAGAAAAAGAGGCGCGCTGTCTCTTGATATCGTATTTTCAAAACCGTGCCGCCACAGAATATGAATTATGCAATGGGGAAAACATAAAAATCAATGAAAGCGGGTTCTTCGTTGACAAGCAAAAAATGAAGATGGCAGTTGGCAAATTGACGCAAACTGCACAATCGCTGGGCGAAGATGAGTTGGAAAAAGGAGAAATATGGAGCGAAGGCAAAGCATTGGAGCGACAAGAAGAACTCATCGCATGGTTGAAACGGTACCGCCTCAGCAGCGCTTCTGGGCCACGCGTCATTTGTTCGCACTTCCTTATCGCTGATAACATACCTGCCGTCGATTTGGCATTATTCGTGAGCGGGGAAGGTGAATACACCCGCCCGGCTCCAACGGAGAGCGGACCGACATACCCCAATAACAAACGCGTGTGGATTGGTATAGGCATCACGGCGGCGGTAATCATGCTGGCATGGGGAACATGGAGAGTCGTAAAGCGGCTCAATACACATAATCCCGTCAAACTGGAACAATCCGTCCAAAAGCCGGAATCACCGACAACGAACAATCCTTCATAGAAAGGTTCGATATGATGCACATTACCATATTGGCAGCAGGACAGGAAGAGGATTACAGGTGGGTGCCTGACACCCCCATCAACAATATTGATGAGGCCCGGACGTGTTTAACATCGGCAGACAAAGTGAATTCTTTGGTGGCGTGGAGAAGCTCCCCCTCTCTGTGTTCAGTTCTCATCGCCAAAATTCCAACAGGGTGCAAAGACTCATTTAATCGCCTCATTTCTTGCACGCTTTTAGTGGAAGATATGACAGAACCAGACGCTCGGGCGTTAATCGTGTACTATCTCTTGGAAAGGGATGAATTTTACGCAGGTGTGCAAAACGCTGTCGATTCCTTAAAGGAAAAAGCGTGCGTTGATGTGCAGGCTCTGGCACTTCATATCGAAAAAATGATTGAGAAATGCCGACCGGAGCTAATTATCGAGCCCAACACCGTCCTTTTCCCAGGTGAATTCCGAAACTCCATGATAGCTGAGCCAGAGTATGTTAATTGCCTTGTTGGCGAATTCCTGCTGAAGCAATCTTGGAGCCCGGGCATTGGGGTCAAAGTGATACTTTCTGATTATGGGCGTGATTACAACGAGTGCGCCGATATTTTGCTGACGGCCAAGGATGTTCCCGACAAACCGAATCCGGTGCCCTCGGGGTATAAAAAAGCTAAGCTGCGGGAAACCTTTGAACGCTTCACGCCGATAGGCAAGGAATTAAAGAATTTGCATGGTAAAATTGGCAACTTTTTGAATACTCTCTCAAATAGCAAGCAGGGAAAATATAACGACAAGCACCATGCCGCGGATAAAGCATCCTTCCGCAACGCCGTTCGGGATTTTTTAATATGCACCAAGGAAAAATTAAGTGCCAGCGTCGCACACCCTTGGGCTAGTCAGGGAATCGAACCTAATGACATTCCCTGCGTGAAAAAGCAAATTCAACATGCAATTGACGAGCTGGAGAAACTGGAGAATACACGGGAATTGCGTGTACAGGGATATGGCCTGTTGCAACAATTGGCCGGGCAACCCGAGCTGAGCGGGGATGAGCCTGCCATGCACGCGTACCTGCGCTCCAGTACAGCTGCATTTGCGGCAATAGACAATGCGCGGCGCAACTTTGACGAAGCGGTGGAAAGGTGCATAGCAGAACAAATACCTTCTGCTGCCGTATTCCGAAAAAGGGCGGAATCAGACGAAGAAAAACTGCTGCGTGAATTTCAGCCGGGCGGCATTGCCGTATCGCTGGCAGACGTACTGGCATCCGCACAGAAGAAGCCGCTCAGGAACATACCGGAAAATGAATCCCAAAAGAAAGTAACGCTAAATTGGCGCAGCCTGGATTCTGCCGTGTACGCGCTCCCGGAATACAGCCGATATAGAGAAGCCGTGGTGGAGGCTGTGCAAACACTGAGTGTGGCCATGGAAGAACTGGAGTTTTGCTTACCTGCGGACATCTGTGTAAGCGAAATCAGGGAAATGGATAACTTCCTTCGAAAAACATGGAAGGATTTCTGGCAGGAACAAGCCCCGGACGGCATTCTCGTCGACTCCTTGCAAAGGATGCTGCAAACAATCGATATGGCGTTTGACCGGATTTTGAGTGACTCTTGGGCGAAAGAGCTCAGGCTCCTGAAAGCGGAATTCCGGGCGAACCCCGTCAAAAAGTACAACCACTACTACAATCCTCAATAGAAATGAACGAACTTATACAAGACTATTGGGCCATGTCGCCGCTGGCGGCGGTGGGGCTGGTTCTGCTGGCGCTTTGCAACTTGGGGGGCTGGAAAGGCGGCTGGAAGACAGCCGGCAATGTTGTGGGCTGGGCGCTGGTGATTATCGGTATCGGCAGTTTCCTGGGCTCGTTGGGGTGAGATAGAAGTTGACACGGGAACACACTTGGGATTCAATGGGAAATTGAAAATGAAAACGCTTGCATTCTATACTTTGGCGGCCGTGCTGTGCGGGGCGGCTTGGGCGCAGCAGGGGTCTTCCTACAAGACGCCTGGGGGAACCACGCACTACACGGGGCCGAACGGGTACCGCGGCTCCTCCTACACCACGCCGGGCGGCACCACCCACTACCAGGACAACCGGGGCACGCACGGCAGTTCGTATACCACGCCGGGCGGCACTACGCACTACCAGGACAACCGGGGCACGCACGGCAGTTCCTACACCACGCCCGGGGGAACCACCCACTACACGGACAACAAGGGGCGCAGCGTCACCTCCTACACCACGCCGGGCGGTACCACGCACTACCGCGACAACCAGGGGCGCACGGGGACCTCGTACACCACACCGGGCGGCACCACGCACTACACTGGCAACTTCTTTGACAAGAAGTAGCGGCCCGCGCGGTTACTGCGGGCGGTCTTCCAGCTGCTTGTCCTCCTCCTTGGAAGGGGGCGGGGTGCAGTTGCGCATGGGGCGTTCCTGCCCGGCGGGGGCGTCTTCCCCCGGCAGGTTGTCTGTGCTGCGGCAGATGGCGGCGCTGCGCTTCTTCGGGGAGAACAGCAAAGTGCGCCGCGCCTACCTGGGGCAGGCGCGGCGCAACGCTGTACCGCTGGCGGGTTGACACCCGCAGGGCTGTGGGAATTACCGGAAGATAACCTCGTTTATGGCCTTGCCCTTCTGGGCGGCGGCCTTGATGGTGACGTGCTTCTTGCCGGGCTGTAGCTGATAGGTGCGCACGGGACCTTTCACCTTGGGAGCGCCGGCGGTGCCGTCCACGGTGATGTCACCGCTGCCGACGACAAGCAGCTCCTTGGCCTTTGCGGGCACGGTCAGGCGCGTGTTGAGCGGCAGGCGGGAAAGGTCGAACGCGGAGCAGATATCCGCATCCGTGATGGAATCCGGGTTGGTACGGGGATCGTCCGGCGCCATATCCAGCTTGAACATGTCCAGCTTGATATCCTGGGTGGAATTGCCCGCATTGGTGAGGCGCAAGCCGGAAACGGGAGCCTGGGGCATGCCATCCTTGCGGATAACGAGCTTGCCGCCCTCCTTGCGGGGCTTTACGGTCACGTACTTGCCGTCCGCAGTGCGGATTTCCACCTTGGCCCACTTTTCCACATCCGGGTTGTTGAGGGTGATTTCCAGCCAGGTGGCCACCTGCGGGGTGGCAAGCTCAAAGCAGATGGACTGCCCGGGCGCGGCCTGGGCCACCTCGAAAATGCGGTTGATGCCCACGGACTTCTCATCGCGGTAGGGGGAGGCGGCGGCCAGACCGGGGATATCCGTCTTCACCACGGTGCCGGGGCGGCGGTTGACGGTGAACTCGCAAACGGCGAGCCAGTTGGGCGCGGCCTGGAGCGCGCGGTAGCGCACATAGCGCGCCTGCACGGGTTTCTCGTTCACCACGTTCACCAGGGCACCTCCCGTGGGGGCGCCCATGGGCTTCCACGTCTTGTTGTCCAGGGAGTATTCCATCTGCCCCTGGGGGATGATATCCTTGGCGTAGCGGCCGCCCATCTGCAGGCAAACGGTGCGGATATCCACCGCGCCGCCGCAATCCAGGCCAATCCACTGGCCCACCTTCTGCTGGGCACCGGAGTGCCAGAGGGTCTTGGGATCGCCGTCCGCCACGTTCTTGGCGTTGTTCTGGGCATCACCCACGTTGCTGATGAAGACGGGCCTGCAGGCGTTGCCCTTCACCCCTGCGAGCTCGCTGTAGACGCGGCCGTTCACATAGGTGAGGGTCTCTTTGATGGCGGGGGTCATAGCGAATGCGGCCACCTCGATGCCGTTCGTGGTTTCCACCTTGCCGTTGCGCCAGGCGGTGCGCTCCATGTTGTTCACGCGGTCCAGGCGCTCGCTTGCGTACAGCAGGCTCTCCAGCGCGGATGCGGTTTCGGTTTGCGAGACGGCTTCAATGATGCGCGCGCCGGCCTGGCCGGTGAGGGTGAAGGCCTCCAGCCACGGGGCAATGTCCTTCTGCAGGGGCTCGATTCCCTTGGCATGGCGCAGCTCCTTGCCAGCGGCGGCCATGGCCTTGAACTCCTTCTTCAGCGTGGCGGCCTTGGCGGCATCCGGCTTTCCGGCGGCCACCATCTCCGTGTAGTACTTGGCATCATCCGCTATGCCTGCGGATTCCTCGCGGAAGTAGCCGTGGCCGTTGGGCAGCAGGTAGGAGTTGTGGCGGCAGAAGACCTGCATGGCATCCGCACAGCCGGGGTACAGGCGGTCGATACCCTGGTGCCAGGAGTTCTCCGAATCAAAGCCGCGGATGTTCCAGGTGTAGTCCGCCACGCCGAAGAGGCCCACCTTGCTGGCCTCTGCGCGCTCCATGGGGTTGGCCACAAAGCCGGTCATCTCCTTGAGCATCTCCGGCTCCTGCCCCAGGCCGTAGGTGCGGCCCATGGAAAGGCGTGAGGCCTTGAAATCCGAGCACGGCCAGTTCCACCAGATGAAAGTGGGGCGGCCCAGCGCCTGGTGAACCCACTGCTGGCCGGAGAGCGTGATGTCGTGCACCACGGTGTCGCCCGTCCACATCACGTGGATGGCCTTGTCCAGCCCGCTGCCGAGCGTGCCGAGGAACTGCGGGTTGGTCCACGAGCGGTTGTAGCCGGTGGGGCACATTACCAGCTCCTGGTTCACGTCCTTGTGCTTGCGGATGAAGTTTTCCAGAATGTAGTTGCAGAGCTGCACCTGGCGCTCCGGCTTGCAAATCTCGCCGCCGGAGTCGTCCACCAGCACGGCGAAGTCGCGCACGCCCAAATCATAGAGCTGCTGGAGCTTGGTGCAGAGGCCCTGCAGCTGCTTCTCACCGCCGTTCTGATTCCAGTTCACGGTGTTGGCGGGGTGGATGCCCCACACGAAACGCACATGGTTCTTGCGCGCACAGGCGATTTGCTGTTTCAGCTCCGCAGCCTTGTCTGCGGGGTAGAGCTCATAGCAGCCGCCGCCGTGGTGGTAGGGATCGTCCTTGGGCGCGTAGAGGTAGAAATTCATCTTGTTGCGGCCGTAGAAGGCGAACTGGGACATGCGGGCCTCACCGCCCCACGGGATGCCGTAGTAGCCCTCCACCGTGCCGCGGTACGCCAAATCCGGCCAGTCGATGATGGTGCCGCAGGGCAGCTCGCCCAGCTTCGCCACCTCTTCGAGGCTCTTGTCAGGGAACGGGTCTTTCTGCGCGTCCTTGGCTCCGGGAACATCCTTCAGCAGCTGGGAAACGGTCTGCTTGGCGTAGTACAGGCCCAGTGTGTCCACCTTTTCGGTGGCGTGGTCGTCGTTCACATACACATACAGGCAGCCGGGTGTGATGCGAATGGCATAGGCGCCCTCCTTGGCCGGCAGTTTCGCCCAGATATCATTCTCGGGTGGGCAGGGAGTGGGCCGCGCGTTGAGGGTGGGATGTATCACATACACTGCGGTTACGCGTGTGTATTCCTTGCCAAGCTCGCACTTCTGCGGGGTGGGGTACACGGGGCTCACGGCGGCGGGCGCGGCGGTGCCCAGTACGCCCAACAAGGTCATTACGGCTAATGCGGTTTTCATAACTTGCCGCCGATTCTACCAAAACGCGCCCCTCCCTGCAAGGAAGAGTTGCGCGCGCAAGGGGTTTTTCGCTTGAAATCGCAGCGGTGTGTGGTATGGTGCCGGCATGGCGCAAGCGTAGTGCTCCGCCATCCAACCTGGACAAAACTTCACCCGCCATGAAGCAGGAAATGCAATTTTTGTTGTACCACGCGCCAGATGATGCAGGCGTTGTCCGGATTTGCGTGAAGGATGAAACGCTGTGGGCTACTCAAAAAGCTATCGCCGATTTGTTCGGGGTCGGCGTCCCCGCTATCAACAAGCATCTGAAGAATATCTTCAAGGAGGGGGAATTGGACGAAAGAGTGGTTGTTTCCAAAATGGAAACAACCACTCAACATGGCGCGATTACCGGAAAAACCCAGTCCAGACAGGTCAATTTCTACCATCTGGATGCAATCATCTCCGTCGGTTACCGGGTGAATTCGGCCAGGGCGACCCGCTTTCGCCAGTGGGCCACCCAAACATTGAACGAATTTATCAGAAAGGGCTTCATCTTGGATGATGAACGCCTTAAGCAGGGCAAGAACGCGCTCGGCAAGGACTATTTCAGGGAATTGCTGGAACGCGTCCGCTCCATCCGCGCCAGCGAAAGAAGGATATGGCAGCAGATAACGGATATTTTTGCAGAATGCAGTATTGACTATGACAAGCATGCCCAGCTGACGCGCGATTTTTATGCAATGGTACAAAACAAGTTCCACTATGCCATCGCGGGCAAGACCGCCCCGGAAATCATCATGACCCAGGCTGACCACCTCAAGGAACACATGGGGCTGCTGACGTGGAAAAACGCACCGGAAGGTAGAGTGTTGAAGTCAGACGTCGTTATCGCCAAGAATTACTTGGAAGAGCAGGAAATCCGGCGTCTAGAGAGAACAGTTAGCGGTTTTTTCGACTACATAGAGGACCTGATAGAAAGGGAAAACACGTTCACGATGGGAGAGTTTGCCGGAAGCGTGGATGCTTTCCTGACATTCCGACGATACGAGATACTGCCCGACAAGGGCAGGGTGACGCGCGAGCAGGCGAATGAGCACGCGTATGCCGAATATGAGATATTCAACAGAACGCAGGTTACCGAGTCAGACTTTGACAAGGCGGTGAAAGCCATGCTGGACCAGGCACAGAACCAACCTTGATTCCAACCAGGCGGCGTGCATTTGCGCTTGCGCGGGGCGCGGGCTTGGGCTATCATACGCCCGTGCCTGAAACAGCCCAGACAACCGCCAAGAGCAAGCTCACCGTTTTCCTTGTCATCCTCATTGTGGTCCTGTACCTGCTGGACCAGACGACCAAGTGGTACATTGTGCTCAACTTCCCGTACGATTGGACAACGGAAATAGGCCTGCGCATCGACCGCGTGATAGCAGACAGCGGCATCATGAACTTCAACATTGTGCGCGTGCACAACACGGGGGTGGCGTTCGGCACGGGCAACGGCACGGCATGGGCGCCCTTCCTGTTCCTGGGCGTGCAGGTGGCGGCGCTCATCTGGCTGTACCGCCTGTTCCGCAAGGGGTTCTTCTGCACCACCATGCTGAAGTTTGCGTGGGCGCTCATCACCGTGGGCGTGCTCGGCAACATGACGGACCGCCTGCTGCAGGGCTTCTTCCGCCCCGGCGCGGAATCGCTCGGTTTCTTCCGCAACCTCGTCAACGGGTATGTGGTGGACTTTTTGGACTTCTCCTTCCCGTGGCTGGACCACTACCACTGGCCGTCGTTCAACGTGGCGGACTCCTGCGTGTGCGTGGCGGCGGCACTCTTCCTGATTTCCTGCTTCACCATGCCCAAGGAGGAGAAGGAAAAAGCCAAAGACAAGGCATGAACGCGCTGCACACCATCATCCTTTCCGCCGCCTGCACGCTGCCCGCGCTCGCCGGGTTTCCCCAGCCCCGGCAGGATGTGAAGCTGGCATACAGCCAGCAATCCGCCGTGGTGGAATTCACCACGGACGGCCCCGCCATTACCAAGGCAAAGCCCCTGTGCGACTGCACCACCGTCACCATCCAGGGCAACAAGCTCATTGCCAAGGTGGACACCTCCAAGTTCGACCAGCCCGTGGCCAAGCAGATTGACGCCACCACGGCAGACGGCAAGACCACGCGCCTGACCATGAACTTTGATGTGCCGCAGGCCATCATCCTTTCCACGCGCAGCCTGGTGTGGCAGCGTGGAGCCAAGCCGGAGCCGCAGGTGCTCACCATCACCCTGCCCAAGGGCTCCCCCGTCACCGGCATCCAGGAGGCCGGCCTGAGCGGCAACGCTTTCGACTATGTGCCCAACAAGGTGAAGGAAGGTGCCAAATACACCGTCACCGTAACCCCGCGCAGCACAGAAAAACCCGTGCTCAACCGCCTGGTCATCACCACCGCCACCAACGATCCCCGCTTCGCCAAGCAGATTATCTACCTGCAGGTGAAAAAGTGAATCACTTGAAAAACGGCAACGCAACCTCACATTCAATGTGTGGATTGTCCCCCAACTGCACGGGAGAATCCAAATCATACAGTTGAAAGTTTTTAAAGATTGACAGGTAACCTGCACTCAGTATAATCAACGAGGTTTCTCCTTTCTACAATGAAGCATCAATTTTCGCGCCGCTCAACCATTGTCTTTCTTATTATCATCTCCATCCTGTTCACTATTCTCAAATTAAGGATAGATTGCGCCAGATGGGCATCATTGAAAGTGGCCAGCCGCGACTTCCTACCCATGGCAAGTTTCGCCATCGTTGCGGCTCACACATTCATCACCTGCTTCTTGTTATTCCTAAGTGGCACTAAAAGCCGTATCTTTGCATATTGTATCATCCCGGCATCCCTTCTTGTATGGTGTGTAAACGCATATGCATTCCTTATTATTGGCCCTTTCCAATACTCTGAGTTCGTTTTTGCTACATTGGGCACAAATTGGGAAGAGATAGCAGGATTCATCAACCCCACTTCCATCATCTGTGCACTATTGGCATTTGCGGCTATTTTTATAATTGGATTTTTACTGCAAAAACGTTTCTGGAAATTCCCAGGCTGGTCATCGTGCAAAATAATCACCACAACCTTATCCTATATTGTCATAAGCTCTTGCATAGTGCCACTTTGCACATCATTTTACCCCAACCCCATCTATTCCATCTTGTATGCCTCCAAGGATGGCACGTATTTGGATGGAGCCTTTGCCCAAAACGACATGACGTCAGAGGCATCCCCACAGTATTGCTATCGCACGCTGATTCCCATGTACAGGCAATTTGCACCATTTGTGCATGCTTGGCAATACTTCTTCCCCGATCCTCTCATTCCATCCGAAACACTTCCATACGACGAAAAGTTTTCCGACGACGTATCCATCGTCTTGTTCATTGGAGAATCATACACGAGCAGCCACGCTTCATGGAATGGCTACAATAAGGAGACGTTACCCAAATTGTCCGTGCTTCGAGATAAAATTATCAACTTTCCTTTTTTCAAATCATACTCCACTGGAACTAATTCATGCGTTGCAGGTATACTTTCGGATGCCACTTGCAGTGATCGCAAGGCGAAACACACATCTTTCCTTGGCCTTTTCAACAAAGTGGGATTTCAAAACAAAGTAGTCTTCGGAAGGACCACAGATATTATGAACAACCCGTCAATTTACCATATTGCGGATGGAAAATACGAAAAATCAAAAATGTGCCAAAGCACTGAAGAACTGGTTGCAGTCGTAAGCGAATTCACTGGAAGGCCTGGCAGGAAAATGCTTGTTATCGATGAAGGCACAGGACATATGCCATACAAGCACGAAAAACAATTCCACCAATTTACAGCAGACAGCCAAGATTTCACGAGCGTACGCAAAGCCAATTATGATTGCGCCCTGTTGCAAGCTGACGACATGCTGGCGCGCGTGATAGCTGCTCTCCAAAATCAAAACGCCGTACTCTTGTACTGTTCGGATCATGGGCAATCCTTTGGAGAGGGAGGCAACTCCATGCATGCTGGCCCCCTGCATGTTGTTCCACAACGCCATATTTTTGCGTTTATATGGCTGTCTGATAAATACAGAGCCAAACATCCTGAGATAGCCCAACACTTGGAGGCCAACAAAAACAAATTACTTTCTCAAGATGACATATATCTGAGCATCCTATCCTTAGGTGGCATAGAAGTCAAAGAGGAATTACCGGGTTGCGGGAATTTCACGAAAGAGATGGAAAAGCCTGATGTTTCCTCTTTCTCGTTAAACGAATAGCATAGTCTCCCCCACCAACGCGGCAAGGACATACAACCGAAATATCCGCAATACAGCCTATCTGGAAATAAACAATGGTCACAACGAAAATCCTGTTGTTCGGAGCAAGCGGAAGGACGGGGATGGCCGTGGCGGATGAGGTGAAGCGGCGCGGCTGGGAGTTATTGTCGCCCTCGCATGCAGAGTGTGATTTGGAGAATGCGGATACCGTGGCGGACTATGTGCTGGCACACCCGGCGGATGCAGTGGTGAACTGCGCTGCCGTGAGCGGCCTGGAAAGCTGCGCAGACAACCCGCTGCGCGCGCACCTCACCAATGCCGTGGCTCCCGCCGCCATGGCTCTGGCATGCCGCCACACCGGCGCACGCTTCATCCACCTTTCCACAGACTATGTACTGGACGGCCGCAAGCCCGGTTTCAAGGGGGAAGAGGCCCATTGCCGCCCGGAAGGCTGGTACGCCCAGAGCAAGCGTGAGGGCGAACTGGAGGTGCTGGATGCCCTGCCACGGGCCGTGGTGGCCCGCGTCTCCTGGATTTGCGGCAACCCGCTGCGCCCCGCCCTGGTGGAGCAGATGCTCGCCAAGGCCCTGGCAGGCCAGCCCCTAGCCGCCATAGCGGACAAGTTTTCCATGCCCGCGGACGCTCACGACATTGCCCGCGCCATACTGCAACTGGCGGGAACGGACTACTGCGGCATCATCCACGTATGCAGTGGCAACGGGGAGGAGGAGCCCCTCTCCTGGTGGGACTGCGCCCACCTGGCCCTGCAAGAGGCCGTGCGCCTGGGTGCCCTGCCCTCCCTGCCGAAAATCACCCGCCAAAAACTGGCGGAAGCCACCTTCTTCCGCGAGCCGCGTCCCCGCCACACCGCCATGGACAACGCCTGCCTGCGCTCCCTGGGCATTCCCATGCCATCTGCTGTGGAAACCATCCGTACTGCCGCCGCCCGCTTTTTGCAAAGCTGGACCAGAGCAAAGCGGGTAACATAGCCGAAAGCCGGGCGAAAGCTGGCGAAAGCTGGCGAAAGCTGGCGAAAGCTGGCGAAAGCTGGCGAAAGCTGGCGAAAGCTGGCGAAAGCTGGGCGAAAGCTGGCGAAAGCTGGCGAAAGCTGGCGAAAGCTGGCGAAAGCTGGCGAAAGCTGGCGAAAGCTGGCGAAAGCTGGCGAAAGCTGGCGAAAGCTGGCGAAAGCTGGCGAAAG
>JAZLHB010000160.1:0-4530 GCA_045616565.1 Akkermansia sp. | reverse complement strand
TTTTGGTCTCCCTCTCGGTTTCAGGCTCCCGGCTTGCGACCGAGGCCTAGTCAACAATTCGAGACTAAATACGGAGCCTCCGCGTTGCGGAGGGAATGTGCCGGCCCCTACTAAAGCTCGAGCTTTTAGCTCAGGAAGCGGCCGGGCTCGGCACATTCGGGATCCCTTGGTAGCTACCCTCGGAATCCCTCTCCGGCTCGGAGATGATACTCCGAACGACCTCGTTCTACCACAAAATTTGAACCGAGTCGAAGACGGAAGCGCGGCGGAGGCGGACGAATGGCGGGGAGGTTCCGCTATCCCTTTTATTCTAAGGAGTTGGCGGGGTGGGTATTTTTATAAAGCGCCTATTGGGCAGCTGCGAGCTTGGCGGCAGGTTCACGGCTTTCTGAATATCTGCAACCAATCTGTCGTTTTTGATTTCCCTGGGCTCCCAGGGAGCTCTCCTGAGATGCACATAAACGCTATCGTTTCGTGTTGGAATGTATCCCCAATCATAGGTGACGTAAAAGGGTTTTCCGTCATTCAATTGGTCAGTGCAGACTTCTACCAGGGCCTCCACTTGATTTGCAAACAGTTTATTCTTCATAAAGACGAATTCTCCTTGGACGCCTACAATCTTTCCGCTGCAAACCGGGATCTGGCGGATATCGGGGCTGTTTTTCGGGACATAGTCCTCCAAGCTGTACCAGATTAGGCCTTCACAGTGATGAAACACTTGTATGGCGCAAGGGGATTTGAATGTCACCACCTTGTTGACATAGGGCGCGAAGGGGGGCATGTTGTCAAGATTGACATAGTACCTCAGAACCTGGTAAGGCCCTTTGCAGATGTTGATGCCCTGAACACGCCAGCTGTGGTGGTCTTCCCCGATTCTGTTGGATTGGCATGAAGCCAGCAGGCAAAGCGCGGCGATTGGCAGAACCCACATCCTGCCAATCGCCCCAAAATGTTTTGTGTATGGGGTCATTTCCTGATTGCACTTTTTTATTCCCCCTTGAATTCTCGGAGAAGGGCCTCCGGGCCGGGGGCGTGGCCGGTGAAGTCGCGGAAGAGCTCGTCTGCCGGGCGGGAGTCGCCCTTGGAGAGGATGGATTCCCGGTAGGCAGCCCCGGTGGTGGGGTTGAGCATGCCCTCCTTGGCAAAGCGGGAGAAGGCGTCTGCGGCGAGCATTTCCGCCCACTTGTAGGAGTAGAACCCGGCAGCGTAGCCGCCCATGAAGCAGTGGTTGAGCGTGCGCATGGGGGAAAGGGGGCAGGGGCCCGCATAGGGGTAGCGGGTCTCCGCCACCACGCTTTGGCTCACCTCGTCCAGGTCCTTGCCTTGGAACATGGTGCCGTATTGCATGTGCATGAGCATGTCCAGGCGAGCGGAGCCCAGCTGGTAAATCTTGTCGGTGGCAATCTGGAAGCGCCTGGCGGCAATGAGCTTGTCGAGCAGGGCATCCGGGATAGACTCCCCGGTCTCGTAGTGCTTGGCAAAGGATTTGAGCACCTGGGGGTCCCAAACCCAGTATTCGTTGAGCTTGCTGGGCAGCTCCACGAAATCCCAGGCCACGTTGCCGCCGTTGTGGGCCCGCAGTTCGGTATCGCTGAGCAGGGTGTGGAGCAGGTGGCCGAATTCATGGAAGACGGCACGCATCTCCATATGGCTGAGCAGGGCGGGCTTGCCGGGGGCAGCGGGCTTGAAATTGGTGCAGATGGTGGCCAGGTGCGGGCGGTGCGGCTGCCCGGCTGGGGCAGGCTCACCGCAGACCAGGATTTCCTGCCAGGCGCCGTCTCGCTTGCCGGGGCGCACATAGAGATCCATGTAGAAGGAGCCGATGTGCCGGCCGGTGCGGGTGTCGTGCACCTCAAAGAGGCGCACATCCGGGTGCCACACCTCGGCGGTGCCGGCGGGGGCGGACTGGCCGGGCTGCACGCAGGCGGTGGGCACTTCGCGGAACTCCAGGCCGTACAGGGCGGAGGCCACATTGAACATGCCGCGGAGCGTGGCGGCGGCTTCAAAGTAGGGGCGCAGGGATTCGCTGTCGAACGCGTATTCCTGCAGCTGGAGCAGGTGCTCGTAATAGGATTCGTCCCAAGGCTCCAGGCGGTCCAGGGGGCGGCCCTCCTTCTGCGCGGCGAATTCCAGCAGGTGGCGTGTTTCCTGCCGGAACTGCGGTTTGAGCTGCTCAATGAGCCCGTTCACGAAATCCAGGGCGGTCCGGCCGTTCTTGACCATGCGGTGGGCGGCCACCATGTCTGCATAGTTGTCAAAGCCGTTCAGCTCTGCGAGCTCCTGGCGCAGCTGCATGATTTCCGCAATGACCGGCGCGGTGTCATACTTGCCGCAGCCCACGGACTGGCGGCCCTCCCACATGAGCTTGCGGGTAGCGGGCACGGTGCAGCGGGCCTGAACCTCTGCAGCGCTGCAAGCGCCGCCCAGAGTCACCATCCACTGCGGTTCCGCCTCTGTGCCGAAACCCTTCTGCCGCGCCATGGCGGCGGAGCGCTCCAGCCATTCCTCCGGCATGCCGGCCAGCTCCGCCTTGTCGGTGAACACGTGGCTCCACGCCGCCTTGGCATCCATGAGCAGGCCGTTGTACTGCAGCACAAGCTTGCCGATACGGGACTCCACCTGCGCCTTGCGGGCCTTTTTGTCGGCGGGCAGGTCTGCGCCGCTCTCGCGGAACGCATCGCACACCTGCTGCACATAGCGCTGCTTGGCCGGGGAAAGCTTGGCCACCCAGGGCTGCCCGGCCGCAGCCTTGACCACCGCCCACAGGCGGTCGTTCGCCGTGATAGAGGCGCGGAAAGCGGCCAGCTCCGCCGTCATCTTCTCCTGCATGGCTCGCTGGGCAGGGGAATCCATGTTGGCCCCCAGGTTCTTCATCAAAAGCTCCGGGGTTTGCAGCGTAAGGCCAATGGACTCGTAGGCTTGGAAAACATTCACGAAGGTGGCCTCCTGCGGTTTCACGGCACAGATGCCCTCCACCATCTGCTGCGCGGTTGCCAGGGCGCTGCGCAAATCCGCCTCCAGCTGCTGCGGTGTAATCAGGGACCAGCGCGGGTATTCCGCCCAGGCGCGGGAAGGGTGCTGCGCCGTATCCGGAGCCGGGCTCATGGGGGGCTGCGCCCCGTACAGTGTGCATCCGGCCATGCCGGCCGCCAACATCATGCTGAGTGCTATCGCGGTTTTCATCTTGAGTGCTAGAGTTCCCCGCCAGTATAGCATTCCTTCCCCGCATTGGCAAGACTGCGCGCTTTGTGAAATTTGTGGATGCGTCCCCCTTTCTTTCCCTTGCAAAAAAAGCACCCGGGCCGCCAGATTGGCGGCCCCGGGTTTTTAGTTGATGTTAGCTGTGTTTACTTGGCCAGGACAGCGCCCTCCTTGGCATCGATAGCCTTCTTGGCCTGATCGAAGACTGCCTTGAAGGCCTCCGGATTGGCCACCGCCAGCTCTGCGAGAGCCTTGCGGTCAAGCTCGATGTTGGCGGCCTTCAGACCCTCCATGAAACGGGAGTAGGTGAGGCCCAGGGGGCGGCATGCGGCGGAGATACGCGCGGTCCAGAGACGACGGAACTGGCCCTTCTTTCTCTTGCGGTCGCGGTACTCATACTGCCATGCCTTGTAAACGGCATCCTTGGCGTAGCGGAAGAGCTTGCTGCGGAAACCGCGGAAGCCCTTGGCGCGCTGCAGGATGCGCTTGCGGCGAGCCCTAGAGGCGGGCCCATTTGTAGCACGTGCCATAGTTTTTTATTCTATTTGTTGTGGAGCGGACTGTTCTTCCTCACCTCCTGCAGTCTCGTCCGTTCTATCCCCGAGGGGGGAAGGCTACATGGAGGCCGCCCGTGATGCCGGACGGTTGCTTGGCCTGGTTGCCATGTTCCTTGGCTTTAGGCGAAGGGCATGTTCTGCTTGACTGCCCAAACCTGGGTCTCGTCCACCAGAGCCGGCCTGCCAAGCTGACGCTTGCGCTTGCTGGACTTCTTCTGGAGAATGTGACGCTTACCCTGCTTGCGACGCAGAACCTTGCCCGTGCCGGTCACCTTGAAACGCTTGGCAACAGCCTTACGTGTTTTGTTGATACCACCTTTGCGGGTCATGGTGCAGGCAATATACACTCATTTTCCCGTTTGGCAAGCATAATTTTGGAAAAATGAAACTTTTTTTGACAATTCTGCCTTAAAGCGGGTGAATATGCTCACTCGTGTGCCCCTGCGGCGCGCAGCAGGCGCGCGCAGCCTGCATGCCCCTCTTGCACGCATGTGTCCCAAAGAATTTTGGGAACCTATGAATTCGGGTGGTGGGGGAGATGATACGCAAGGCGCATCTTGGTGGTTCAGAGACTTGCAACCGGATAGCGGCGCCGCCCCGCCGTTCGTCCGCCTTCGCTACGCTTCCGTCTTCGCTCGGTTCAAATTTTGTGGTAGAACGAGGTCGTTCGGAGTATCATCTCCGAGCCGGAGAGGGATTCCGAGGGTAGCTACCAAGGGATCCCGAATGTGCCGAGCCCGGCCGCTTCCTGAGCTAAAAGCTCGAGCTTTAG
>JAZLHB010000159.1:0-23711 GCA_045616565.1 Akkermansia sp. | reverse complement strand
CGAACGGGGGTGAAAATGGCTTGTTTTTGCCATTTTCAGAAGTACGGGACAAAATATGACACCCAGTCCACAGTGTAGGCTTCCCATGTCGGACAGCTTCCCGGAAAAAGGGGACTAAATAGAAGTCCCCAAAAAGGCATTCCTGAAAAGGGTTGCCTGACAACTCCCATCCTGTTTGCGCCCACGTTCCGCTGACGGTCGTTTCAGCTCCAGCAAGCCCGCATGTGCCGGGAGACGGGTGCACGTCCTCACAGCGCACCTTGGAGGGCGGCAACAGGGCATGCTCCACGGCCATCTCTAGAGGCGCGCTCGGCGGCAAGACCTCTACCCCGACGGGGTCGAGGAGCAAGGCAATCAAGCCCAGCACCGAAACCGCCTACCGAACACAGGGTAGGCAATACTGCCGGCTTCCCCATCATATATTGCTGGGACGAGTATAAGTGCAGGTAAAATAAGACTTACCTCCGCATAATCCCAGAGGTACAGTTCAGATGCATCTCGATGAAGGTGAGTGAGAACGCAGCAGTATAGCCGAACATCAGCCGAAGCATAGTTGGAGCTTGACAAACAACTTTTACGGTTTTCTCCATACAGTGATGCTTTTTCGAAGCGGAACTCGGCCAAAACGGGCCATTTGTTGGCTGCTGTTACCTTTTTGCTGTTTAAGAACATATATCTTCTCTACCTTAAACCCAAAAGCTTCTGCTATTTCACAACTCAAGAAATCAACAGGTATAACCTCCCCTCCGTAGCGGACATTGTCATTTACAAATGCAACTAGAGCACCACTAACGCAAGTCCTAAATAATTCAGCATAGATAAAGCCCAATTCGATAAAATAGCCCTCAACCATCCGAAGCACGCCCTTATTGTTCAGATCTCCATGAGCAAATCGAAGAGTTAATGCTTTCTTAATTTCAACAAGAGCAGGTACGCTATCAAGAGTTTGTTTAATGTATTCAAAGCGGCCTGATAACTTTAGACTTTCATAGTACTTCTTGAGTTCTTCAATCTTAGATTTACTTTCTACAGTACACGACAAAAGCGACTGTCGCAATTTTCGCACGTCTTGTTCCCCCAAGCCAAGATAAACCAATTCGAGTGCATATGTTCGAGTATAGTCGTAGCGGTTGCAGTAGGGAGGCGAAGTAACAACAGCGTTTAGAAAATCAGTTTCCATCTTGGGAAGTTCATAGAGAACACTATTCAGAGTAAAAGCAATTGACCCAGAGAAGCTGCATTGCGCTTGCCTCTGTATCAGTTTTATATCGCAAAGGACCTTTTCAAACTCGTCAACAACAGTGCAGCGAGCATCAGAAATAATCTCGCGCGCTACTTTATGTGGAATCAATCTCAGACCTTTTTCGGCTCGTTCCTTGTTAGCTCTCAATATTTTAGGTGAGCGGCTATCCCAACCGAGATATTGTCCCGACTTGACGGTAAAACTCACTGTTTCAAGAGAGTTTAATATACAGAGGGTCAAAAGATTTTTTGCGGCATCGCTATATGGAGATTGTTGATTCCATTCTTGAATATAGCATAAAAACTTTTGTGTATCCTCAGGATAAGCATCTGCGGTTATGACAATTTGTTGAAGCCTCTTATCATATCCTTCTGGGACTTGAATACACTTAAGTTCATTAAGAAGCTGTTCAAGTTCGGCCGTGTCGAATTTTAAAGCATAAGATTTCGCCTCAATTGCAATTTTAGACATTGGCATAATATCATATCCGACGCAGTTAAGTCCTCTCATTATGCTGACAAGTGCGGTAGTACCAGAACCCATAAATGGGTCTAAAACACGATCACCCTCTTTGACTCCGGCCTCATCTAAAATTGAATTTACAAGATTAGAAGAAAAACCTTCTTTGTACTTCAACCAACGGTGGAGAGCTTCCTTCTTGCTCAACTGATAACTCACGCTCTGCCTATTAAAGCATTCAGTTAATATCATTTTTTTTGCAAACTTAGCCTCCAAAGTTTGCCTTTGCGTTTCATCACAAAATGAATTCGCTGAAAAGATGTTTACGATATAGGGGGCTTTTGATATTTCAAACAGTTCTAGTTGCATTTTAAATTTCAATTAACCATTTACAGAACGATATGAGCTGATGTTCTTTTGTAAGATTTGCAACCTTTGCAAGCGTTCCTTCGGAATACTGCCTGTATATTTCCTCTGCCATGTTCGCTTCAATGGCAGCGCCCACAAAACATAAGGGAATGGGATGCGAAATTTCGTTAAAGGCCTTCCGAATTCGTCGAAGCGCTGTATTCGCAGTTTTCCAATGTTCATCAGCGCCGGCGGGGTCTATCCCACCCTTGAGTTCCCCCATTAGCAGCGCGAGTTCGTTTTGGCACACTAGTTCTTTAATCCTGATTTCTTGTTCTGGAAGGCAAAACAGGCTGAAATCTACATTCTTTCCAACAAGCGGGATGCTTGCGTTTAAAACGAATTCTCGTTGGCCATTCGAGCTTCCCCATCGCATAGCCTTAATATCACTTGCGAGCCCCGCAGTTATCTCTGTTATTTCAATCCATTGCTCCTTAGTGCTATTAGATTTTTTAAGTATACTGAAAGGTGTCCCTTTACAATTAAAAATGCTAAAGATGCAACTAAGGACCTCCTCTTCCGCCATTTTCCCAATCAGATTTCTCATTGAACCACCGACCGCATCTCCTTTGATAAGCAAATATCTATACACAGCTTCGTCTTTGAAGTGTTCTTCTTCCGGCGCAAGAAAATTGTCACATAAATTTTTAAGAGCTTCATCACAGTCATGCTTTCCCATATAAGCCAAACTTTTATCTGATAGGCCTGCAGCGGAAAGCAAAAATTGACGCACATCGTTACACGCTATTAACTCCTGCGGCGTCTTTATATCTTTAACGAGATTTTTAAAGGTGTGAGCCGCTTGTACGTGCGGTGAGCACACTCGATTTTTTTCAAGAGCGAAACGCAAAAAACGTTCTCTTGTAGCGCTACGTTCGGTTATAAGAGATGCTGCATCCTTAATAATATCTCCAGAGGAGGGCGCTGCTGAGGGCTTTCCTTGAACATGCATAACGTATACCCTTATCGCGTAATCAGCACAGCGTGTCAAGCACAAAACGAACCAGTCCGACATTTTTTTCGCACCTCAAAAATTCTGAAGGCTGCTTCACACCCTATTCTTAACCTTCTGGAAGCCTCATCAAAAGCTCGATGCCGCGGTGAACGTGACTTCGGCTTGTGCTTCATTAATGATGCCGACCATGTGGCCCATCTGTTCACCCTGTACAAGGAGCTGAAATAAGCCCTTCATTTCACATCGAACAGGAGCCGCGCAATCTCGCGCACAGGCTTGTTGAGCATGGACAGCAGCTCGCTCACCACGTTCTTGGAGATGCCGATTTGGGTGGTGAGTTGGGATGCGTTCTTGTACTGCCCCCGTACCGAGCACCTGCTCCAGGAGGAGGGCGTTTGCCATGCGCACGGCATCGTTGGTGGGGCGATGGTGGACTGGGCGAGCATCGCGAGCGACCTCGTCCACGACCTTGCGGCGGCGCAGGAACTAGCGCAAGGATAGTCAAGTGTCAAGCCCCCTGGCAACAAAGCAAAACGAATGGGGCAGTGGTAGCAAGTCACTTGAAAACGGCACTTTGTGAAAATAATAATCCTAGCATTTTGTCTGTTTTTGTGAGAGTGGGCGGCACTTTTCCATCACGGGAAATGCGCGACCCTAAAAAAGCCCCGCCTCCACGGTGGGGCTTTTTTGTCGGGTGACCAGTGGGATTCGATTCATGGCATGAGGACTTGGCAAAGCCCGTTCCGGTGTCGTGGGCTGGGCTTGCCAGCGCCAACCCCTCCCCCCTCGCCGCCAAAGCCAGCCTTTGGCGGGTATCCCCAGCGCAGATGGGGACGAGGGGGGCGGCCCCGGAGGCGGGAGACCACTGGTCACCCTGAAGGCGGCACGAAACCGAATGTTTCGTGCCGCCTCTCATTTTCCCCGTTTCCCCTAGCGGCGCGGGTTTCCGCGCCTGTTCCGGGCTTTCGGGAAACGTGCAAAACGCGGACAATTCCAGACAATTTCCAGCGCGAAAAGTGCCGTTTTTGTCACTGCGCCACTGCCCGGGGCTCCCTATAATGATGGGTGGCGGTGGCGGGCGGACTATCCTCATCGGTGAGCCGCTGGTGACGGAGACGAAGAAGCACACCAAGCTGCTGGAGGCCATCAAGGTGGCGACAGGGAAAACTCCCACGGTTCAGGTCAGCGGGAACGTGGATGCCGTGATTGGGAGGTGACCGCCTACAGTATTTCCAATACTTACACCTTGGGTAATGCCGCTATTCATTGAAATTAGATGTTTTATTGCAAAACACTGATGAAGCGTTGAGAGGTGCGGGCGCAGGCACCAAACAGCTAACAGGCTAAAAGTGAACAGCTTTGTGATTATAGGCTTGCATAAGTATTGGAAATACTGTAGGATTCCGCTTCACTTATGTATCGGCGAGTACACATCGAGCTTCTACGCATTTTTGCCATCTTCTTCGTGGTTCTGAATCATACTCCAGCCTACGGGATGCCGTTTCACACAGGAGAATGTTCTGCTGTCACCTTTGCAATGCTTGTCATTTCGGCGTTCATCAAAGTAGCTGTGCCTATCTTCTTCATGATTGCCGGAGCCTTACTCATCCCCAAGGAAGAAAGCATCGCGACCCTGCTCCGCAAAAGAGTGCTCCGGTTCTGCCTTCTGATTCTCTTGTTTGTAGGATTGCAGTATGCTTACTATCAAACAGTTAAAGCAGACGGAGACCCTGGAATAGGTGTTACCGTGTTCCTACGCGACCTGTATTGTGGTGGCACTGCGCATTCGTATGTCCTTCATGCGGCAGCCGTTTGGTTCTTGTACGCCTACCTCGGCCTATTGCTCACCATGCCTTTCCTGCGGCTTGCGGTTCAGAAAATTACCCACCTACACATTACCTATCTCGTAGGGCTTGCAGTAGTAGTCGGCTTCCTGCTACCTTTGACTTATTCGACTGTAACGGCTCAAGAATCTTCGCACAATGGTATCCTGACTCGCAGTCCCTTCTTGTCGGGAATGGGAGCTTACATGCTCTATGCCTTGGTGGGTTACTTTATAGAGAACAGGCTGGATACCCACCGCATAGCCTGGAGAACCTGCTGTGTTCTGGCAGTCGTCTCCTGCCTGGCTCTGCTCTTGGAAGCGGTGTCCGAATTCGTGATTGTCCAGCGAACCAGCATAGAGATGTTTGATGAAGGCATCCTGCCGTTTAAGGGATTGGTCATAATCCCCTGTGCTACTATCTACATCGTTGCAAAGAAGCTTTTCTCCGGCATGTCGCTACCGGATGGAGTAGGCAAATGGATTGGTTATGTCGGAGCTGCCACCTTCAGCGTCTTTCTCACGGAACACATTCTCAGGCAGTCTCTATCCATCTACTTCCCATGCTTGAACACCCACTACCTACCATCTTTCGGGCTAGCCTTGACTGTAACGGGTATAGGAATTGCCCTCGGATTGTTGCTGAAACGCATTCCTGTCCTTAATAAGCTGATATAGACTTCATGATTCTATGCGGCCCTTAACACACGCCGCCGCAGGAAATAAAAACACCTTCCCTAACAAGGACTCGTAACACACAGGCTCCATCCGCTCCGACGGGTGGGGCTTTTTTTGACACCCGCGCCGGGGTGTATGGAAACGGCGAAGATATGGCGCGGAGACGGCATCCGGCGCATCTGCTACGGGAACTACCAGCACACGGTGACTGGCATCACGATTGAGCGGAACCCGGATGCCGCGACCGGGAACGTGGTGGAGATCACCTACGAGGTGCCGGAGGAGGATGCGCTCTCCTCGCAGCCGGAGATGGGAAGCCGCACCGACCTGCTGGGCGGGGTGGTGCTTATCAAGACGACCACGACACCCGGAACGGCTGGCATAGCGAGCGTGAAGCTGACCTACGGCAAGCCGGAGCCCGCGGACGACGAGGACGGGGACGGGGAGGACAGCGAGGACGGAAGCCGCTCGGAAAGCGGGGAGGACGAGGATGGCAGCGAGCAGCACAAGGGCTTCAAGAGCACGCTGGATGTCACGGTGGTTGACGAGCCGATACTGGACAAGGACGGCCAGGTGGTGAAGAAGAAGCTCGGCAAGCTCATCAAGGGCAACACCGGGCTTGTGAAGCTCCTCCAGCAGGGCGTGACGTCCTACAAGAGCATGATGACCACCTACACGTATTCCTACCAGAGCAGGAGCGGCAAGGTGGACCCGGAGGACGTGGGCAAGATTGACAAGCCGAAGGGCGCGCCCGCGTTGAAAGGGCGAGACTGGATGCTCATCTGCGCCAACGCGAGCCTCAACGATGACGAGAAGACCTACACGATAGAGCGGACTTGGCTGCTGTCCGGCCAGGGCGGCTGGAACAACAACGTGTACGACTACACCTGATATTTTTTCCATTTAGCCATGGCAACGAGAAACCTACCGAAGCCCCCGGAAAAGGTGCGGGAGGGACAGATTGTCTCCGCCCGCTGGATGAACCGGGTCGTTGACTGCCTGGACGCGCTGGTGAAGGAGAGCGGCGGGTTGGCTGGAGGGCGCGCGGGCAGCAGCTCCAGCATCGACAGCAAGGGGCTCATCCGCAACACGAAGTTCCGTGCGCCACGGTGTTGAAGGAAGCGCGCCGGAGTGGAGCGGTTTTGACACCGCCGCCCCGCAAGGCTCATAGCCAGGCAGGGCGGGTTGCATTGCTAGTAAGATGCGCCTACTTCCTGCGGCGGCGGGCGCAGAGTCCTGCCAAAGAGAGGAGAGAGAGCGTGCCGGTGGAAGGTTCCGGGATTACAGAAGTGACAACCAGCTTGAGCATAGTCTTATCCTGATTCAGCTCTATCTTGCCTGTTGCAATAGCGTTTATTTTCTCTGGATCCCCATACTGGTAGATATTGTATTCCTTGTCCAGTTCTTCAGGGTGAAGTGCAAAAATAGTTTGCGCGCCAACTAGAGTCACAGAATCTCCGGGCTTCCAGTCCATGCTCTCTACCGCATCAAAGGTGAATTCAAAGTCGCCGGTCAGGACGAAGGTTTCTGTGAGAGTAACCATAGGCTTGGTGCTGGTAAGCGGCCCATTCTCCAAATGGAAGTTGAGAGATTGAAAACCTTCCCAACTTCCTACTTTGATACCGGCTCCGTAAAGGTGGATAGCATTGTCAGCGACAGTTCCTTGTTTTTCGCAGTAGCCTGCAATAACATGGTCTACCGCTATTGCCGAACCATTCACCTCCACGTTTTCTACAATGCCTTGGAACCCATCACCCACCAAGTGGACTCTGTTATTTGATACACTGTTTCTTCCATACCCGCCATATACATATCCGCATTTACTTCCGCCAGATAAGACAACAACATTGTTATCGCTCGCGTTCTGATTTGAATGCCCCCCCATGATGGATTCTTTACAGGAGGCGGTGCCAGTATAGACGACAAGGTTGTTCGACGCTTCGCCTGATGATGATACACCCCCAAGCAAATTTGTAACAAAGCCTCCGCACATGGTGACGGCGTTGCTGGCGACTTTGCCACCAAAGGCGATGCCGCCACACAAGTCGCCTGCGATTCCACCAGTCATGGTCACAGTGTTGCCTGTAGCGGTTCCTGCATCGGATATACCTCCGGAGACCGTCTGTAGCTTTTCATGGCGAGATTCAGCACTCTCGAACACCAAGACAGAGCCGCCAGATGCGTCACCTTGGGTGTAGGTTCCAAAAACGGCTTCGGGAGCGAGAGTTTGAATTTCATCTGGAGAGGCGATGTAACCAGTGTTGGCGTATGCGTTCCCGCCCAGCAGGGCTACAATAAGCATTGCGGTGAATAAAGTCTTCTTCATGGCATCACAAATCGCGTAGAGTATACGCCGATACGTTGGCAAAGACAAGGCAAAACAATTTGCCTAATACGCAGCGAAGGTACGCCGGGGTGGAGCGGTTTTGACACCGCCGCCCTGCTCATGCCCAGGCGGGGCGGGTTGCATAAGCTAGCATGATTTCGCCTACTTCCTGCGGCGGCGGGCGCAGAGTCCTGCCAAAGAGAGGAGAGAGAGCGTGCCGGTGGAGGGTTCGGGAACGGCGGGAACGGTCAGCTTGAGAAGGGTTCTATCCTGGTTAAGCTCCAGTTTGGCAGTTACGGTATCTGCCTCGGTTACCTTGATGTCGTACTCCTTGTCAAGCAGCTCCTGCGGCACAGCAAGTCCCAGAGCGCTGCTGACCAAGGTTATGGACTGACGGGGCTTCCAGTCCATTTCCTCCGCCGCTTGGAAGGTCAGCTCGAACGAACCGAAATCGAGCGACGTCTCCTTGCTCGTCATCGTTAGTATGGGAGGTGCCCCGGGGTCTAAAAGGTTGCTTGTCAGGTGGAAATTGATTTCCGCCGCACCACCCAAGGCACCGCCCACGGTGATTCCTGCGCCGAAGATGTCGATGCCCTCTTTTGCGGTTGGCTCTGCACCTGTTACAGCCATGATAGAACCGCCCACAGAAAAGGCGCTTCCGCAGATTTCACTGGTACCTTCCCCGAACTTCGCGCCCGCCCCCATCAGAATGACCTTGTTTTGGCCTATGTCGCGTATTTCGCTTTTGCCTCCGATAATATCCTTCTCGACAGTCCCCCCGGCCACAATGACAGTGTTGTGCGCGGCATCCCAGCCCATACCGCCTGTGATGGACTCAACCGTGCCGCCGGTCAACATGACAGTGTTGTCAATGGCTGTGTTGCCCGTTCCTCCTATGATTGCGCCATGCGTACCACCGGCCACTGAGGTAACATTGGCTCACGCGAAGCCTGTTTCCCCCACGCCGCCCGTGATTGTGCCAACTGTGCCGCCGGTCACTGTGATGATGTTTTGGTAGGCGGTCGTTGGGGATGTACCGCCTGTAACGGCACCGGCCTGCCCGCCAGTCACTGTAATAACGTTGTCTTGTGCGTTACCGCTCCACGCCACGCCACCCGTGATTGTGACGATGATGCCATCGGACACGGCGACGAGATTGTTGGAGGCGGTTGATTTTGCCACTCCACCTGTAATCGTGCCGACCTGTCCGCTGTCCATTGTGACGGTGTTGCCAGTGGCCGCAGCCGCAGAGGAATATCCGCCGTAGATGTTTGCTGAGCTAAAGTCGGGACCTGTATCATTAAGCCGGAAGATGGAGAGTTCGCCTCTCCGGGCATCTTCCGTGGTCGAATATGCACCGAAATAATCATTCCCTTCCAAAAAGGTTAACCCTTTGCAATAGGTGGGAATGTAATCGGCGGCGAACACATTCTCACCTAACCCGGCGGCAGCAACTATGGTGAGAAAGAGCGTTTTCTTCATGTTCCGCCAATCATAGGGCAGCCGGTTGCCAAGGTCAAGGAGAAACGGGAAATTCAGGCGAATACACATAGCGCTCTGCCCGGCGAGCTACGACCTGGCAGGCCCGGCATGCGCCTAGCAACGGGGGCTGCGTGCGGCTCCGCTACTATTCCAGGGTCGTGCCCGGGTCTCTGGTAATGTGGGCGCGGCGCACTTTGGCGTAATCCACCTTGCCGTGCTTGCGCAGGTACCGGATCAGGCAATCACGGCCTGGCATGTTGAGGGCGCGGCCGGGGTCCTTGTGGGGGAAATCCGCAGCGGCTGCAAAGCTGGACACGGCCACGGTATAGACCTTCTCCGGGTCCAGGGGAGAGCCGTCCGCCAGTTTGATGTCCGTAATCTCCACCTTGTTTCCCTTGTGGAGGTGTGCGGAGTAGGTGATACCGGAGGCGCCGGGTGCGCCGTGGTGGTCAAGGAGCGCACAGGCGAGGATGAAATCGCGCAGTTCCTGAGCGTTGAGCTTGAAGATGACGGTGTCGTTGCCGAAGGGATCGATGCGGAAGACATCACAGAGGCGGATGGGGCCTGCGGGGAAGGCATCAATCCTGATGCCGCCGATGTTGACGATGGCGATGTCCGCGCCGGTGACCTCGCGCACGGCATCCGTGAACAGGCAGCCGAGCTCCTCCCTGGCGGTGATTTCGCGCGCGTTTTCGGCAATCTGTTCGTTGAGCGCGGGGTCGTTCATGAAGCCCTGCACCATCTCGGCAATTTCGGCATCCGGCTCACAGGGGGCGGTGGGGAGGAGTTTCGCCTCCTTGGAAACCACCTTGCCATCCTGCACATCAAAAGTGATGCGGGTGAGGTAGGCGGCCTTGCTTTCCGCCTGGGTGACCATGACATTGCCCGCCATGTAGGCGCCATCCACCTTGGTGTGGGTGTGGCCGCCCACAATGGCATCCACCCAGGGGCATTGTTGGGCGAGCTCCACATCGTCCTCGAAACCGAGGTGGGTGAGCAGGATGAGCACATCGCACCGCTCGCGCAGCCACTTGTACTCCTGCGCCACCTTGAAGGGATCCCGGAAGGTGAAGCCCTTGGTATTTTCCTCCAGCGTGTCCGGGCAGCCGTTCACACCGAGCTGCAGCAGCCCGAGCACGCCGATGGTCACGCCCTTGCGCTCGAAAATACGGTAGGGCTGGGTGAGGATGCGGGCCTTGTCCTCCGCCTCCGCATTGGCGCAGACCACGCGGAATTCCGCGCTGTCAATGAGGTCGCGCATATCGTCCACGCCGGTATCGAAGGAGTGGTTGCCGAGGGCGCTGAGGTTGAAGCCGATGCGGTTCATGATGGCGACCATGGGCCAGCCGGAACGCGGGTTCATATCGCTGTAGGGGTTGCCTGTGCGGTTGTCGCCCGCAGAGAGCAGGAGGGCCTGGGGATCCTTGGTGCGCTCCTGTTTCACCAGTGTGGCGAGCTTGGGCATGTTGTCCAGGGCGGCGTGCATATCGTTGATGCCCAGAACGGTAATTTGCTCCGCAATGGCGGGGCATGCCCAACCAAGCAGCGCGGCGGCCAGGATGGAGAGAAGCGTTTTCTTCTGCATGTCAGTTTTCGGGTTTGCTGGTGAAAATTTTGCGGTTGGCCTTCATGGGGCTGTCCGGGGCTATCTCGTTTCCGTAGGCATCGTAAAGCTTGGCAATGTGTTTCAGGCCCGCCGCGCGCACGGCATCTGCGGCCTTCGCTCCCGTGAAGACCTCCACTTCCTTGTTGTCGACGTATATCTTCATTTCAACTTTGTATGATACCAGCTGCGGCCAAGATGTTCAACCTCTTTTTGGACACGTTTCTCCCAAAGAATTTATTTGAGCGAGAATACTGCCCATCCGCATGGATTGGCAATGATTTCTCTGCCGCAGGCAACATTCTCCTGCGGCGGGCGGCCAGGCCGGCCAGTGCCGGCAAGCCGAGCATGACCGTGGCGGGTTCAGGAATGCCCTGCACCGTGAGCTTGAGCACCGTGTTGTCCTGGTTCAGCTCCAGCCTGGCGGTGGCCATGATGGTTTTCGCCGGGTCTCCATAGCGGTAGATGTTGTACTCCCTGTCCAGCAGTTCCGGGGCAATCCCCATGCTTTCCCCGGCATTGACCAGGGTAACGGAATCTCCCGGCTTCCACTCCATGTTGTCCAAGGCATCAAAGGAAAGCGTCAAGTCCTTGGACAAGGAGAGAGTGCCGCCCAGCGTCACCATGGGAGCGTCCTCTGTCAAGAGGCCGTTCATCAAGTGAAAATTCAGCGCAACCCTTGCGGACAGGCTGGAGCCGGAAATCTGCGAGCCGTAGATGCCGATGCTGTCACAGGAACCCACGGTGCCGCAATTCAGTGCTTGACCGGCAATGTTTTCCACCCCTTCAATGTTTCCGTTGAACCCGGCCCCGGCAAGGTGAATCCTTTCCGCAAACTGCAAAGAGCCTGCCGTGCCCCCGGACATGATGATTACATTGTCGGCATATTCCACCATAGAGGAACGCTGGGTATAGGCACGCGCCGTTCCCACATTGCCGCCGGAGATGAGAACCTTGTTGCCCGTGATGCTTTGCGCCTTGGTAAAAAACGCGCCGCACACGTTTTCAACGGAGCCGCCGGTCACGATGACGGAGTTGCCGCACGCATTGCCCTCCCAGATAGAGGCACCGCCTACAAGGCGGTCTTTAACATGCCCACCACTCAAGGTAACGGTGTTGGAATTGGCGTGGCCCTTGCCTGTATACCCTCCGTATACCTGAGAAGCCTGGCTTTCTGAGCTGATGACAACAGTGTTTCTGTCGGCATTTCCATTCCCATTTACATACCCGCCGGCAATCAGACCGGTCATTTCCCCGCCCGTCATGACAACGCTGTTATCCAGAGCCTGCCCCCCGGTGGTAGCGTATCCGCCCACCAGCAACTCCGTTACCTTGCCGCCGCTCATGGTGACTTTGTTGTCAAAGGCGGATGTCTCGTTGGTCGCATACCCGCCAATCACGTTTTTCAGGGATTCGTGGCTTGCCTGAGCATCGTCGAAGATGAAAAGATTGGCATTGGCGGCGCCCGGCTTCTCCTGTCCCGAGACTCCATATACCTCATTAGGGGCGTTATCTCTGGCTATTGGCTTATCCTGGCTGTATCCGGTATTGGCCAAAGCGGTGCCGCAGCAGCCCAACAGTGCGGCTGCCAGCATGGCGATGAACGGCGTTTTCCTCATGGTATCCAACAGGCGTTGATTGTACGCCCTCCGGCGGGCCGGGTCAAGGAGAACGGCTGGCACTCGGCGGAATAAAAGCTTGCGCGGAGCGCGCCCGTATGCTAGAAGGGGAATGCTAATCACCTCCCCCTATCCCACCACTATGAAAACCACCGCACTCCTGATACTCGCATCGAGCTTCGCCCTGGCTGATTCCCCGCGCTTCTACAACGGCAGCGGCGGCTATGAGGGCTCATCCTCCACCAGCGGAGACACCACGCGCTACTACGACAAGACCGGCTCTTTCCAAGGCTCTGCCCAGCGCTCCGGCAACACCACGCGCTACTACGACAGGACAGGCTCGCTCATCGGCACCGCCACGGAAAGCGGCGGCACCACCCGCTACTATGACCGCTCCGGCTCTTTCCAGGGCTCATCCTCCACCAGCGGCGGCACCACGCGCTATTACGCCAGGTCCGGCTCCTTCAAGGGCTCCTCGTCCTCCAGCGGCGGCACCACGCGCTATTACGACAAGACGGGCTCCTACAAGGGCTCCAAGTCGAACTGAGGCGGTGAGCCGCAGCAGGTGAAATAACGGTTGGAAAGTTAGGTTGCGCGCCGGGAGCGGCGGGCATAGGATGGCGGTGTATGAACCAATATACATCCACCACCACATTGGGCGACAGCGCACGCTGCCGCACCCTGTTCACTGCGGGCGGCAGCTCGTTCAGCACGGATTTGGAGCAAAGCCAGGGCGGGCTGGGGGCCAACCCCACACCGGCATCCATGCTGGCGGCGAGCGCGGCCTCCTGCATGCTGAGCATGATTGCCTTCAAGGGAGCGCAAAAGGGATTCGCCACCAAGGGCATCTGCATATCCGCCGGGGTGGAGCACGATGCCCGCGGCATCTCCGCCCTGCTCTTCGACATCCATGTGCCGATGCCGCAGACGGAGGAGAGCCGCCGTGTGATGGAAAGCTGCGTGAAAGCCTGCCCGGTTGGCAGGGCTATTTCCGAGAGCGTGGAGAAGCGCATCACCTGGCACTGGACCACCTGGATGGATTGAGGCGAATTTGAAATTGGAGTTTTCGTGTTTGAATTTGGGGAAATTCGCTTGAAGCGCGGGGGAGAAGGTGCTATATTGCGGGTGTAAACCTATTTCCCCATTCATATGGAAACCTCATTGAAATTGCACGGTCTTGTAGCCGCCTCCCACACTCCGATGAGTGCCGACGGCCATTGCAACCCCAACGCCGTAGAGGGCCAGGTGGCCTTCCTGGCATCCCAGGGCATCAAGCTGGCCTTCATCACCGGCTCCACCGGCGAGTCCGCCCACATGCAGCTCACAGAGCGCAAGGAAAACATGGCCGCCTGGGGTGAGGCCGCCAAGAAGCACGGCATGCAGTTTGTGGTGCACACCGGCGGCAACAGCATCTACGACGGGCGCGAGCTCGCCGAGTACGCCGTGAAATGCGGCGCTGCGGCCACGGCCAGCAACTCCCCCTGCTATTTCAAGCCGGGCAGCATCGACTCCCTGGTGGACTGCCTGGCCTTTGAAGCCTCCGGCGCCCCGGAGCTGCCGTACTACTTCTACGACATTCCCGCCCTCACGCACGTGGGCTTCAACCCCGTGAAGATGATTCACGCCTGCGCCGCCAAGATTCCGAACTTCTGCGGCGTGAAGTTCACCAACCCGGACATGGCCCTGTACATGGACGCGCTCAACTGCGACGGCGGGAAGTGGGATATCCCCTGGGGCGTGGACGAGTGGTTCCTGGCGGCCCTGGCCACCGGTGCCAAGGGCGGCGTGGGCTCCTCCTACAACTATGCACCCAAGCTGTACCAGGATATCATGAAGGCCTTTGCCGAGGGCGACATGAAGGAGGCCCAGCGTCTCCAGCAGCTCTCCGTCACCATGATCAACATCATTGCCTCCAAGGGCTACATGGGCTGCTGCAAGGCCATCATGGGCTGGTGGGGCGTGGACATGGGCCCGGCGCGCCTCCCCATGGGCAACCCGGATTCCGCCACCCTGAAGCAGCTCAAGGACGAGCTCACCGCCATCGGCTTCTTCGACTGGGCCATCAACAAGTAACCCCACCGCCCTTCATCCGTCATGGATACAAAAGCACTCGGCGAGTTCTACAAGGACAAGCTCCTCAACGAGCTTGTGCCGTTCTGGTTCCCGCGCGCCTACGACGAGGCGCACCCCGGGCTCTACCACTGCTTTGAGGCGGACGGCAGCATGGCCGACACGGACAAGAACGTGTGGGCCCAGGGCCGCATGGCCTGGATGCTGCTCACCCTGTACAACAGCGTGGAGAAGCGGCCGGAGTGGCTCAAGTACGCGGAAAGCGCGCTCAAGTTCGTGGAGGAATTCTGCGTGGACCCCAAGGACGGCCGCATGTATTTCCTGATGACGGATGCGGGCGTGCCGCTGCGCAAGCGCCGCTACGCGTACAGCGAATGTTTCACCGCCATTGCCTGGGCCGCCCACTACGGTGCCACCGGCAACGAGCAGGACCGCGAACGCGCACGCCACTGGTTCGACATCTTTGCGGACGTGTTCTTCACGCCCGGCAAGATGGCCCCCAAGACCACCGGCCTGCGCCCCGCGGAAAACCTGGGCGCGCGCATGATCATGCTGGTGACCAGCCAGGAGCTGCGCCGCTACCTGGGAGACGAGGACGGCTTCTTCACCGGCTGGATCGACCGCTGCATCAAGGACCTCAAGACCCTTTTCCTGCATGAGGACATCAAGGCCGTGCTGGAGAACGTGGCCCCGGACGGCTCCATCATCAACCACTTCGATGAGCGCACGCTCAACCCCGGCCACGCCATTGAAGGCGGCTGGTTCATCCTGAACGAGGCCCGCCACTGCGGCGGCGACAAGGAGCTCATCGAAATCGGCTGCAAGATGATCGACTGGTCGCTCGAACGCGGCTGGGACAAGGAATGCGGCGGCCTGCTGTACTATGTGGACGTGTTCGGGGGCTCCGTGCAGGAGTACTGGCACAACATGAAGTTCTGGTGGCCGCACGACGAGGCGCTCATCGGCACCTGCCTGGCCTACGTGATGACCGGCAACGAGAAGTACGCCGAGTGGCACCAGCGCATCCACGACTGGTCCTTCGAGCACCTGCAGGACAAGACGAACGGCGAGTGGTACGGCTACTGCAACCGCGACGGCTCCCCCGCCAACACCCTCAAGGGCTCCGTGTGGAAGTCCTTCTTCCACCACCCGCGCGCCATGTGGACCTGCGCCATGTTCCTGGGCGCCATCCCCGAACCCGGCAACAAGTAACACCACCCCATCCCGCTCACCATGATTATCGGCATCCTCAACTCCGGCGGCGACTGCCCCGGCATCAACGCAGTGATTGAAGGCTATGTGACAGCCGCCTACAGCCGCGGCTGGCGCGTGATAGGCTTCCATGACGGATTCGAGGGCCTGCTGCCCGTGGTGGGCGGGCGGCGCTACGAGGTGCTCAACCTGCTCAAGACGCACAAGATCCGCTCCCTGGGCGGCACCATCCTGGGCACCACGAACACCGGCAACTTCAACGTGCAGGTCAACAAGGTGGGGCGCCGCTCCCTGGACCCGCAAATCATGGCCAAGGCCAAGAAAACCATCACCGCCCTGGGGCTGGAGGCCCTGGCCGTCATCGGCGGCGGCGGCTCCGCCAAAACCGCCAAGCTCCTGGCGGAGGAGGGCCTGCCCGTTATCTCCATTCCCAAGACCATCAACAACGACCTCTGCTCCGCCTCCGACTACACCTTCGGTTTCCAAAGCGCGGTGGAGGTGGTGACCTCCTCCATCGACCGCATCCGCACCACGGCCAACGCGCACCAGCGCATCATGGTCATCGAGGTCATGGGCGACCTCTCCGGCTGGATTGCGCTGCACAGCGGCATAGCCGCCTCTGCAGACGTGGTGCTCATCCCGGAAATCGAGTTCGACCTGCAGAACGTGGTGGACGGCATCCGCGAGCGCAAGGCGGCCGGCCAGAGAGAAATCATTGTGGTGGTGGCGGAAGGCTGCCGCATGAACGGCGAGCTGGTGACCGTGTTCAACAAGGACAACGGAGACGAGCGCCTGGGCGGCATCGGCAACCGCCTGTGCCACCAGCTGGAGGAAGCCACGGGCGTGGAAACGCGCTACTGCGTGCTGGGGCACACCCAGCGCGGCGGCTCGCCCTGCGCGTTCGACCGCGTGCTGGGCCTGCGGTTCGGCGTGGAGGCCGTGAAGCTCATCGAGCGCAAGGAATTCGGCACCTCCGTGGTGCTCCGCGGGCCCAAGGTGGGCACCGTGAGCATTGACGAGGCCGTGGCGGAAACGCGTTTCGTGGAACCGCAAAGCCACCTGGTGCAAACCGCGCGGGAACTCGGCATCATCTTCGGCGACAGGCGCCCGCAGGACCTGCGCCGCCACAATCTGGACTAAAGCAAACCATATCTGAAGAACTTATGAAAACAATCAACAACTACATGGCAGCGGCGGGAGCGGTGCTTTGCGCTTTGCTCACCTCCTGCTCCGATATGAACGAGACTCCCACCACGCCCAGCTATGTGGCCATGGAGGCCAACTCCGGGCGTATCCTGTTCTCCTCCAACACCAACGCCAAGCGCCCCATCGGCATGCTCGCCAACATGGCAAACGCCGCCGTGGCCATGGACTGGATTGAGGCGCAGAACGTGGACCGCGACCGCCAGATCACGGTGCCGCAAGAGGCCATGCAATGGCCGCACACCAACCTGCTGGGCCTGAAACCGGGAGACACCATCTCTATACGCGATGCGCTGTACGCCACCGTGCTCACGGATGACAGCGCAGCCGCCGCCACGCTGGCCCACGCATGCGGACAGGCCCTGGGAGGCGGCAACCCGGAGGCCTCATTCATCAGCCAGATGAACAAGCTGGCCCAGTCCCTCGGCATGTACACCACGTACTTCAAGGGCACCAACGGCGCCGTGGTTTCCTACTCCTCCGCCAGGGACATGGCCATGCTCGCCCTCTACGTCACCACCAACCCCTCCCTGCTGGCCATCTGCTCCATGCCCAGCGTGACCGTGACCGTGAACGGCACGCGCCGCGTGACCATCCACAACGGCAACAAGCTCATCTCCGCCTCGGTTGACGGCATCAAGGTGGCCCGCTCCAAGAGCGCGGGTGCCTGCGCCATGGCCACCAGCCGCCGCAGCTCCGTGCGCCGCACCAATCCCACCACCGGGCAGCAGAGCATCTACGCCCAGCGCCTCGTCACCGTGGTGCTTGGTGCCAGCTCCTCCCAGGAGCGCTACAACATGACCGCCAAGTTCCTGCGCGACGGTTGGGACGCTTGGGAAAAGTGGCTGCCCACCAATGATATCAAGGACAGGAGCAAGTTCCTGGTGCTTCCCAAAAGATAAACGTTTATGAATGTCGGTATCCTGAACTCCGGCGGTGACTGCCCCGGGCTCAACGCAGTCATAGAGGGCGCGGTGGCGGCGGCCACCGCCCGCGGCTGGACCGTGTACGGCTTCTACGACGGGTTCGAGGGCCTGCTCTCCACCCCGGAGGACGAGCGCTGGAAAATCCTCACCCCGGAAAACTGCCACAACATCCGCGCACTCGGCGGAACCATCCTCGGTACCGTCAACAAGGGCCACTTCACCGTGAAGAGCGGCGTGGACGGCCGCATGGAGATTCCCAAGGAAATCCTGGACCAGAGCAAGGCCACCGTGGAGCGCCTCGGCCTTTCCGCCCTCATCGTGGTGGGCGGTGACGGCTCGCAGACCATCGGCCTGGAGCTCCGCCACATCGGCCTGCCCATTGTAGGCGTTCCCAAGACCATCGACAACGACCTGGGTGCCACGGACTACACCTTCGGCTTCTGGACTGCGGTGGATGTGGTGAGCCAGAACCTGGACCGCCTGCGCACCACGGCCTATTCCCACCAGCGCATCATGGTGGTGGAGGTAATGGGCCGCCATGCCGGCTGGATTGCGCTGTACGGCGGTATTTCCGGCGGTGCGGACGTGATTCTGATACCTGAAATCGAGTTCACGCTGGAGGACGTGGTACGCAAGATTGAGCTGCTCAAGGCGCTGGGCCAGCGTGAAATCATCGTGGTGGTGAGCGAGGGCGCACGCATCGGCGGCAAGCTCATCACGCTCAACGAGGAGACCAAGGGCGAAGTGCGGCTCGGCGGCATTGCGGCCTTCCTCTCCACCAAGCTGCAAACCCTCACGGATATTGAGACGCGCTACTGCGTGCTGGGGCACACCCAGCGCGGCGGCTCCCCCATTCCGTTCGACCGCGTGCTCGGCGTACGCTGCGGCGCCAAGGCCATCGAGCTCATCGAAAACGGCGTGTTCGGCCACACCGTGGCGCTCCGCCGCACGGATATCGTCTCCATGCCCATTGAGGAGGCCGTGCAGAAGCTGCACCTGGTGGCAGACGACAGCCAGCTGGTGGATGCAGCCAAGGAAATCGGCATCTCCTTCGGCGAAGCCAATTCCGCGTATGGAGGCCCGTTCTGACAAGTGTACAAAAAAGGCGGCCGGGCTCGGCCGCCTTTTTCTTTTGCTGGCTGCTGCGCTCAGTCTCGCCGGCTGCATTGTGCCCGTGGGCAGCACCAGCTTCTGAGGCGGCAAGCCGCCGCTTACAGCTTGGCATCGTAGAAGGTGTCGTACTTCTCGTGCAGCATGATACGCATAGTCTTGTTGCGCATGTCGTACACGTTGCCGTAGGTGGTTTCCCAGAGCATGTGGGGGTTGTTCTCCGGGGTGGCTTCCTTGAGCCAGATGTCATGGTTCTCCATGGTTTTGCGGAGCTCGGGATCGTATAGCGGGGTCTGGATGGAAATATCTGTCCCGTTGCTTCTGACACACATGTGCTCGGAATACCAGTACGGCTTGGTTTCCAGGCTGTATGCCTGGGTGTAGCGCACGCGGCGCATGAGGTTGTACATACCCTTCACGGAAATGCCCTCGCCGTAGTGTTCCTCCAGAAGGCGGGCGCGCTCAAATCCCCAGGGGTGGGGGTTGATTCCCGGAATGGTTGCCTGGTAGTTGGTCATCACCTTCTTCTTGTCGGTGTAGCGGAGCTCGTTGCCAACCACTTCCACAATGTAGGAATGCTGCGGGTCCGCAATCACCCAGTGGAGCAGTACATCCGGGTCCATCATGCGGATATTGCGCTTCTTGAGCAGCTCGATGGCCTCGCTCGCCGTGGCGGCATGGTCCAGCACATAGCGGCACACCATGAACATGGAAAGGTCCTCCGCTCCCGGATTGGTACCGCTGGACGTGTTGCCGCCATCCGTGGGATCGAGCACATGAACGGTGCAGCACACGCCCTTCTCGTTCACGCCGTCCAGCGTGAGAGTGGTGAGCTTGGCAAGCGCCGCCGGGTTGCTGTAGGCGGCAATGTCGTCCTTCATTTCCTTGGCAGAACCCAGGAGGTTGTTCAACTCTATGGGGGGAGGAGCCATGGCAAGGCTGGCGTAGTGGTCTTTCCCGGCATCCGTCCACACCATGAAATAGGGTGCGGGCATCATGTAGAGGTCCAGGTTGCGTCCCACAAAATCACCGTTCACCACGGAGGAGCAACCGCAGCGCGGCAGAGAGCTCACCTTGGCGGGGGCGGGAGCGTCCGGCAGGTAGGGGCCGTAGGAATTGGCGGCAGACTTGTCTACCCCGGCGCTGCGCAGTGCATACAAGCCGGGCTGCACCTTGGCTAGCTTCATGAGTTCCGCAGGCTTGGCAATGGGGATGCCCTCCCGGGTATTCTCGGCCACGGGAGAAACGGGGCCAAAGGGAAGTATCACGGGGCGGTTTTCCGCATTGGCAAGGGAGCAGCACGCAAGCGCACCGCACAGCTGGATAACGTGTATCGCTTTCATCGCACTATAGAGGATAATATTGTCGTCAACGATTGCCTTACCATCTACCATATTCCCTCATGAAGTCAAGAAAAAAGGGGATGATGACACCGCCGCGGGCGTATAGCCACCTGCCATTTTGGGCGCAGGCGGCAATTGCCAATTGTCAATTCAACGCGGTTGTGCTAATAATAGCGGCGCATGACCATCACCACCACCACAACTCAGGCAGAGCTGAAACAGCTGAGCGATGCCGCCATCAAGAGGGAATTTTTGAAGGGCACACCGCTCAACCTCGGCAAGTTCTTGCGCTATGTACTGCTCTACCTGCTGTTTCCGGGCATGGTGTTCGGGTTTTCGGCCGGCATTGTGCTCACGGCGGTGTTCTGCCTGGCGTTGACGGGCATTTTGATATGGGGAGATGAATCCGATGCCTCCGTGGCTATCTACAGCTGGCTTGCGGCAGGGCTTGTGGTGGTGGTGCTTGTCAACATCGTCGTCATCCGCGCGGGATGGCGCGAAAGCCAGCAGCGCGCGGCATACCGCCCCGCCAAGGGCGGGCTGAAGCGCCCGGTGACCGCCCCGAGCGGCTACGAACCCCACTGGCACGAAAAAGACGGCTTCCACATTTCCGAGATGGTGCTCAACGCACCGCGGCGCGGCATCTACGCCATCCTGGTCACCATTCCGGAGTATGACGGGCGGCAGCTCATCACCGGCGGCAAGACCGGCACCTGCACGGTGCAGGCGGAAGGCAAACCGGGCGAAACCTTTCACGCACTCACACTCTACCGCCTGGAACAGGGGCACCATGAACTCACCTGGGCCACCCCTGCCCGCTCCAAGCCCGCGCCCAAGCTCTCCCTCACCCAGCTCAACGAGGTGAACGAATAGCAACGGCAATCACTTGAGGCACCCCGGGCAGTTGCGCACCCAGTGGCCGGGCTGCGCCTCCACCAGCTCCGGCACGCGGTCCACCAGGCAGAGCTCCGGATTCCCGATGGTGTTTCTGGGGCGGAAGGCGCAACCGCGGATGGGTTCCCGCAGCGTGGGCGGCAGACCGGGAATGGTCTGCAGCGGCTCGCCCTTGGCCTTGGCGGCGGGGATGGATGCCATGAGCGCGCGCGTGTAGGCGTGCAGCGGGTTGCCCAGAAGCTCCGCCGCAGGGGCGGATTCCACGATGCTGCCGGCATACATGACCTGGATGCGGTGCGCATACTGCTTCACCACGCCCAAATCATGCGTGATGAGGATAACCGCCGTGCCAAGCTCCCGCTGGCGCTCCGCCAGCAAATCCAGCACCTGCTTCTGCACCGTCACATCCAGCGCGGTGGTCGGTTCATCCGCAATCAAGATTTGCGGGCGGGTGACAAGGGCCATGGCAATCATCACGCGCTGGCGCATGCCGCCGGAAAACTCGTGCGGGTATGATTTTGCGCGTTTTTCCGGTTCAGGAATCCCGGTGCGCGCCAGTTCCTCCACCGCCAGGCGGCGGGCCTCCGCCCAGGATAACCCGCGGTGCAGCACCAGCGGCTCCGCCACCTGGTCCCCTATGGTCATGCAGGGATTCAGGCTGGTCATGGGGTCTTGGAATATCATGGAAATGCGCTGCCCGCGAATGCGGGCGAGCTCCCGCTCGGATGCGTGCAGAAGGTCCCCCCCGGCGAACATGGCACGGGAATCCGCGCCTATCACCGCAGGCGGGCGCGGCAGCAGGCCCATCAGCGCGGAACAGGTCACCGATTTTCCGCTGCCGGATTCACCCACGATGCCCAGCGTTTCCCCCGCCTGCAATTGGAAGGATACATCATTCACCGCGTAGTTGACACCGGCGCGGGTGTGGAATTCCACCGAAAGGCGGCTGACATTGAGAAGGGGTTCAGGCATGGCTCACTTGCGGCGTCTAAGGTTGGTGGGAAGGATTTTCAGCTTGTCGCGGTACTTGGCGATGGTGCGGCGGGCAACCGCAATGCCCCGCTGCGCGAGCGCGGCCTCCAGCGCGGCATCGGAAAGCGGGTGCGCGGGGTCTTCCCGCTGCACCAGCTGCAGGAGGTGCTGCTGCACCGTCTCGGAAGACACGGCGCTGTCGTCCGCCGCCGGAAGGGCTGCACCGAAAAAGCCGCGCAGCGGATACAGCCCGTGGCTGCAGCGCAGGAACTTGCCGCTCACCGCGCGCGAAACGGTGGATACGCTCAATCCGGTGTCTCCGGCCACTTCCTCCATGCGCAGGGGCAGGAGCTCCGCGCGGCCGCGCCGGAAAAACGCCTGCTGGCGCGCCACCACGGCCTGCGCCACCGCCAGGATGGTGCCCTGGCGCTCCGCTATGGCGCGTATCAGCTCGCGCCCCTCCTTGAAGCAGCGGGAAAGGTACTGGCGCACTTCCGGCTTGTCCGCCTGCTCCGCCATCATCTCGCGGTACGCTGCAGAAAGCTCCAGATGCGGCACATTCTCCCCCGTCAGGCGGGCTACATAGCTGCCGCTCTCGTCCGCCTCCACCACCAGGTCCGGCTCCACCACGTTGCGCTCCGTCTGCGCGAACCCGCTGCCGGGGTCGGGGTTCAGGCGGGAGACGCGGTAGGCAGCGGCAACGACCGCTTCCTCCGGCACGCCCAGGGCGCGCGCGGCCTCCGCATAGCGGTGGTGCACCAGCGCATCCCACTGGTCCCGAACCAGGCGCACAGCGGGCGAATCATCTGGCTCACCTGCGCGGCGGAGCTGGATGAGAAGGCTATCCTGCAAGCCGCACGCGCCCACACCGGCGGGGTCCAGCTCCTGCAAAGCGGCCAGCGCGGAGCGGAAAAGGGCATCGTCCATACCTTCGCGCGCCGCTATCTCCTGCGGCGGCTCGTCGAAATACCCGTGTTCGTCCAAATACTGCACCAGCGTCAACGCGGCGGACTCCACACGCCTATCCAGACCGCTCTGGCGGATTTCCGTTTCCAAATGGACGCCCAGGGTTTCCTCCTGCTCCAGACTTTCCATGAATTCGCCGTGGCGGCGTGCCGTATCGTAATCCAGGGTCTCGCCTTCCCGCTCGTTCCCGGCATCAGGGGATTCCGCCACCTCCTCCAAGGCGGGGTTGGCCAGCATCGCCTCTCCCACCAAGAGCCGCAGCTCCATGTTGGTGGCTTGCAAGACCTGCATGAAGCGCTGCATGGAGGCCGTGGCCACCATGCCGGTCCGCATCCCCTGCTCCATTCCTCCCATACGCACGCCAACCTTACCAGAAAGCGCGCTCCCCTTCAAGCATTATCAATGCCCGCTCCGGAATGC
>JAZLHB010000158.1:0-15849 GCA_045616565.1 Akkermansia sp. | reverse complement strand
CGCCCCCACCCAAATTCGTAGGTTCGCAAAATTCATTGGGATACATGCGTGATTTTGGTTGCGGTCTCTGATTTCGCCCTGTACATTTGGCGCCAATCTGATAACATAACACGTATCAGGGACCTATGAAGGAGAACGGATTTCCTATATTGATGTATCAGACCGAGGATGGGGTAACCAATGTTAATGTTACCTTTGAGGAGGATACAGTGTGGCTGACACAGGAACAGATGGCGGAGCTGTTTCAGAAGGCAAAGTCGACAATCAATGAGCATATTAAAAATATCTATGCAGATGGAGAGCTTTCAGAGGCAACGACATTGAGAAAATTCGGAATTTCCGAATTTTCTACTAAGCCGTTGAACTTCTACAATCTGGATATGGTCATTTCCGTGGGCTATCGCGTGCGGTCTCAGAGGGGTGTGCAATTCCGCTTGTGGGCAGCCGGTATCATCAAGGAGTACATGCGCAAGGGCTTTGCGATGGACGATGCCCGCCTGAAGGAGCTGGGCGGCGGCGGTTATTTCAAGGAGCTGCTGGCGCGTATCCGTGACATCCGCGCATCTGAGAAGGTGTTTTACAGGCAGGTGTTGGAGATTTACGCCACGAGCATTGATTATGATCCCAAGGCTGAGATTTCCATCGAATTTTTCAAGAAAGTACAGAACAAGATTCACTATGCGGTGCATGGAGAAACAGCTGCTGAAATAATCTACCACCGCGCAGATGCTGAAAAGGAGTTCATGGGGCTGATGAGTTTTGCCGGGAATCAGCCTACGCTGATGGAGGCGAAGGTGGCAAAAAACTACTTGAACGCAAAGGAACTGCGGACGATGGGGCAGATTGTCTCAGGTTATCTGGACTTTGCAGAACGTCAGGCTGAGCGAGAACAAGCGATGACGATGAAGGACTGGGCAGAGCACTTGAACCGTATGCTCACCATGAGTGGGGAGCAGCTGCTGCAGGATGCCGGCAGTGTCAGCCACGAGCAGGCGATGCAAAAGGCGACCGAGGAATACAAGAAGTACAAGGCCCGGACGCTCAGTAACGCAGAGCAGGATTACCTGCTCTGCGTAAAGGAACTGCAAAACAAAGCAAAGCAGCCGGAATAAGCCACAAGTGTCCCAAAAATGGATTCATGTTTTGCAACGATTTAATGGGCAATCGTTAGGGCAATCGTATGATCCACCCCCACCCAAATTCCAAAGGTTCGCAAAATTCATTGGGCCCACGCTCCTGTGACATGCCGTGTTGACGCGCCCGCGTGTTTTGGTACAATGTGGGTATGATTTGGAGGTGCACAGCAATCATGAGGCGCATGATCCCATGCGTGGCGGCGCTCGCTTTGTTTGTTGCCTGTGAAACGCCCGTGGTGCCGGACCCCGTGCTGCCGCGCGCCGGTGCGGAAAACTCCCGTGCCCATCTCACGGACCGCATGCTCATGGAGCGCCTGCGCGGCCGCTGGCTGCAGCTCAAGCGCCGCGACCTCTCCCATGAGCAGCGCGTGCAGGCCGTGGAAGAGTACAACAACGACCTGGCTCTGCTCATCCGGCGTCTGCGCTACGAGGTGTTCACAACAGAGAAGGGCTCCATCTCCATGTTCGAGGATGACCTGGAGCTGCGGCAGGACGGCCTGCCCTCCACCATTCCGCTGAACGTTATCTATGATGATATCGTGCCGGCGGAGGACGTGCACTTCAGCGAGCTGGAGGAGCACTACGCCCTCAAGGGGCTCGGCGTGCCCATGGTGGGCATCATTCCTGCGGACAAGACGAACCTGTTGAAGGGCGAGCGCGTGCTCAACATCCAAACCAAGGGTACCGTGAGCACCGTTACCGCCGTGTTGGAGTTCCCGGACAAGCCCAAGAACGCCAAGCCGCGCCTGCACTTGGTGCCGCGCCTGCGCTCGGAGTTCTTCCCCATCGGCAGGTTCGATTACAACCTCGCGGCGGATTTCTCCGCCCCCATCGAGGTGTACTGGAGCCTCATCAAGGTGGATGAGGACCGCTTCCTGGGGCTGCTGCGCCCGCAGGAGCTGCGCGATACCATGGGGCTCTCCAGCATGGAGCGGTACAACCCGAACAAGATACCCGTGATTCTCACGCACGGTCTCCTCTCCAGCGCGGAAACCTTCTGCAACCTGGTGAACCGCCTGCTCACGGATGCGGATATCCGCAACAATTTCCAGTTCTGGTACTTCAACTACCCCACCGGAGATGCCTGGGTGGTGACTGCGGACCACTACCGCAAGGCGCTCGCCCAGGCCCGCCAAACGCTGGACCCACGCCACCGCAACAGCAACTGGGACAATATGGTGGTCATGGGCCATTCCATGGGCGGCCTTATCACCCATTACAGCCAGTGCACGGAGCCCTGGAAGCTCCTCTCCAATGCCGGTATCGTCAAGTCGGAAAACATCAAGGGCCTGGATGCCAGCCACGTCCACAAATCCTTCTCGGATCCCGCCATGGAGCGCTTCCGCACCCAGTTCTTCTTTGAGCCCGTGAAGGCCGGTGCCGTCTTCTACCTGGCCACTCCGCACCGCGGCGCGCCCCTCGCCTCCTACCGCATCGTCAGGGCCATCACCAACCTCATCCGCCTCCCCGCCAACCTTTTGGACGAGGCTGTCAACATTGTCACCCTGCAGCGGGATATGTTCCTGCTCAACCCGTCCGAACTCTCGGACTGGTTCACCAGCCTGGACCAGCTCTCGCCGAACGGCTATGCCATCCGCGGCCTGCGCGGCCTGCGGGTGCGCAATGTGCCCACCTATTCCATCATCGGCGACCGCGGTGACAACGACACCCCCTACAGCTCCGACGGCGTGGTGCCCTACTGGTCCAGCCACATTCCCTGGGGAGAGGAAACCATCGTTCCCTCAGACCACCATGTGCAGGACGCGGAGGAAACTGCGGACTACATGAAGAAGGTGCTGCACACCTACCTCAAAACCCACCCCGCCGCCCGCTCTTCCAAATAGCACCGGCCCACTTCACGGTGCTTGACTTTTCACGCGTTCTCCGCTATATAGCGCCTTGAAACGCAGTCATCCTTCCGCCATGCCCCAACGCAACATCGCCATCAAACGCAAGGTCCGCAACTGGACCGCCGCAGATTCCGTGGACCTTTACGCCGTGGAGGACTGGAGCAACGGGTACTTCGGCGTCTCCAAGAACGGAGAGGTCACCGTCAACCTGGAGGACTCCAACGGCGAGAAACGCCCCGTCTCCCTGCGCACCATCATGGACGGCCTGGCGGATCGCGGCACGGATGCCCCCGTGCTCTTGCGCTTCAACGACCTGTTGCGCGCCCGCGTGGACGAGCTCAACAAGAGCTTCGCCAAGGCCATCAAGGAGGTGGACTACCAGGGCGAATACCGCGGCGTGTACCCCATCAAGGTGAACCAGCAGCGCCAGATTGTGGAGGAGATTGTCTCCTGCGGTGAAAAGTACCACTACGGCCTGGAGGCCGGTTCCAAGCCGGAGCTCATTGCCGCCATGGCGCAGATGAAGGATTCTGAAGCCTTCCTCATGTGCAACGGCTACAAGGACGACGAGTACATCGACCTCGCGCTCATGGGCCAGCAGATGGGGCTCAACATCCACCTCATCCTGGAGATGCCCAACGAGCTCCCCGCCATCCTGGACCGCGCGGAAAAGCTCGGCATCGAGCCCAACCTCGGCATCCGCGTGCGGCTTGCCGCCAAGGGTTCCGGCCATTGGAGCGAATCCGCCGGTGACAAGTCCGTCTTCGGCCTCAACGCCGCACAGGTCATCGATGCCGTGGACCAGCTCAAGGCGGCTGGCAAGCTGCACTGCCTCAAGGTGCTCCACTACCACCAGGGCTCGCAGATTCCCAACATCTCCGTCATCCGCGAGAGCCTCACGGAAGCCGTGCGCATCTATGTGGACCTGGTGCGCGAGGGCGCGCCCATGGGCACGCTCGACATGGGCGGCGGCCTGGCCGTGGACTACGACGGCTCGCAGACCAATTTCCACTCCTCCTGCAACTACTCCGTGGCGGAATACGCGCGGGACGTGGTGGAGGTGGTGGGAGAAATGTGCACCAAGAACGGCGTGCCCCACCCCACGCTGGTGACGGAAAGCGGCCGCGCCGTTACCGCCTACCATGCCGTGCTTGTGTTCAACGTGCTGGATGTCACCAGCGCCCCCGGCATGGAGAGCGTGCCCCCGGCGCTGCCCCCGAACGCCAGCGAGACCCTGCGCGCGCTTGATGAAACCATGCGCATGCTCACCCGCAAGAACATTCAGGAGTGCTACAATGATGCCAACTACTACCGTGACCAGCTGCGCATGCAGTTCTTCTACGGCAACTCCTCCCTGCGGGAGCGCGGCATCGGGGAGGCCATCTACTGGCACATCATGGGCCTTATCGCCCAGCGCATCTCCGATATGAGCGAGATCCCGGAGGACCTCAAGGAGGTCTCCGACAACATGGTGGATTTCTACTACTCCAACTTCTCACTCTTCCAGAGCCTCCCGGATTCCTGGGCCATCGACCAGCTCTTCCCCGTCATGCCCATCCAGCGCCTCTGCGAGCGCCCCACCCAGAAAACCGTGCTCGTGGACATTACCTGCGACTGCGACGGCAAGGTGGACAAGTTCATCGACCGCGAGGACGTGGCCAAATCCCTGCCGCTGCATGAGGTGGATGGCGATGAGAACTACTACATTGCCGCCTTCCTGGTGGGCGCCTACCAGGAAACCCTGGGTGATATCCACAACCTGCTCGGCGATACCAACGTGGTGAGCGTGCACCTGGAAAACGGCCGCCCCGTCTACACCAACGAGGAGGAGGGTGACTGCGTGGCAGATGTGCTTTCCTATGTGAAATACGATGCCAAGGAGCTTGTGGCCAAGTTCCGCGCCATCGCGGAAAACGCCGTTTCCAACGGCCTCATCACACCCCGCCAGCGCCGCGCCGCCCTGGATGCCTACCGCGACGGCCTCAACGGCTACACCTACTACGAGCTCTAAAAGCCGCGCCCTGCGTTCCGTTTTGGAAAGGGCAATCCCGCGCCAGAGCAGGGGAGCTCCGCCGCGCACCCATACGCGCCGCGTCCAAATTTCGCCACCGACCACGCGCGAGCGCATTCTCCGCGTGAGCGGAGCCGTCGGAACGCGCCGAAGGTACGCTAACACATTCCTAATCCTAATCTTAATCCTAATCTTAATCCTGCCAATAACCACGCCCGCTCCTCCCCACTCTCGCGCCGTGCGTGTCATTTATTGCCCGCACGCGCCTGTAGGCTTGCCATTTGCCTTGTGCCGTGCTATCATCCCGCACCCGCGCGCTTCGCTGCGCGCGCCTGCCATCGTAATCTTTCACCATCATGATCAAGTGGATTCTCAATAAAATCGTGGGCTCCAAGAACCAGCGCGAGGTGCGCAAGCTCCGGCCCGTCGTCAAGAAAATTCTCGCCATTGAGGAGTCTTGGGGCTCCAAGGGCCAGGATTTCCTGACCGCCAAGACCCGCGAGTGGCAGGAGCACCTGCACCGCTTCACCCCGCTGGAGCTCCCCACCCGCAACCACTTGCTCACCGCCTCCGCAGAGCAGCTGCAGGAGTGCGCAGATACCCTCAACAACCGCTTCCGCAGCCTTGCCAAGGAATTCCCCAAGCTCCCCACCATTGAGCCCACCGTGGAATCCATTGAGGAAGGCAAGAAGGCCTGGCAGGAAATTGAACCCAAGTTCTCCAAGATTCGCGCCAAGTACCTGGAATCCATCCTCCCGGAGGCCTTCGCCGTTGTCAAGTGCGGCGCACGCAACATGGTCGGCCAGACCGTGGATGTCTGCGGCACCCCCATCACCTGGGACATGGTGCACTTTGATGTGCAGCTGCTCGGCGGCATTGCGCTGCACCGCGGCTTCATTGCGGAAATGGCCACGGGTGAAGGCAAGACCCTTGTTGCCACCCTGCCGGTGTACCTGAACGCCCTCACCGGGCTCGGCGTGCACGTGGTGACCGTGAACGACTACCTGGCCAAGCGCGACTCCATGTGGATGGGCTCCCTTTTCACCTACCTGGGCCTCACCGTGGGCTGCATCCAGAGCATGATGCCCAGTGAGCTCCGCCGCCAGCAGTACGGCTGCGACATCACCTACGGAACCAACGCTGAATTCGGTTTCGACTACCTGCGTGACAACGGCATGGCCAGCTCCAAGGAAACACAGGTGCAGCGCGGCCACTACTTCGCCATCATCGACGAGGTGGACTCCATCCTCATCGACGAGGCCCGCACGCCCCTCATCATCTCCGGCCCCGCCGTGCTGGAGCACGAGCAGCAGTACGACACCCTCAAGCCCCTCATCGAGCAGGTGGTCCGCAAGCAGGTGGAGCTCTGCAACAACCTCATGGTCCAGGCGGAGGAATACGCCAAGGCCGGCGATACCGAAAAGGCCGGCCGCTGCCTCTTCAAGGTCAAGCTCGGCCAGCCCCGCAACCGCGCCTTCATGCGCTCCCAGCAGGACCCCGAGTACCGCCGCATGGTGGAGAAGTACGAGCTCTTCCTCTACCAGGATCCCCGCAAGCTGGAGCTCTTCAAGCTCAAGGAGGAACTCTACTTCGCCGTGGAGGAGAAGACCCACGATGCCGATCTCATGGAGATGGGCCGCGAGCTCATCAGCCCCGGCCACCCCGAGCATTTCGTCCTGCCGGATATCGGCACTGAATTCGTCAACATCGATGAGGACGAATCCCTCTCCGAGCGCGAGAAGGAGGCCCGCAAGACCGCTCTCATGAAGCGCCTGGACGAGACCGGCGTGCGCCTGCACACCACCAGCCAGCTCCTCAAGGCATACACCATCTATGAGAAGGACGTCGAGTACGTCGTCAAGGAGGACAAGGTCATCATCATTGACCAGAACACGGGCCGCGAGATGCCCGGCCGCCGCTGGAGCGACGGCTTGCACCAGGCCGTGGAGGCCAAGGAAGGCGTGGAGGTGGAAGCGGAGAACATGACCTACGCCACCATCACCATCCAGAACTACTTCCGCCTCTACCAGCGCCTCGGCGGCATGACCGGCACCGCAGAGACGGAGGCCGCGGAGTTCCACGACATCTACAAGCTGGATGTGCTCCCCATCCCCACCAACCGTCCCTGCATCCGCGAGGATTTGAACGACCTCATCTTCCGCAGCCGCAGAGAGAAGTACAACGCCGTGGTGGCCAAGATTCAGGAGCTGCACAAGAAAGGCCAGCCCGTGCTCATCGGCACCGCCAGCGTGGATGCTTCCGAAACCCTTTCCCGCATGCTCCGCTACGTCAAGATTCCGCATGAGGTGCTCAACGCCAAGAACCACCAGCGCGAGGCTGAAATCATTGCCCGCGCCGGCCAGATGGGCGCCGTCACCGTTTCCACCAACATGGCCGGCCGCGGTACGGATATCAAGCTCGGCCAGGGCGTGGCGGATGTCGGCGGCCTCTTCGTGCTCGGCACGGAGCGTTACGAGAGCCGCCGCATCGACCGCCAGCTGCGCGGCCGCTGCTCACGCCAGGGCGATCCCGGCTCCTCCCAGTTCTTCCTGTCCTTTGAGGATGACCTGATGCGCAACTTCGGCGGCTCCGAACGCATGACCAAGATGATGGACCGTTTCGGCATGCAGGAGGGCGAGGCCGTGGAGAACCGCCTCATGAACAAGGTTATCGAGGGCGCGCAGAAGCGCGTGGAGCAGCGCAACTACATGTGGCGCAAGCATGTGCTGGACTATGACAACGTCATGAACCAGCAGCGCACCATCGTCTACGCCATGCGTAACGAGGCCCTCCTCTGCGAGGACCCCCGCCAGATGCTCTGGGACGCCTTGAACGAGGGCGCCCGCCACAAGTGCTCCATCTACCTGGAGAAGGACGACAGCGGCGATATCCGCTACACGGACCTCCTGCAGTGGATCAACTCCACCTTCCCCATGGGCTGGAGCGAGAAGGAGGAGGCCCTGCAGAACAAGGAGATGGACGAGGTGGCGGACACCATCATCGCCAAGGTCAAGGAGATGTACCTCAAGAAGATTGAGGGCGAGCGCCCCGACCGCGTGGACCAGATGGAGCGCAACATCGTTCTCCAGGCCATCGACAAGCTCTGGCAGCGCCACCTCACGGATATGGACGCCCTGCGTGAGGGCGTGCGCCTGCGCGCCCAGGGCCAGCGCGACCCGCTGGTGGAGTACAAGCGTGAGGCGTATGAGATTTTCGAGACCCTCATGCACAACATCGACTTCGAGATTCTCAACGGCCTCTTCCGCAGCACCACCAACCTCTCCGCGTTTGAGGACTTCCTTGCATCCCTGCCCAGCAGCCAGGCGGAGGAAGAGGACTCCGATGTCACCGATATCCTCGGCAACGGCGACCTCCTTTCCGCCCTGCGCGAGCACATGGGCCGCATCCGCGAGCAGCAGGCCGCGCGCCGGCAGCAGGAGGGCCTCCCCATGGGCGGGCCCGGCCTCACCGAGCCCTCTCCCGCTGCCGCTCCCCAGTTCAACGGCGACGAGTCCGCCAGCGGCGCCATGACCGCCCCGCTCCCCTACCGGGAGAAGCCCGTGGTGCTGCCCAAGAAGAAGATTTCCCTGCGCAGCCTCAAGCGCCCGGAAGGCGCCCGTGACATCGTCATGGAAGCCCCCGTGGGCGACAACGAGGCCCCGGAGGGCGCCACCGTCGGCTCCGTGGATTCCGGCTCGCTCTTCGATGCCGCCCCGCAGGAGGACGACCAGGCCTGATCCCACGCGCAGTTCCTGCGCCCCGCAACCTCTCTCCGCATGAACGTCCGCTCCGTCTTGGAATACGTGCCGTACTTCCGCGGCCGAGTCTTCCTAGTGCACATCGATGCCTCCCTGCTCGGCGCCGATGAGCTGGTGGACGCCTTGCTGGATGCCGATGCCCTGCATGAGATAGGCGTGCGCCTGGTGCTGGTGGCGGAGGGTGCGGAATCTGCGCTCCTGGCGCACAGGGCAGGGGCCTGCGAGATGCATGCCGCCGTGGCGGAGATGCCCCTCACAGATGGCGAGCCGGCCATTGCCCGCGTGCGGGAGATTCTGGAGCGCGGCCAGGTGGCCATTGTGCCCTCCGGTACCACCGGCCGCTTTGCAGAGCCCGCCGTGGCCCTGGCGCCCGCGCTGCAGGCTTCCAAGTACATCTGCCTGCAGCGCGGTGAGGTGCCGCGCCGCCAGGGCCAGCCGCTTTTCGCCATTTCCGCCGCAGAGGTGGCCTCCTGCGGTGATTGCACCAACCTGCCGCTCCTCCTTCAAGCCGCCGCCATCTGCCGCCGCGGCATTCCCCGCGTCCACATGCTGGATGGCCTCTACCGCGGCGTCATGCTGGATGAAATCTTCTCCGAGGAAGGCGTGGGCACCATGGTCCACAGTGATTCCTACCGCGAAATACGCCCCCTGCAGGTGGAGGATATCCCGGAGCTCCTCTCCATGGTGGCGCGCAGCATGGCGGATGCCAAGCTCGTCAACAGAACCTATGAGGACGTCCGGAAGGACCTCCACAGCTACTACGTCTACACGCTGGACGACACCATCGTCGGCTGCGTGGCCATCTATCCCTACCCGGAAGACTCCTGCGCAGAGCTCGGCTGCCTTTTCATCAAGAAGCACTATGAGGGCCACGGCTACGGCCGCGCCATGTGCCGCTTCGTGGAGAACAAGGCCCGCCAGATGGGGTTCCGCCGCATCTTCGCCATCTCCCAGAGCGCCGTGGACTACTTCCGCGACCGCCTCCACTACTCCACCCTCCCGCGTGAAATCCTGCCCGCCGCCCGCCGCCGAATTCTGGAGGAAAGCGGCCGCGCTTCCCAGGTTTTCGGCAGGGATCTGGATGCTTGAGCGCAGGGCGCCCGCGCATGCCCTGCGGGCTTCCGTCTTCGCTACGCCGAGATAAAACGCCGAGGCAGGCGTGCCACCGTGGACCATCCCAAGGCGGGAGTCTGGGGAACACCCCGCGTCCTAATGTTTCTGCACGCAACCCCGCTCTGCGGGGTGGGTAACGTCTCCCGTTGCTCGCCTGCCTCTCCCTCCCGCCCTCCCGCCACCGCGCATTCAACCCAAACCAACGCGCAAAGCGCGCGCTAACTTCCCCAAATCGTACATTGTACATTGTACATGCTCCTAGTACGCCGCCGCTTCGCTCCAGAGCGGGTGTTTCTGCCAATCGGCATTCGTGAATCCCACCTCGTGATGGATTGCGGGAATCCCGCAGCCGGAGAACAGGGAGTACAAGCGTTCGCGCCAGCCGCAGCCGGGCGCTATCGCCTTCAGCATAACGCTGCATGCCGTCAATGCCGCCGCCGTGCACACGGGCGAACGCAACAAGTATTCCGGATCGTCCTCCGCCAACTGCCACACGTCCTGCATCGCGATCTCATATTTCCACTCCTGGCGGTCGGGCGTCTTGAGAATGGGATTCGCCTTGCCATGCGGAGAATAATGCAGCCAATGCCGGTTCCACACTCTCCCCTGGTGCGCGCACTCGTTGCGCACTCGGTGCAGCAGCGCAATCGCAGAGACAAAGAACTCGCGCGATGAGAAGCCGAACTGTTTTGCGATTGCCGACACAAGCGTGCTTTTCAATCCCACGGAGAGCATGACGTTTAGATTGCCAAACGTGGCAAACTCCATGAATGCCCACACGGGCAAGAACCTTGCCTCTGTGATTTTCTTCTCGAGTAAGTAATGCCGCGCTTCAATACTGTCGCTGCCATGGTAAACCGCATCCACCCTTTCCATCATGGCTGAGAAGTGTGATTTGCCGTTCTTGCCATGCTTGGCCGCGTGAAACGCGGACCGGTAATGGGAAATGCTGTTTTGTGGATTGACGCTGGCTGGCGAGCGCTCCGCCAGTGTGGATGCCAGCTGTTCGCGCAGGGCAATTTCAATCCGGGAAATGGCATCGAACAACAGCAGACGCAACTGGTGGTCGAAGCGGTAGTACTCCAAAACCCTTTCCCAGCAAGTGCCGGGACGGAAATCCTTGAACCGCCTCGTGGGATGAGCCTCATGCTCGGTGCGGAGAAACTGGTGCCAATACGCGGAAAGGCGGTAATAGTTCACTCTCGAGAGTTGACGGCACATTTCACGCTGCAGCTCTTCCGCAGATAATCCTGCTGAACTCACCATTCCGCGCGATACAAGCAAAAATGCAAGTTCCTCACGTGTTTTGCAGCTGTGCGGTGCCATGGCTTCTATGAAAAGAGGTGGCCCGAAGTGAGTTTCCTCCCCTCGGGCCGTACAGAGTCTGTGGATTTTTTCGCGGCAACATAGCAACGACCCATTCGGGCACTCCACGTTTCTGGGGGCTTTCTACCATCATTCCGTGCCCAGGTCAAGCGGAAATTTCGTTTTTTGCACTTTTTTCAAAAGTCGTTGTGCATGCGGTGGACCCCGTGCAAGCTCCTCACGTGTTTTGCAGCTGTGCGGTGCCATGGCTTCTATGAAAAAAGTGGCCTTCGGTGAGTCTTCTCCCCGCGCGCAAGGCGCGCGCTAACTCACTAATACATTGTACTTTGTACATTGTGCATTGTACATTGTACATTGTACATTGTACATCAATACGCTTTTCCTTTTTCTCCTTTTTCTCACTTTTTCAACATTTAGGCTTGCAAAAGCACCACGGATGCTGTACCCTTCCTCCGTAAACGCGCGTGGACAGGTGTGTCTGCGCTACACCAGTTTCAACCAAGAAAACAAACACAAACACACTCGATAACCGTTATGAAACTTAGACTTCCGCACAAGTTCCAAGCCGCCCTCATGGCCGCTCTCGCTTCGGTTTCATTCACCACCCTCAGCTCCGGTACCATCACTGCCGCAGGTGTTGCCTTCTTCGGCCACCGCGCCGCTGCTCAGGATGCAACCGATGACTCGACCGGCATCAACATCGGCTATGCAGACCTCAATGAAGGCGAAGTTGCAGGTGAAGACGCAGAGGAAATCATCGGAGAACAATCCGCCACAACCCCCATCGTGGTCGGCTCCAACGGCAGTGCCGGCAACAATGCTGGGCTTCTGGCAACCGAGACCGCCGACATTGATGAGACTGCGCTTGATGCCGTGGTCTCCGGCAATCCTGCCGCCACCACAACCGGCACTGCGGATGCCACCCCGGCGGAAAACCTCGGCTTCACCGCCAACCCCTACGCCACCGGCACGGAATCCTCTAACGGTTCGGACTCCGTCTTCGAGGTAACCCCCGCCGCTGCGGCCGCTGTGCCGACCACGGGTTCCCTACAGCAGGCCACCGCAGAGTCCACCTCCACCGGCACCACTTCCACCACCACCGGTACTGCAACGGAAAGCGTTGCCACCCCCTCCGGCGCTGCAGGTTTCGGCAGTACCTCAACCCCCACCCTGGGCCTTGCCATGTCCAGCCTGGGCTCCGGCACCTCCGGCCTTTCCCTGGGCGCCGCCTCCTTCTCCAATGACCTCACTCCCATTGCCACTCTTGGCGCGGCAGAAACGATAGAAAACACGATGACGACCACGTTCGGTAGCTGCGCCCAATCCTTGGCAAGCGCTGTTACCACGACCAACACATTCGCAAAAGCGGCTGGAATCACCGCCCCCACCGCCAGTATCACCAGCCTGGTGAACAACTCCGGCAATACCGTGAACTTGCTGACCGACGACCAGGCCGGGCAGAAGGCGGATTTCTTGTCGCCCGGCACGAATGTGGGCACCGGCGCACCCTGGACCATGACCATGAGCTACACCAACGCCGGTGATATCCAGAGCATCACCGGCATGAGCCTTTCCGTGGGGCTATTCTCTGGCGGCGGACAATGGCAGACGACTTCCGCCAACTGGTCGGGTGATGTGACGTTCACAGCAACGATTTCCAATAGCGAGACTCAACTTGGCAGCTATACTGGCTACCTGTTTGGCGATGGAGCAGGTGGTCCAAGTACCGGCACGACTAAACATTACGGCACAGGCAGCACCCCAATTAGTGTAACGCTCACCGGAAGTGCCATCGATTTGAGTAACTACAGCGAATACACGGTGACCCTTTCACTTACGGAAACTCTCAGCGGCGGCACATTCGTAGGTTTGCACAGCGTTGGCTTTGATATTACCACAACCTCCCCCGAGCCGCCGGAGCCCAAGGAGGGTACCTTCCATGTGTACATTCTCACCGGCCAGTCCAACTCGCTGGGTGCGGTGAAGCAAGAGCCTCTGCCCATGGTGCTGCAAGATGCCTACCGCGCCGACGGTGTGCTGATGTACAACCGCAATATCACCAACTACAGCGGGTCAGTGACCAATGCGGAGTCCAATCCGCAGTGGACGCAGATGGCGCCGCAGGCTCCCGTCTACAACGACAACCCCTGCATGGGGCCGGAATACGGTTTTGCCTACATGATGCAGAAGAAAGGGTGGTTTGCCGGGGCTGATTCCAGCAGCGACAAGCAGGGCGTGGTGGTGGCCTCTCTGGACGGCGGCGGCAACAAGTACTGGCAGAAGGGCCAGGCTACGTACACAAACATTCTGCAGGGTGTTGAGAACGCCCTGTTGGCTGCCCAGGCCGGCGGCTACACCACGGTGAGCCTGGAAGGCTTGATGTACCTGCAGGGCGAATCCAACGGACAGACCGGGTGCAGTGCGGACGAGGCCGCCACGCGGTTCACAACGTTCCTTGCCGACCTGAACAGCGACCTGCAAGCCTGGATGGCCGCCAACAGTATCAGCGGGATAACCCTTTCCTTCACGAACAACGCCGTGGCCGGCGAGCCCGCCACCTGGACCGCCAACAACATTGAGGCTGAAACATCCGTCAGCAATGTCACCGCCGCCCGGATGACCGCGCTTGCAACCTCCAACGGCAAGATCAACGCGGATAGGAACGGCTACGGTTTCGTGTACACGCAGGACTTGGCCAAGATCGACCCCGGCGACGGCCAGAACGTGCACTACAACGGTGTCTCCCAGCTGACCATCGGCGCGCGCTACGCATACGCCTTCGCCGTGCAGAACGGAGTGAACGTGGGGGCCGTGCGCGGGCAGGACGACAGCAAGAACCTGGACGACGCCGCAGCCTGGTGGATGGAGGAACTGCCCGCCACGGACGCCGGGGCCGTGGTGGACCTCTCCTCTGTGAGCCACTCCATTGCAGTGCCCAACTGCAACAACATTGCAAACGTGCTCACCGTGGGTGGCATTCGCATTGAGGATGTGTACCAGCCCCACGCCACCGCCCTGGGGCAGGGCACCGTCGCCATCACCGGTGGCACCTTGAATGTGGGTGCCAGCGGCATTGAGCTACAGGGCGGCAACCTCACGGTCACCGCCTCCCGCGTTGCCACCACCGCCGACCAAACCTGGAAGGTGGCGGCCGGCAAGGCCCTTCAGATAGGCGCGGAGAACGCTCTGGTGGAGTTTGGCGGGAATCACGCCATCTCCATCGGCGCGCAGGCGGCAGGGCAGGCTGCGGGCATGGTGAAGCTCAACGCTGCAACCGATGGTGGGCACAGCTTCACCATTGATGACGGCGCGGGACTGGTTGTGAATGCCGGAAACGGCCTGTGGAACAACACAAATATAACTATAGGGGAATCCGGCTCCTTCGGCACGGTTTCGGATGGCGATGTCACCATCAACTCCCTCTCCCTGGCTGCCGGTGCCGTGTTCGACCTCGGCGGCGGCACGAACGTGGGCCTCCACACCGGCAGCCTCAACCTGGGCGGCGATGCCACCTTCCGCATGAACGTGGATTCCGTGACCGCGCACGACTGCCTGTACCTGACCAGTGTGACGGCGTCCTCCCTGAGCACCGTCACCTTTGATTTGACCGCGAGCGCGGGCGTGCGCCCCTATGTGGAGTATGTGCTGGCAGAGGGCTGGGATTCCAGCAAGCTGACCGCCGTGAGCGCCTCCGACAAAGCGGAGCTGACGGTGGATGCCAGCAACCGCCTCATTGCCACCTTTAACGGGATTGCGGATTACTCGAAGCCCTGGGTGGAGCGCACCGGGGATACCCTCACCATAGCGGCGGGCGGAATTTTCGATGCCGCCAAGGAGCACGGCAACGCCTCGGGGGATTCCAGCTCGCTCACCGAGGGCAAAACCGCCACCGGCGATGTCTATTTCTTCGCCAGCAACACGGATGGCAACAACGGCCAGGTGTATGCGGAATTGAAGGATACCGGTGTCACCTGGCTTGTGGCTGCGGGCCACAACGGCAGCAGCGGCTACCGCGACAACATGAACGGCTCCTACCATGTGAAGGTTACCGGCACGCAGGCGGTGACCTACGGTGGCGTGTATGCCGTCACGAACGGAACGGTGAAAGGCGATGCGTACGTTGAGCTGTGCAATGATGCCGCCACCTACAATGGCAACTCCTACGGGGATGCCGTGAACGGCATCTACAACGGCACCGTGGAAGGCTCCGTCACCCTCTTGGTCCGCTCCGGCACTATCAACGGCGATATCACCGGCGGCTATTTCTCCACGAACGCTGGCAAGAGCATCGGCCAGGGCGTGTTCGTGCAGGTGGACGGCGGTTCCGTTTCCGGGCAGGTGCGCGGTGGCGGCAAGAATGCCAACGGCACCATCAACGGCGGCACGCACGTCCTCGTCAACGGCGGCACGTTTGCCCACAATGTCATGGGCGGCGGAAACGCGGGCACCATCAACGGCGGCACGGAGGTCATCATCCGCGGCGGCACCATACAGGGTGACGTCATGGGCGGCGGCACCGGCGGCACCATCAACGGCGGCACCAGCGTCACCATCACCGGCGGCACCATACAGGGTGACGTCATGGGCGGCGGCACCGGCGGCACCGTCACCGGCGACACCAGCGTGACAGTGGAGGGCAATCTGGCCACCATCCT
>JAZLHB010000157.1:0-3151 GCA_045616565.1 Akkermansia sp. | reverse complement strand
CGATTTCACCGAAGCGTTTGACATAGGCCTGACAGTTGGCGGGAAGCTCCTCCCACTTGGTGCACTTCGAGATGTCCTGCTTCCAGCCCGGGAGGGTTTCGTAGATGGGTTCGCAGCGTTCCCAGTCCTCCATGAGGGCAGGGGGGTATTCCAGCACTTGGTCACCCATGCGGTAGCCGGTGCAGATTTTGATGGTGTCGCGCTCGTCCAGGCCGTCGAGGTTGGTCATGGCCATCTCGTCGAACCCGTTGAACATGGCGGAGAAGCGCAGCACCACGCCATCCGTCCAGCCGCAGCGGCGGGGGCGTCCGGTGGTGGCGCCGAATTCGCGTCCCAGGCCGTGCAGGTAGTCTGCAATCTCTGCATCCTCCGTCACGAAGGGGCCTGCGCCCACGCGGGTGGTGTACGCCTTGCAGACGCCGATAATCTTGTCGATGCGGGTGGGGGCCACGCCGGAGCCAGTGCAGCAGCCGCCGGCGCTGGTGTTGGAGCTGGTGACGAAGGGGTAGGTGCCGAAATCGATATCCAGCATGGCGCCCTGGGCACCCTCAAAGAGCACGGTCTTGCCCTCCTTCACGGCCTTGTTGAGCACGGGGATGGTGTTGGTGATATGGGCGCGCAGCACGTCTGCGGCCTGCATCACGGCATCCAGGGTGACCTTGGGGTCTGCGGCTTTCCAGCCGAGGCGTTCAAGCTCCTCGTTGGCGGTTTTGATGCGGGCCTTGAGCACAAGCTCCAGGCGCTGCGGGTCCACCAGGTCCACCATGCGGATGCCGATGCGGCGCGCCTTGTCTGCGTAGGTGGGGCCGATGCCCTGCTTGGTGGTGCCGATTTTCTGGTCGCCCAGGGCTTCCTCCTGCGCGGCGTCGATTTCCTTGTGGATGGGCAGCACCACGTGGGCGCGGTCGGAGATGAGGAGGTTCTCCGGGGAGATGGCGACGCCCTGGTTGCGCAGGGTGGTGATTTCCTCCACCAAGGAGGTGGGGTTGATGACCACGCCGTTGCCGATGATGTTCACCTTGCCGGGCCAGAGGATGCCGGAGGGCACCAGGTGCAGCACATACTTGCGGCCGGCGGCAATGACGGTGTGGCCGGCGTTGCTGCCGCCCTGGCTGCGCACCACGTAGTCCGCACCCTCTGTCAGGAAGTCGATCACCTTGCCCTTGCCTTCGTCTCCCCACTGGGAGCCAATCACGAGTGTATTCATAAGATTCTACAGTGTAAGCTTACTTCTTGGCGGCGCAGATGAGCTGCAGGAATTCCGGGAAATAGCAGGGCTTGCCTTCTGCATCCGGCGTGCCCTCCGGGTCGAACTCCACGCCCAGTGCGGGCTGCGTCTTGTGGCGGATACCCTCCACGGAGCCGTCTGCCATGTTCTCATACACCACTTCCAGCTCTGCGGGCAGGGATGCGGCATCCACGGCGAAGGCGTGGCTCTGGGCGGTGATGGAAACCGCGCCGGTGAGCACGTTGCGCACGGACCAACCTGCGCCGCGGTGGCTGTTTTCCAGCTTGAGCGTCTTGCCGCCGAAGGCGTGCGCCAGCAGCTGGCATCCCAGCCCCACGGCGTACACGGGCACGCGGCCCACCAGCTTCTTGATTTCCGCATGCACGGCGGTGAGCACGGCGGGATCGCCGGGGCCGTTGGAAAGGAACACGCCGTCCGGCTTGAGCGCCAGCACCTCCTCTGCGGGGGTGGCGGCGGGCACCACGGTCACATCGCACCCGTCGCGGCGCAGGCAGCGCAGCAGGTTGCGGGTGATGCCGAAATCATACGCCACCACCTTGTGCTGCACGGGGCCGAGCGGGTAGTAGTTGTAGAGGTCTCCGGCGGTCTTGTTGGGAAGTTTCCAGATGCGGGATTCTCCCTCCCAGTGGTAGGGCTGGGCGGTGCTCACCTCTGCCACCAGGTTGCTGCCGCGCAGCGGGGCGCTCTCTTGGGCGGCCTTCACGGCGGCGGCGTCGTCCAGCTCGGTGGTCACGCAGGCGCGCAGGGCTCCCTTGGTGCGCAGCAGCTTCACCAGGCGGCGCGTATCCACCCCCTGGATACCGGGGATTGCGTGGCGCTGCATCCAGGGTTCCATGGGTTCGTCTGCCCGCCAGTTGGAGTGCAGGCGTGCCAGCTCCCCGGCCACCACGGCGCGCACCTGCGGGCGGTCGCTCTCGTTGTCCTCCTCGCAGACGCCGCAGTTGCCGATGTGCGTGTAGGTGAAAGCGAGGATCATGCCGCGGTATGCGGGGTCGGTCATGGCCTCCTGGTAGCCCACCACGTTGGTGTTGAAGCAGGCTTCACCCACCGCAGTGCCGGTGGCGCCGAAGGATTTGCCTTCAAAAATCGTTCCGTCTTCCAGTGCAAGAATAGCGTTCATGCTTGTTACGTTTAGCCGTGGCATCCTACACCATCCGCCCCGGAAAGGCAAGTCAATAATTCAACTTCCCTTAAATTTCCCGCGCTGCGGCGCGCCTGTGTCATAAAATTGCGGAAAAGAACGCGTCTTTTCTTGCATTTCCTGATTTTGCGTGTCTATAATACCGCATAGCACATGCATTCACCGCAGTGCCGTGCGTTAACCTTAACCAATATAGACAACCATGGAAAACGAAACCACCGCACCGGAAACCAAGCCGGTTAAAGAGGAAATCAAGGACCGTATCGAAGCCGCCCGCGCCTTCGCAGAGGAAAAGTACCAGCAGGTGCGAGAGGCCGCAGACCCCTACGTGGAGAAGGCCCGCAAGTATGCCACCGATGCCCGCGAGCACATCAACGCCAACTGGGACGACACCTGCGCCCGCGCCAAGGAGCTGCACAAGGCCGGCGAGGACTATGTGCGCGCCAACCCCACCGGAAGCGTGCTGGGCGCCCTGGGCGTGGGCCTGATCCTGGGCCTGCTGCTCGGCTCCCGCAACTAATCTCCGCCGCATGATCTCCTGGGTTCGCAATATCGTGCAGGAACCTGTCCGCAAGGGCCAGGGCGTGGTGGAGCAGGCCCGTGCCACGGCCGCCAAGACCGTGGACCACCTGGGCGCGCTCACCGAGCTCTTCAGCGCGGAGATGCAGGAGTACGCGGAGGTGCAGGGGCGCCGCGCCGCCAAGCCTGCGCTGGCGGCGGTGCTTCTGGTGGCCGCGTACATGCTGGTGCGGGGGCTGGCG
>JAZLHB010000156.1:0-3846 GCA_045616565.1 Akkermansia sp. | reverse complement strand
AGACGTTAGGCCGGTGGTTACCCCACGGGTTTACACCCGTGGCTCAACGAAGGAATGCACCCCGCAAGGCGGGGTGCCGCCGGGAAACCCCGCTCTGCGGGGTGGATGGCGTCTCCCGTTGCACGATACGGCACCACCAAGATTCGCCTTGCGTTTTATCCACCCCACCACTCAAATTCATGGGTTCTCTATAATCATTGGGACACATGCGCCCCCTGTTTGCGCGCATGGATGGTGAAATTGAACTTGAAAAGGCGCGTTGCGTGTGGCAGACTGTTGCCGCCGTGTTGGATATATGCCTTCTTGGAACGGGCGGCACACTGCCGCTCACCAATAGGTGGCTCACCTCGCTGATGGTGCGCTACCAGGGGCATGCCGTGCTCATCGACTGCGGCGAGGGTACGCAGATAGCCGCGCAGCAGGCGGGCATGAGCCTGAAACCCGTGGATATGGTGCTGCTCACGCACCTGCATGCAGACCATGTGAGCGGCATGCCCGGCCTGTTGCTCACCATGGGCAACATGGGGCGCACGGAAGATTTGCGCATTGTGGGGCCCGCCGGCACGGAGCGCGTGGTGAACGCCCTGCGTGTGATTGCTCCCAACCTGCCGTTCAACATCACCACCACAGAGATTGCCAAGCAGGATGAATACCTGGATTTCCTGGGCTGCCGCATCCACGCCTTCAAGGTGCTGCACGGCGTCATCTGCTACGGTTACAGCCTTTCCCTGGAGCGCGCCGGGAAGTTCGATCCCGTTGCCGCGCGCGGGCGCAACATTCCGCTGCAGCTCTGGAGCCGCCTGCAGAAGGGCGAAACCATTGAGCGGGATGGCGTGACCTACACGCCGGATATGGTGATGGGCCCGCCGCGCCCCGGCTTGAAGGTGACCTACTGCACGGACACGCGCCCGGTTCCCGCCATTTCTGCGGCGGCCAAGGATTCCGACCTTTTTGTGTGCGAGGGCATGTACGGGGATGTGGACATGCAGCTCAAGGCGCTGGAGAACCGGCACATGCTCTTTGCGGAGGCCGCGCAGCTGGCGGTGGATGCCGGCGGCGTGAAACGCCTGTGGCTCACGCATTTCAGCCCATCCATGCCCAATCCGCAGCATTTCAAGGACTACGCCTGCCGCATCTTTGCGGAAACCCATATCCCCAAGGACGGGGAGAGTGCCACCCTGGCGTTTGAGGATTGATTGCCGCGCGCGGTATCAATATTCCTGCGCCGCCACAAACTTGATGTGGAACACCTCTGCGCCCTCCCGGTACAGGAGAATGTCTATGCAGTTGGTGCGGTGGCGCACCGTGTAGGCATCATGCTCCTCCGGCGGGCGCGGGGAAAAGCGGCCGATGCGCTCCGGGGTGAGCACCGCGCTGCGCAGCACGCCTATCAGGCGCGTGTTGCTCATGCCAACCATCTGTTCGTAGTCGCTCGTCGGCAGGGTCAGCAGCGGTATCTTCTTCGTTTCCACGGCCGCAGAACATACCAGCCGCGCCGCGTTTTGTCAAGTCAAACGCGCGCCTTGCCGCCGCCTTGGCGGTCCAGGCTCTTCCAGACGTAGCGCGTGAAAACCACCTTGATGGCGGCCGTGAGCGGCACCGCCAGCAGGGCTCCCACCACGCCGCCCAGCACATAGCTCCAGAACAGCACGGAGAACATGACCGTGATATCGTGCATCTTCAGGCGGCTGCCCACCACGCGCGGCTGGATGAGCCAGCCGTCCAGCTGGCTCACGGCAAAGAAGATGGCGGAGACGATGATGACCATGTTGACATCATGCGAGGAGAACCAGGCGATGAGCACGGCGGGAATCCAGGTACTGATCATGCCGATGTAGGGGATGATGCCCAGCAGGGCGGCCACGGTGCCGATGGTGACGGCGTACGGCAGCCCCGCCACCTTGAGGGCGATGGCCAGCAGGGCACCGTCGATGAGGCTCACCAGCATCTGCCCGCGCACAAAGGAGACAATGTAGTCGTTGATGTCCTGGAGCGTCTTGACCAGCTCGTCGCGGAACAGGGAGCGCTGTATCGGGATGATGCGGTGCCAGTTGCGCTTGATGGCCTCACCCTCCAGCAGGAAGTAGAACAGGAACACGGGCACCATGCAGGTGCCCACGATGATAAGCCCCACCTTGCCCACCGCGCGCGTGCCGGCCGTCAACCAGTCGATGGCTTTTTCCGTGAAGAAATCGGAGTAGTAGTTGCATGCGGCAATGAGCTTGCCGCTGTGGCCCTGCGCCTGCTGCATGCGGATGTAGTCCTCCTGGGGGAGTTCTGCGGCGCGTGCATCCTTGAGAGCCTTGTTGTAGGCCATGTTCACAGAGTTCTGGAGGAGCTTGTTTGTTTCCAGCTCCTCTTGTGCGGTGGCCACGGCGCTCTTGAAGATCTGCTCACGGTCAGCCACCAGCTGGCCGCCCTGTTCCACGGCGCGCGGAATCACGGAATAGCCGATGCCCGCCACCAGCACGCCGGCGCCGAGCATCACCAGGATGATGGCGGCTATGTGGGAGTGGATGCGCCGGGTGACCCATCCCACCACGGGGGAGAGCAGGTATGCCAGGATACCTGCCACCACCACCGGCAGCAGTACCGGCTGCAATGCCACGAACAGTGCCCCCAAACCGTACAGGAAGCCCAGGATGATGCCCACCAGCACCACCAGCGCCAGCCCGGTGAGCGCCGCCCAGCACAGGTTCTTCTGGAACGGCGTGGGTACGGTTTTGCGGTTGGTTTCCATGGCTTACATTTTGGGCGCGGCGTGTGTTCCGGCGGTGATTTCCGCCTTTTGGTCGTGCAGGATGGAATCTGCGATGCGGTTCACGGTTTCACGCAGGATGAAGTACAGGTGGCTGCCCTCCGTGTAGTCCGCCGGGGCAAAGAAGTCCACGCGCCTTTGGTCCGTTTTCAGGTTGTAGCATTTGCGGAAACTGCGCAGCGAGGTGTCGTCCGGGTTGTAGACGGCCACGCTGTGGCCGCCCTGCTGGCGCATCACGGTGAAGCAGGGTACATCCGTGGGGCCGTCGCCTATGTAGATCATGTGGTGGAAGGGGATGGGGCGCAGGTCCTGGTCCACGTGGTCGTTCACATCTTCCGCATAGCTGAGCATACCCTTGTTGATGCGGAAGAGGAACTGTGTTTTGGTGGTGTGGGAGATAACGCGCTTGGGGAAGTTGATGCAGCCGTTGGATTCGCTGAATTCACAGGCAAAGACCTCCCGCATGAAGGGGTGGATGGAGGAGCCCTCCAAAATGCTGCGCAGGCCGCTGGAGATGATGTAGAACTCCACATGCACGCCGGCGTGCAGATGCTCCTGCCGCAGGGCTGCGGCGGGGAAGGTGCGGAAGAATTCCTCCACGCCGCGGTAGTAGGTGAGCTTCTTGCCCAGTTCGCGCAGGCGGGCGTTGCTCACGCCGTCCATGCTCAGGGCGTCCAGCAGTTCCTTCATGTAGCTGAGCTCGCCGTCCCAGCCCTCCAGGCGGCTGCGCTCGTTGCACTTGTGCCAGAAGGTGTCCGAATCGATTCCGAATTCCGGGAAGATGGTGTCCTCCTGCATGTTGCGCGGGCTGAGCGTGTGGTCGAAATCAAAGATGATGGCGATGGTGTTCTGGGGTACGGGCATGGTGGTAATATACCGCATGGGCTCGCAAAGGTCAAGCGCGCGCATGGCACAAAACACATGTGTCCCAATGATTTTTGGGGACCTATGAATTTGGGTGGTGGGGTGGATGGTACGCGAAGCGAATCTTGGTGGTTTTCGAATGAGCAACGGGAGACGCCATCCACCCCGCAGAGCGGGGTTTCCCGGCGGCACCCCGCCTTGCGGGGTGCATTCCTTCGTTGAGC
>JAZLHB010000155.1:0-10554 GCA_045616565.1 Akkermansia sp. | reverse complement strand
CGGTTGTTTCTACAATATGTCTCGGTGGCACGCCACCCCGTCAACTCCAAGGCTGGTATTATGTTCACAACCAATTCTAGCACACGAGTCTAGGGGGGCGTGCCGCTTTTCTGCTCCGCTACAAATCTGCCGGAGTGCCGTTTTTCTTTGATTTTTTCGGCGGTCCGCCCTGCCGACCAATCGGGGGAAGCCTTGCGTTGACCTACCCCAGTATCTGGGAAAGCCCGCAGCCATGCGGTTTCCCAGCCCTCCGCAAGCATACAGTATTGCGAATACTGTAGACTGTTCCCCGAACGCGCGGGTACAGTTGCGCCCGCAGCACTTCCAAAACAAAAACCGATTACAACCATGAAACACACTATGTTTCTCACCATGTTGGCTGCCGCACTGTTGGGCAGCGGGGTCGCCAATGCAGCAGAAACGCTCTACGCTTCCCAGTACACAAGCGGGAGCATCACGCTCGGCAGCAGCAAGACCTACGACGAGCTCGTCGTGGATACACCTCTCACGCTGACAACCAAAAATGGTTATCTTGTCCTGAGCGACGGCGCAACCTTTAAGTTCCGCGCAGGTAATAGCGGAGCCATATGCAGCATCTCAACTGCAGCAAACCTCCCGGACAACTACAATAGCATCCTGCCCCAAGGTTCTGGCGGTGCCTACTACTTCTCGTTCGATGATGGCGCGCAGGCACTTATCGCCGCTTCCTCTGGGACTCCGATAACGCTTATCCAAGACCAGAACATGCAATGCAAGGGCTTCGACGTCCCCGACGGAACGACCCTCACTCTCAACGGCGCGGGGTATAACCAGACTGTTGAAATGAACGGAGTCTCGTTCACCTATGTGGGACCGCAGAGCAGCGACTACACCTTCAAGGCGGGCCAAATCGGCTTCACTGGCTACTATGACGGTAGCCACGCCCTCAAGCTGGTGGTTGGCGGTTCCCCCACCCCCGAACCGACCACAGGCACCCTGGGTCTCCTTGCCCTTGCCGCCCTGTCCGCCCGCCGCCGCCGAATTTTCAAATAGTACATAGTACATAGTACCCAGTAAATCCCTTTGCCCCGCCTGGCACCCCGCCAAGCGGGGCGGTTCATTCACGCGCAGCCCCGCCGCGCCTTTCTTTCAAATTGCTTGCCACGGCGAAGCAAGGGCGCGGCACGCGCCACGCGGAGACGGGCAAATCGTACATTGCTTGTCTCGGCGTAGCCGCACCCACTTGCTGGGTGCGGCGAAGACGGATACATTTGTCAGCCCCAGCTGCGCGGGCGTGATGCCCACCAATTCCGCTGCTTCTTCCTCCGTCAGCGCGCGCCGATAGAGCTTCACCAGCATAGACTCGCTATGCCCGAGGATATCCGCCGCCTTGCTACGCCCCAGCAGCACGCACAGCGCGCTGGCAGCCGTGTGGCGCAGGGCGTTCCGTGGAATCTCCAGTTGCGCCCGCTCGCGGGCCTCCGCAATGTGGATGCAGAGCAAGTCGTAGTCCGTATGCCCGGGGCCAACAGGACGCGGCACCAGCGGCTCATCCGACCCCACAGGATAGCCCGCCGCCTTGAAATAATCCAACCACTCTGCCAGCGCGGGCGAGATGGGAATCATGCGCGCCGCATGCGTCTTGGTAATCGCGCGGCTCAGGTATATCTCCTCACGCCCGCCGGGGCGGATGTCCGACCACTTCATGCGCGACCGCTCCGCAGCGCGAATACCGCACAGCGTGGCCAGCACCGTGGTAGGCAGCAGCGGACGCCACCGCTCCGATTGAGCCGTCCAGAGCAGCACGCGCACAGCGTGTCCGCAGCTCCATCACGGCATAGATACCCTTCCACACATTGTCCTTGCGCGGTACGATCACCGTGGTAAAGTGGGCATTGTACAGCTTCGTCTCGAACGACACCCCCTCCCAGTCGCGCCGCAAGCGCGCATACTTTCAAAATCGTACATAGTACATCGTACCTAGTACCTTCACCCATCTAGTCCCGGCGGGAATCGAACCCACATTTGCCCTTTAGGAGAGGGCCGTTCTATCCATTGAACTACGAGACCGTATGGATACTAGGCGCCGCAGGCGGAGCGGACGGCGTCTATTTGTTCTGGTGAGAGGTATTTCGCCAGCTCTGGGAGCATGCGGGGGAAATACTCTGCGTTGGACCAGCCGTGCAGCGGCTGGGGCTGGGGCTTTTCAAAGGCCCAGAAGGGGATGGGGAGCGCTACATCCAGCACGGTGGGTGCGGCGGGCATGATGCGGCAGAGGGCATCCGCCACCTGCCGGGCCGCGGCAGGGCAGGATTCCAGCACGCGCAGCAGCCACTGGCATGCCAGGTGGTTGGCGGGGATGGCCACGGAGTCCACCAGGTCCTCCAGGCGCTCCTGCGGCAGGGCGCACAGGGGCTGCAGGAGCGGCAGGGCGCGCGTATCCGCCAGGCTGAGGATGGCGTTGAGGAGGGGGGCGTTGTCCAGAGCGTCGTCAGATTTGATGCAGCGCACGAGCTCGATGACGCCGGAGAGGGGAGTATCCGGGGCGGGCTGTGCGAGGGTGACGAGGTTAAGGGAGGCCTTGCCGCTGACCTCCGGGGCGGGCTCGCAGAGGATGTAGGGGAGGAGAGATTTCCAGCCCTCTCCCTTGCGTGAGGAGATGAAGCGGCAGAGCATCTGCATGCTGGTGCGGCGGGAGGCCACGGAGGTCTTCTCTGCGAAGACGGGGTAGATATCCAGGTTCTCCTCCTGCTTCTCCTCGTCGTTGCTGGCCATGAGGCCGCAAGCCATCATGGCGAGGGGCCACTGCTCCTGGCCGATTTCATGGATTCGCACGGGGTCGTGCGCCATGGCGGCAAGGCGTTCCAGCTCGGAGAGGCTGTCGAAGTTGTCCTGATAAATACTCATTGGGATTTACGATTTACAATTGAAGTTAGCGCGGCAGAGCCGCGAGGGGTCAATTGCTGGCTGGCTGTTGGGGGGCGGAGCCGTTGGTGCCTTGAATCTGGAGGGGGTCATCGGTTCCCACGCCCTCCTGGGCACTCACGTTCCGGTTGAGCCAATCAGTGTTCCCTGCGCCGTCCTGAGAGGAAGCCGCAGGAGCAGGTGCGGGAGCGGTGGGCACGGGGGCGTCCACATCCAGCAGGGAGAGGCGGAGGTCCACCACGCGGTCGCGCACGAGCGCGCTGTATGGGTACTTGGCCTTGGCCTGCTCGTAGTGGGTGCGGGCGGCATCCTTGTCGCCGGTGGATTTGGCGATATCACCCATGCAGACGAGGGCGAGCGCGGAATAGGGGTTCTCCGGCAGCTCTGCCACGCGCTGCCAGGCCTTGAGTGCGTCCTCGTCCTTGCCGTCGCCCATGTAGTCGGTTGCCACGGCGGCCAGGGCGCGGGACTTGAGCATGAGGTTCCCGGTGGAGGCGGCCACATTCTCCAAGAGGTTGATGGCCACGGCCTTGTCACCGCCGTTGCGCAGCAGGGAGATGCCCTCCAGCAGCTCGCCTGTGGCGGCGGCGGGGGTTCCGGCGTACTGGTCCTTCAACTGCTCCAGGGCCTTGGCGTCGTATGCCTCCACGGTGGCCACCTTGCCGGGCTCATCCGCCTTCATGGCAGCCACGGCCACGGCGGCGGCGCGCTGCTGGCGGTCGTTCTTGTTGGAGAAGTAGGCAATGACGCAGCCGGCGGCGATACCGAGGGCGATGCCGCCCCAGAGAAGCTTCTTGTAGTGGTCGTTGAGGAACTGTTCATGCTTGGACGGGCCGAGCTCGATTTCGCCGATGGCCTTGATTTCCTCCGGTGAGAGGGGCATGATATCCTCGTCGTTCTTGTTGTCGTTCATGGTTGGTTATTTGTAGATTTCGCTGAGCATGTGGAGCCGGTTGACATCCGAGTGGCTGTTGATGCCGAGGTTGCGGTAGATTTCCAAGGTTGCCTTGGAGCGGTTGAGGGTGTAGAAGTGGATGCCGTCCACCTCGTCGTCCAGGAGCTCGTTGCACTGCTGGCTGGCGTAGTTGATGCCGATGCGCTCAATGGAATCCTTGTCCCCCCCGGCGCGGAGCATGGCCTTGAGCAGGCGCGCCGGGAAATTGGTTCCGGCGGAAAGGGATGCCATGCGGTGCATGCCGGAGATGCTGGTGATGGGCATGATGCCCGCAATGATGGGCGCGGAAATGCCGAACAGGCGGCAGCGCGCGCGGAAATCCAGGAATGCGTGGTTGTCGAAGAACAACTGGGTGCAGATGTAGTCCGCGCCCTCATCCATCTTGGCTTTCAGGAAATCCATCTCGCGCAGGCGGTTGGTGGATTCCGGGTGTCCCTCCGGGAAGCCGGCCACGCCGATGGTGAGACGGAAGGGCAGCTTGCGCTCCTCCTCCCACTTGCGGATGAACGCCACGAGCTGCGCGGCGTGCTGGAAGGCATCCCGCGAGCGGTCGTAGGCGGGGTCGTTTTTCGGGGCATCACCGCGCAGGGCCATGATGGCACGCGCGCCGGACTGCACGTAGCTCTCCAGAATGGAGGCAATCTCCGCCTCCGTGTGGCCCACGCAGGTGAGGTGCGGAACGGTGTCCATGCCGCCCGCCTGAATGCGCTGCACCACATCGCGTGTAAGCTCGCGGGAACTGCCGCCCGCGCCGTAGGTGACGCTCACGAAAGAGGGGCGGAACTCCTTGAGCCGCTCCACGGTCTCCAGCAGGCTCGCAGCCCCCTCCGGGGTCTTCGGCGGGAAGAACTCGAAGGAGAAGGTGGGCTTCTTCTCAAAGAGACCGTTGCCTGTGGCGTTCTGCTGCATCAGGGCATGGGAAGGGGTTCAAGGTCTGTGGACATGGGAACGGCGGTTTCCGTGCCGTCGTCCTGCGGAAGCGGCGCGGCGCTGGTGGGCACCGGGGCGCCGAAGTTGTAGTTGTCCTCGCGCAGGTCGCGCAGGGTTTCAAAGGGGGTGATAATCACCTCGTCGCCCACGGCGGGCATCTTGTCCTCCGGCAGAATGCCGCTCGTCACGGCGCCGTCCACGGTGTTGTTGAAGCTGGAGGGCTTGATCTGGGCGCTCACCTGGCCGGATTCGGCATCCACGTTGTCCACCTCTGCCTCGCAGATGATGTTGTTGTTGCGGCGCAGGGCCACCACCAGGCCCACGTTGATGGGAGATTGGGTGACCGGCTTGAAGAGCACGGAGTTCCACTGCTGGTCGTAGGAAGCCACCAGGCCGATGGGCTTGGAATCCTCCACATCGCTGTCTGCCTGCTTGGCCATGCTTTCCTCCTGCTTGCGGCGGGCGTCTGCGAGCACGCTGCTCTCCTCCGCCTCGGTGAGTTTCTTGAGCCGCTCCTGCTGGGCCTTCTCGGCTGCGGCGCGAGCTTCTGCCACGGCATCTGCCTCATGGGTGGGGTCAAGCGCCTCCATGCGCTGGCGGTGTTCCTCTGCGCGCTGGTTGTAGGCATCCATGCTCTCGATTGCCTTGTAGGACTCGTAAGCCTCCTGCTGCGCCGGTATCATGAACGCCACCACATAAAACATGAGCCCCACCACCAGGCAGAGCAACACCAGAATTGTGACGCGAAATCCGTTCATGCGGCACATTCTACCAAAACGCCCCCGCATTTCAAGCCAAGAGTGTGTCACAGAGATTTCGTGCTACGCAGGCGGGTTAGATACTGGCGCAGCGGCGTGTGGGCAGCATGAGAAGCATGGCCTGCATGCGCCGCATCCACGCGGGTTCAACTGCGGGATACGCCTTCATTGGCGGAGGGGTCCGGGGTGGTCAGGGAATCGCCGCACTCGTAGTACAGCAGGCTCATCACGTTGAGCGGGTACCCCAACGAGCGCTCGGTGAGCTCGCCGGCCAGCTCCAGGGAACCCGCCGGGCAGCCGCTGAAGAGCGTGCGGTTGTAATTCTCCATGGTGGTTGTTTCTTCCTGTTCCATGCAAGGGAGACGCAGCCCCTTCCCCGCGCGTTGGATAACGGTTAGAACCCCTGCGGCTAAATTGTCAATTGTAAAGCGGCGGTGGAAGTGGTAGAATGGCGTGCGTGAGAACGGGCGAGAAGCAGCGCAGCATATTGGAGGTGGAAAAGCTCTGCATGCACTTTCCTGCGGGAAGGCGCAGCATACTCTCCCGCGCCAAGGGCGTGCTGAAAGCCGTGGACGACGTATCGCTTAGCATAGCCCCCGGCGAGACGCTGGGGCTGGTGGGAGAGAGCGGCTGCGGCAAGAGCACGCTGGGCCGCTGCATCCTGCGCCTGCACGAGCCCACCTCCGGCACCATCCGCCTGCTGGGGCAGGATATCACGCACCGTTCCGCGTGGCGGCTGCGCAAGCTGCGGCAGCATGTGCAGATGGTGTTCCAGGATCCCGCCGATTCCCTGAACCCGCGCATGGATGTGGGGCGTCTCATTGCAGAGCCCATGGTGGTAGAGGGCATCGGCAGCCGCAAATCACGCTTGGAGCATGTGCTCAAGCTGCTGGATTTGGTGGGGCTGCCCGCCTCTGCGGTGGACAAGTACCCGCACGAGTTCTCCGGCGGGCAGCGGCAGCGCATCGGCATTGCGCGAGCGCTGGTGCTGGGGCCGCAGCTGCTGGTGCTGGACGAGCCTGTGAGCGCGCTGGATGTCTCCGTGCAATCGCAGGTGCTCAACCTGCTGCTGGATGTGCAGCGGGAGCTCAAGCTCTCCTACCTTTTCATCTCGCATGATTTGTCGGTGGTGCGCCACATGTCGGACCGCGTGGCGGTGATGTACCTGGGCAAGATTGTGGAAACGGCGGGTGCGGACCAGCTGTACGCCAAACCCTACCACGCCTACACGCGGGCGCTCATCTCCGCCATTCCCTCCACCAACCCGGAAGACCGCGGCAAGCGCGGCATTCCGCTGCCGGGGGAGGTGCCTTCACCCATCGACCCGCCGCCGGGCAGCGCCTTCGGGCGCCGCGTGAACCACCCGTACTACGAGGCCACCATCGGCATGGACCTCACGCCGCGCGAGATTGAGCGCGGCCACTGGGTGGCACCGGACCCCTGCGCGCTGGACACCCCCGCCATGGAGCGGCTCGGCATCAAACTCGGTTGATATTTGCACGCATGTTCCTGCTCCGCCAGCTCATGAAACTGCGCCCCACCCCACCGGGAGAGGTGGAAATGAGCCTGCTGGACCACCTGGAGGAATTCCGCCGCACGCTGATTGCCATGGGGCTGTGCCTGCTGGTGGGCATGGTGCTGTGCTTCAGCTTCACGGATGAGGTGATGGCCGTGCTCACGCGCCCCGTGAAGGAGCTGGCCGTGCGGTACGAGGCCACCACCCTGCCCGCCGGCGTGGATGCGGCGGACTGGCGCACGGCGCGCCGCGCGGCGGCTGTGCTGCCCATGCTGGCGCAGGGCGACCGCGCAGCGTTCACGGCGCAGCTCACGCCGCGCCAGCGGGAGCTTGCCGCCGCCGTGCCGCAGCTCATGGCAGCCCGCGCCCTGCCGGCAGACAAGGCGCAGGGCATGCTCAGCACCCCCCTGCTCCGCAGCCTGTACGAGAGCGGCGCGGAGCTGCATCCCGCGGCCGACACGGCCAACGGCAGCGGGCTCATGGGCGCGTTCCAACCGGGGGAGGCCTTCATGCTCTCGCTGAGCCTGTCCTTCTTCTGCGGGCTGATTGTATCCTTCCCGCTGATGATGTATTTCCTGCTGCGCTTTGTGGTACCGGGGCTGCTGGAGCATGAGCGTCGGCTGGTGTACAAGTGCCTGTTCTGGGGTTTCCTGCTCTTTCTGGCGGGCTGCGCGTTCTCCTACTTCCTGGTGCTGCCGCGCGTGCTCTCCTTCTTCTTCAACTACTCGCGCGACATGGGAATCGACAACGACTGGCGCATCGGGTACTACCTCACCTTCACCGCCAAGCTCATCCTGGTGTTCGGGGTGATTTTCGAACTGCCGGTGGTGGTGATGCCGCTCATCAAGCTGGGCGTGCTCTCCTACGATTTGATGCGGCGCACGCGTGCGTACGCGCTGGTGGGCTGCCTTTCCCTGGCGCTCATTCTGGCCCCGGCGCCGGACCCCGGCACCATGCTCATCATGGCGCTGCCCATGTACCTGCTCTATGAGCTGTGCATCCTCTTCGCCCGCCGCTGCGAGATGCGCTAGGCGACTTACGGCAGGCGCCAGGAGGGACGCAGGCGCACGTATTCCGCAGAGGGCAGCAGCACGTACACCGGGTGGCGCGCCACGCTCAGGCGGGCGATGATGGCGCGCAGGTTCTGCTCCTGCAGGGTGGTGCATCCCGCCGTGGGGGCCGCACCGCCGTCTCGCCAGATGTGGAAGAAAATGGAGGAGCCGCCGCCCAGCACGGGGCGCCCCGGCGTGCCCGCCGTGTTGTGGCAGATGAGCATCTTGATGCTGTGCGGGTAGTCCGTCTGCTTCATCTGCTCATGCAGCTCCCACGGCGTGGCGGCGGGGTGGTCCAGCCGTATGTAGCGGTTGTAGTACTGCGGCGTGTTGAGGTCGGTCACCCACAGGTCGTTTGGCCCCACCTTCACCTCCGGCAGGGCGCGGTCGTGCTTCACGGGGGTCTTGGTGGTGGTCCAGAGCCCGCCGATAGCGAAGATGCCGGCGGGGGAGCGCCCGTCACCCTCCTTCTTGAGAGTGACGCCGCGCGGGTTGGCATGCAGGCCGAGCCCCCAGGCGGTGCCGTTGCGGCCAAGGCGCGCGGAGAAGGGACCGAGCACGCGCACCCACTGGCCCTTGGCGTTCCTCTCCACCAGGGAAACCTTGGCGTAGGAGGAGTTCCACCCCTCCGTGATACCCACCACCACCTGCGTGCTCTCTTTCGGCAGCTGGGCCTGCGCCAGCGAACACAGCAACACCGAACACAATATCAACAGAAAATGCTTCATGCCCCGCATTGTACCACTGACGCCCCATGTTGACAATTGACAAATTTGACACGCAGGGCCGCGGGTGGTAGAATGCGCGCGCGCTCCGCGCCGCAAGATTATGAACGAGACACACGAGCAAAACATCGATTTCCGCTGCTATTTGAAGAACTACCCGAACAAGGAGGGGTATTTCGGGCGCTTCGGCGGGGCCTACCTGCCCAAGGAGCTGGAGCCCGCCTTCAAGGAAATCACCCAGGCCTACCACAGCATCTGCCACTCCGCGCAGTTCATCAACGAGCTGCGCCGCATCCGCCGCGAGTTCCAGGGCCGCCCCACGCCCGTCTACCATTGCGAGCGCCTTTCCCGCCTCAACGGCGGCGCGCAGATCTACCTCAAGAGAGAGGACCTCAACCACACCGGCGCGCACAAGCTCAACCACTGCATGGGTGAGGGCCTGCTCGCCAAGTACATGGGCAAGAAGAAAATGATTGCTGAAACCGGCGCCGGCCAGCACGGCGTGGCCCTGGCCACCGCCGCCGCCTATTTCGGCCTGGAGTGCGAAATCCACATGGGCGAGGTCGATATCGCCAAGCAGGCACCCAACGTCACCCGCATGCGCATGCTCGGTGCCAAGGTGGTATGCGTCACCAAGGGGCAGAAAACGCTCAAGGAGGCCGTGGATTCCGCCTTTGAGGCCTACCTGCGCGACTACAAGAGCGCCATCTACTGCATCGGCTCCGTACTGGGGCCGCACCCCTTCCCGCTCATGGTGCGCGATTTCCAGAAGATTGTGGGCGACGAAGCGCGCGAGCAGTTCATTGCCATGACCGGAATTCTGCCGGACGTGGTGTGCGCCAGCGTGGGCGGCGGCTCCAACTCCATGGGCATGTTCCCCGCCTTCCTGAACGATCCCGTGGAAATAGTGGGCGTGGAGCCCCTGGGCCGCGGAACCGGCGTGGGCGAGCACGCAGCCTCCATGGCCTTCGGCTCGGAGGGCATCATGCACGGATTCAACAGCATCATGCTCAAGGATGAAAACGGCGAACCCGCCCCCGCATACTCCGTGGCCAGCGGCCTGGACTACCCCGGCGTGGGCCCGGAGCACGCCTTCCTGCGCGAGATAGGCCGTGTCACCTACGACACCGTGAACGACGACGAGGCCATCGACGCCTTCTTCAAGCTCTCCCGCTACGAGGGAATCATCCCCGCCCTGGAAAGCGCGCACGCCGTGGCGTACGCCATGCGCCGCGCCAAGGAGATGGGCACCGGCGCCATTCTCGCCAACTGCTCCGGCCGCGGTGACAAGGATGCCGAATTCGTGGTGGAGCACTACGGCACCGGAGAGGAATACAAGTACTGACCTTCATCCGCAAACACGGCCGGAGACGGGCAACAGGATAGCGAAGCCACCCCGCCATTCATCCATAGGCGCTGCGCGCCGGATGGATTCGGCGGGGATTCCCGGCGGAGACATTAGGGCCCTCGGTACCCACGGGTTGACACCCGTGGCGAATTTTTGGTAGCACCCCCCGTTCCGGCGGGGTGCAAAGCCAGCGCGCGCTTCGCGCGCGGATTCATCACCACCCTGCATCCGCAGGGTGACGCTCACGCGCCTGCAAGGCTGCAACAATGCTGAGCCCTGCCATGTGAAAGGATGCTTCAAACACAGGCCAATGCCTGCCCCGCAAAGCGTGGCAATGCGTAGGAACGCGCCCAAAGGGCGCGCTAT
>JAZLHB010000154.1:0-29588 GCA_045616565.1 Akkermansia sp. | reverse complement strand
GGGTTCCGTGGATTACCTGCGCCTAAAGCTGCGCGCGCTCACCTCGCCCGTCTTCCGCTTCCTCATGGGCAGGGAAACGCGCCTCGCCTGAACAACGCCCGCCCTGCGGGACAGGGGGCGGCTCATTGCCGCCTCCCCCTTTCCCGCACCCTTACCCCCTCCAGGCTAGGGTAGTATGGGGTGGGGTTGGTACCCTGCAAAGCCTTTTTGCCGAATAGCTGCCCTTGTCCTCGGCATCCCCGCCCATTTTGCACCCGTCGCCGCTACAAATCTGCCGGAGCGGCATTTTTTGTTGTACATTTTGCCTTCTGGGTGCTTAATAGGGTATAGACAAGCGCATGACCTGCATCGCCACGGCTCCTGTTTCACCCCGCCCCATGCTGTTCACCAAAGACGACAACAGCGTGAGCGTGGCCTGCACCTACGACTACATGGGCCGCCGCGCCACCAAGGTGGTGACGGAAAACGGCGTTATCACCACCAGCCACCGCTTCCTCTACCGGGGCTATCTGCAAATAGCCTGCTGCGACCGCAAGCGCGCTAACCATCCCTGCCTCTGGCTCATCACCTGGGACCCGACACAAGATGTTGCCACCCGCCCCCTGGCCATCCAGAAGGACGGAACCTGGTACACCTACGGTTGGGATCTCACCAAGAACATCTGGGAGGCCTATAACACTTCCGGCTACATCGGCACCGCCTACACCTACACCGCATACGGCCAGGTCTCAGCCAGCGGTTCCATCACCCAGCCCATCCAGTGGAGTAGCGTGTACAATGACACAGAACTGGGGTTGGTGTACTATAACTACCGCCACTTTGACCCCACCGCAGGCAGATGGCTCGGGAGGGATTTTCTGGATGAAACGTATGCAAGAAATCGCTATACATACATAAACAATAAAAATGTATACAAAATTGATGCGTTGGGATTATATACATACGCCATATTTTACTATCAAAAAGAGGGGGAAACTTCTTTTTATAGAGCTGCGTTAACTCTAGAGCAAAGCAAAATACAGGAATTACATATACTTACTCATTCTGGAAAAGGAGAAATATACCTAAACGGCTTCTCATTAAGTTCGTATGATATATCAGACTTAGAGAAACTAAATTGGACAAATAATAACTCCGAAATAGTTTTGCATGGATGTAATTCTGGATTATGTGATAGTTCTGGCGAATCGCTTGCAGGAGCCTTCCACGATAGTCAGCAAGTCACTGCGATAGGTCAATCTGGTTATGCTCAATTTTCAGAAAGCGAGAATAGCCGTATGCCTTGGGATCGCATAGACAACGAATCAGAAGACGTTTATTTGTGGTCATATGGAGATGGCGGGCCCGATTTTACCTATGGATTTAAAAGAGAACCCATTATATACAAATGAAAAAGTTTCTACTTGCTTCTACTTTATTAATTGTCACTGAAATTGTGGTAGAGTTATTTTTCAGATACCCATGTAACCATGGGAATGACTTTCATGTTCATGCATATATTCTAATTCTATTTCTTTTATTATCATTAACAAGTACAAAAAATATAGTCGTTGCTATTATATCTTCAATCGCTCTAATGTTAATAATGTTTATAAATTATTACAATATAGGCATCGATTACGATACATGGATTGAAAGAGGTATGCCTGAATGGGGGGAAGTAGAAAAGTACTCAATTAATATAGTAAAATAGTAGACAAAACTCATAGTTCTTCTATTATGGGGAACTATGAGTTTTTTATAACATAAGATTACATCAAGCCACAATATACAATGTTAACGTGTTTTGTAAAACTCTGAAAACAAGCAACTTCCGAAACTGTCTGCAACCCGTTATGAGATATGGCAAATTTCGGGGTAATTTTAAGAAAATGGCGTCAATTTTTGCAATGTGTTTATATACAATCTTTTAGAGTCGCCAAAAATCACAGTCACAAAAAGGCTAGTTCAAAAAGCCCCTTTTCATGAATATGGAGAGGAGCTTTCCTGGGTACGACCGACGCGATACGCGAACTGTGGTGAAAGTCCACAAGGTGCCGTGATGATGCGGAAACACATACCCGAAGAACAAAGCTGCGGGGAGGCAACGAACCGAGGGAGAGGAAATTCGAGGCGGTATCCTGACTACGCGTGTAGTCAGGATCCCGCCGTATGGCGCAGGCGATTCTAGGAAACCAGCCCCGCCCTTTCCTTTGGGGACATGGCAAAAACCGGCAGGAGGAGAAAAGGAAAGCGAAAGGGATTTAAACTCGGGTGGAAAGATGAGGGTTGAAAAGGGGCCATTTTTTACGGATTTGGCAAGGGTTCGCGGTTTCCAGCCGGATTGGCCCTAATGGTTGACGCATGCCAAAACACCCGAAATTTTCTTCCGTTCTTACGCATTGGAATTGCGGGTTTTACAAACACACCGCGATTTTTTTTGAAAAAAATCATTTTTTGTTGTACATTTTGCCTTTTGGGTGCTTAATAGGTAGTAGAGAACGCCATCACACCGCGGGTTCGGCGGGTAGGGGCGGTCTCGAAAAGGATCAACATAGAAAGGTAACAAACCATGTCCAACATCGGATTCCACATCAAAAACGGCGTTGTGCCCAGCGTCCAGCCCGCAGCGCTCATCGTCCCCATCATTGACCCGGCACACCTGCGAGAGGTCATCACGTTGAACCATAGGCTTGCAAACCGGGCGTGGAACTGATAGACTCCCTATAATCTCAACTTCATCCCCCTATGGGATGGCAATGTTATGCTATTAAAAATAATATTATTTATGTTATACATGGCTGCATCAAACTTGGAAGCAGCTGCCCCTATAATTACGCAAACAGAAAATCCTGAAACATCAATAACTGGGAAGATTCTATCGCCGATATCGATTGATGCATATGAATTATGTAAACATGGGGATCAAACCTCACTACACGTTAAGGTGAGTATTACAAATTACGCAGTGGATGAAGACCTCGCCATGGATACCAATCCATTGTACTATTCGCTTGACACGCATCCTGCTGTTGTATTCAACGCACAGACCACGGCCAACCTCAATCGAACAGTCCGCACATTGAAACCGGGCGAGAGCATCAGCTTCTGGTTGTTTTTCAAGACGACGGATACCTTGCCACCCCAATTCTCTTTCAGGGTATTTAGCCCTTACGGCATCTCAAATTCATATATTGCCTATAATTCTCTTTAACGAAACAGAAACAGAATATCACCATTTAAAGGCTGTGTCCTACACATGTGAATGAGTATTAAAGGATAATCATGTTGTATGAAAAAGCTACTACTTCTATGTCTGCTGCTACCGTTCAGCTGCCGTTTTAGCGAACAAACGGATCATCCAGAATCCATACCGTACTGGAGGGATAGTGCGGAACTGCGGTCAGATGCGCTGGGGCTGAAACTGTTCGGGGAGCTGGTTGGGGAAACGGAGGGGAATGTGGTGTTCTCCCCCGCCGGCGCAGAGGAGCTGCTGCGCATGCTCATGAACAGCGCGGCGGGAACCACGCTTGCCGAAATGAAGAAGCTGCCACCCATGGGAGACGGCAGCGTGAAAACCGCCATGCAGCCGCACGCGGCCCAGGCGCTGTTTGTGGTGGAGGACCGCACGGAACTCCAACTGCATGACAACGCCCTGCCCGGCGTGCAACGGCACCGCGTGCCGGAGGCCCAAGCCCTGCAAAAAATCAACTCATGGGTGAAGAAACAAACCAAGGGCAACATTGGTACCGCCATCAGCGAGCTGCCATGGAAAACCGCCCTGGTTCCCGTTTCCGCCGTGTTCCTGAATGAGAAATGGGCCATGCCCTTTGGCTCAAATGACACGCAGCAGGAGGATTTCCACCTGAAAGGAGGCAAGACCGTGAAGGTGCCGATGATGCAGCGCCACGCCACCCTCTGCCGCTACGCTGAAGCCCCGGGATGGCAGGCGGTGGCGCTCTTCTACCGCAAAGATGGCCGCCCCGGGGAGAGCGGCTGCTTTATCGGCATCCTGCCGCGGGGTGACACCCGCGACTTTGCTCGCGCGCTCACTCCCGCCAAATGGCGTCAAATCCGCATAGCCCTGCGCCAGTCCAAGCCTGAGCAATGCCATGTGGCCCTGCCGCGCTTCAGCACCGCCCCCATGGCCATGGATTTGAGCCCGTCTCTCAAACGCATGGGAATGAACGCAGCCTTCTCCTTGAGCGCGGATTTCTCCCCCCTGGCAACCCCCAAGCCCGGCTGGTTCCTGCAGGTGGACAAAATCCGCCAGGTCGCTTGCGTGAAACTGAACGAGGAGGGCACGGAAGCCGCTGCCGCCACCGTTAGCACCATGCCCCTGAGCTGCAGCGTAAACATCCCTCCGCAGCCGGTCCACTCCATCCGCTTCGACAAGCCCTTCATCTGGGCCGTGACCGACTTGTCCAGCAACGCCGCCCCTTGGTTCCTGGGGCTCACTGCAGAACCCTAAATGAGATTTATGAAACCATGCGCATTGGATAAAACCGGCTCAGTTTAAGACAGCAAGGCAACAAGAGACAAAGGGCACCGCCGGAGCCTGTGGCTGTGGCTGATAGGAATCTGGCTGGTTCTTGTGGCCGGATTGCCGCTTCGCGCGGGCTATGGATGAGTCGCCATCGGAACGGCTCCACATCTTGCGGGGCATGCGCTGGCGCGTGATTGGAGCTAGCTCTCACCAATTTGTCCATTTTTTTTGTCAGCACGGACACAAATTCGCTTGACCTAACCGCCGTACGAGTGTACGGTGCTTTCGTACACCCGTACGGCCAAATTTAAGACAGCAATGAAAAGGACAGCAGAAGACAAGCTTTTGGAACTGGGGATGCACTGGCTGCGGCGCGGCGGCGTTCGCGGATTGAGCGTTCGCGGGATATGCGCGGAAGCGGGGGTGAGCCCGGGCACGTTCACCTCGTACTTCAAGACGCTGCGGGAGTTTGCGGACCGCCTGCTGGAGCAGTGGTACGAACCGTTGAAGGAAGAGGTGGAGCGGCACCGCAGCGACGGCGGCAACGCGTACGAGCGCTTGCGCTCGGAGCTGCAGGCATCCTCCCATTTCTTCCACAAGAACGCAGCGGTGATGATGCAGCTCATCATAGATGCCAGCAAGAGCCAGGAAAGCGTGCAGGATTTGCTGCACGCGGCGCGCCTCTCTCACATGAGCTGGCTGAGCGAGGCCATTGAGGATGCGCAGGCGGAGGGCTACATTGTAAAGGAACCCGTGGAGCGCGTGATGCTGTATCTCTTCGGCGCCATCAACTTTCCCTGCCTGCTCTACCAGTTGATGCCGGAGGAGGGCTTGCCCAAGGATGCCGCATTCTTCCAGGTGATGGGCGGCGCGGCAGACGAAAAATCCGCGCTGCAGCGGCTGGACTGGGCCTTGCAGGGCATCCGCGTCAAGTAATAACAACACCCCACAATCGACACCATGAAGAAGATACTCATAGCCATTCTTGCCGCAGCCGCCGCAGCGGGCGGTGCGTGGTACGCGCTCTCCGGGGACGAGGCCCCGCAGGAGATTATACTGAGCGGGAACGTGGACATCCGCAGCGTGAACACCTCCTTCCGCGTGGGCGGGAGGCTGACGGAGCTTGCCGCAGATGAAGGCGACCGCGTGAAGCGGGGCGATATCCTGGGCCGCATCGATGCCGAGCCGTACCGCATTGCCGTGCAGCAGGCGGAAGCCAACGCGGAGATTGCCCGCGCCGCCATTGCCGCAGCGGAACAGCAGGCCAACGCCGCCCAGGCGGAGCTCAACCTGCGCCTGGCCGGTTACCGCCAAGAGGAGGTTGACCAGGCCAAGGCCGCGCTGGAGGCGCAGATTCCCGTGCTGGAGAACGCCAAGAAGGACTTTGACCGCATGAAGGGGCTCATTGCGGGCGGCGCCGTGTCGCAGCAGATGTACGATGCCGCAGAAAAGGCCTACACCAGCCAGCTCTCCACCGTGGAGGCCGCGCGCGCCAAGTACGACCAGATGGCCCGCGGATTCAGGCAGGAGGAAATCGACCTGGCCAAGGCCAACTTCTCCGCCGCCACCGTGGCCGTGGAGGAGGCCCGCGCCCGAAGCCGCGCCGCAGACGCCCAGCTGGAGCAGGCCAGGCTCAACCTGGCGGATACGGAGATGCCCTGCCCCGCAGACGGCATTGTGATGACCCGCACGGTGGAACCCGGCACCATGCTGCAGGCGGGCGCGCCCGTGCTGGGCATTTCCCTGCGCAATCCGGTGTGGGTGCGCGCGTATATCGACGAGCCCCTGCTGGACCGCGTGCAGCCCAATATGCAGGTGAGCGTCACCACGGACAGCGGCAACACCTTCACCGGCACGGTGGGATTCATTTCCCCGCAGGCGGAGTTCACCCCCAAGACCGTGGAGACCGCGGATATCCGCACCACGCTGGTGTACCGCCTGCGCATTGTGGTGCAGGACCCGCAGGGCAGGCTGAACCACGGCGCGCCCGTGAGCGTGCACCTGCCCGCACAACAATAGTTTTTCTCCCGCGCCATGCTGGCGGAAATCACAGACCTGCACTACCGCTTCAAGGGTGAGGAGACGGAAGCCCTTGCCGGGGTGTCGCTCGATGTGCGGCCGGGGGAAATCCTGGGGCTCATCGGCCCTGACGGCGCAGGCAAGACCACGCTGCTGCGCGTGATGGCGGGCGTGCTCAAATCCACGGGCGGCGGCATCTCCGTGTTGGGGGGAGACCCGCTGGCGGACCATGCCGCGCTCAGCCGCCGCGTGGGCTACATGACCCAGCGGTTCAGCCTGTACGAGGACCTCACCATCCAGCAGAACCTCACGCTTTACGCCGCGCTGCACGGCATCCCCAAGGATGATGCGGAATCCCAGGGCGCGGAGCTGCTGGAGGCGGCGGGGCTCTCCCGCTTCAGCGCCCGCCCCGCAGGAAAGCTCTCCGGCGGCATGAAACAGAAGCTCGCGCTCATCTGCGCCATGTTCGGCTCTCCGCAGCTCATGCTGCTGGATGAACCCGGCGTGGGCGTGGACCCCGTTTCCCGCCGGGATTTGTGGAAGCTCGTGGAGCGCGCACGCGCGACGGGCAGCGGTATCGTTTGGGCCACCGCGTACCTGGACGAGGCCGCCAAGTGCGACCGCGTCTGCATCCTGCACGAGGGACGCGTGCATTACCTCGGCCCGCCGGATGGCATCCTGTCCGCCCTGCGCGGGCGCGTGTTCTCCCTGCATGCAGGGGCGGAGCGCCGCCTTTCCGTGCTGCGGCAGATGCAGGCGCGGCCGGAGGTGATGGATGCCATGATTGAGGGCGCGAACGTGCGTTTCCTGCTGCATGAGGATGCCTCCGGTGCCCCCCTGCCCGATGGCGCGGTGCCCGCCGAACCCAATTTTGAGGAGGCTTTCATCAACCTGCTGGGCGGCAGCGTGCACCAGGCGGAGCACCGCGAGCCGGAGCCGCCCCTGCCCATTCACGATGCCGATGCCGAGCAGCCTGTCATCGTCACGGACGGGCTCACCCGCCGCTTCGGAGACTTTGTGGCAACGGACCACCTGAGCATCCGCGTGAAGCGCGGGGAGATTTTCGGCCTGCTCGGAGCCAACGGAGCAGGCAAGACCACCGCCTTCCGCATGATGTGCGGGCTCATCAAGCCCAGCGACGGCAAGGCGGAGATTCTGGGAATCGACCTGCGCAAGAACCCGCGCAAGGCACGCGCGCACATCGGCTACATGGCGCAGAAATTCTCCCTGTACTCAGATATATCCGTGCTGCAGAACCTGCAGTTCTTCGCCACCGTGTACAACCTCAAGGGCAAGTACCGGGAGGAGCGAATCACCCGCGCCATCGCCCGCTACTCCCTCTCCCCGCACCTGCGCCGCAATGCGGGCAACCTGCCGCTCGGCGTCAAGCAGCGCCTTTCCATGGCCTGCGCCACCCTGCACGACCCGGAGTTCCTGTTCCTGGACGAGCCGACCTCCGGCGTGGATCCCTTTGCCCGCCGCGCGTTCTGGGAGGAAATCAACGAGATGTCCGCGCGCGGCACCACCATCATTGTCACCACGCATTTCATGGATGAGGCGCAGTACCTGCACCGCATGGTTATCATGAACAGCGGCAAGGTCATTGCCCACGGCAGCCCGGAGGAGCTCAAGGCCGCCGTGGCAACCCCGGATATGCCGGAGCCCTCCATGGAGGACGCTTTCATCCACTTCATCCGCCAGGGGAAAGGAGACGCATCATGAACCGCCTCGCCGCACTCGTCGTGAAGGAGAGCCGGCAGATCCTCAAGGATCCGTCCAGCGTCATTCTGGCATTCGTCATCCCGGTGCTCATGATTATGCTCTTCGGGTACTGCATCAACTTTGATTCCTCCTACACCTCCGTGGCTCTGGTGCTGCAGGACGAGGCGACCGCCGCGCACAGCCTGGTGGAGAGGCTCACCGGTTCCCCCAATTTCCGCTGCACGCGCGCCGCCGGGCAGCCGGAGGCCATGCAGGCCCTGCACCGGGGAGATGTGAACGCCGTGCTCATTATCCCGGACGACTTTTCCCGCGGGGTGGAGAGCGGCGCGGGAGCGCGCATGCTGCTGGTGAGCGACGGTACGGTGCCCAACACCGCGAATTTCACCAACCTGTATGTGCAGAGCGTGTATGCCGCCTGGGCGGCGGAACGCGGGCACACGGGCGGCATCACCGTGCAGCCCTCCTACCGTTTCAATCCGGCGGCCATCAGCCACAATTACGTGCTGCCCGCCTCCATTGCGGTGGTGCTCTCTTTCATTGCCACCTTCCTCACCGCCATGGTGGTGGCGCGCGAGTGGGAGCGCGGCACCATGGAGGCCATCCTGGCATCCACCGCCACCCGCACGGAATTCATCCTCTCCAAGCTCATCCCGTACTTTGTGCTGGGCATGGGGGCCATGGGCATCTGCATGCTGAGCACCACGCTCATTTTCCATGTGCCGCTGCAGGCGCCGCTGTGGATGGTGTTTGCGGAGGCCGGGCTCATGCTTTTCAGCGTGCTGGCGTTCGGGCTGCTCATCTCCACCCTGGTGCGCAACCAGTACTCCGCCTCGCTCATCTCCCTGCAGGCGTCCATTCTGCCCACCATCCTGCTCTCCGGGTTCATCTTTGAGATTTCCAGCATGCCGCAATGCATCCAGGCCGTGAGCTACCTCATCCCCGCGCGGTACCTGGCGCGCTGCCTCACCTCGCTCTTCCAGGCCGGCGCGGTTCCCTCCGTCATGTGGTTCAACACCATCGCCCTCGCGGTCTCCGCCGTTTTCTGGCTGGGGCTCGTATTCCTCGCCACCCCCAAGCGTCTCGACCAATGAGCACTGTCTTCATCCACATTGCCGCGCTCATCCGCAAGGAGCTGCAGGAGCAGCTGCGCACCACGCGAAACATCATGGTGCTCTTCTTCCCCATCGTCATGCAGTGCATCCTCTTCCCCTTCATGGTCACCATGGATGTCACGGACTGCCCCGCCGCCATCCTCAACGAGGACGGCGGGGCCGCCTCCCTGGAGCTGGTGCAGCGCATTCAGGCCGCACCATATATCACCCGAACCGTGCGCGCTGACGGCACCGCGCAGCTGCAGGAATGCATCGACTCCCAGGACGTCATGATCGGCGTGCATATCCCCGCAGATTTCTCGCGCCGCCTCGCCCGCGGCGAGAACGCGGATGTGCAGGTGGTGTGCGACGGACGCCGCTCCAACAGCTCGCAGATTGCCGCCGGGTACATCACCTCCATTGCCAGCCAGATGACCGCCGAGCGCAGCGGCGCGAACACCGCGCAAACCCTCACCGTGCGCAACCTGTACAACCCCGTGCTGGATCCCAAGTGGTTCATCCTGCCCTGCCTTTTCGGGCTGCTCGGCATGCTCACCACGCTCAACATCTCCTGCATGGGAATTGCCAAAGAGCGGGAGGCCGGAACCTACGAGCAGCTCTGCGTCACCCCCATGAGCCGCTTTGAGCTGCTCATCGGCAAAACCGTGCCCGCCGTGCTCCTGGTGCTGGGGCAAGCCGTCATCATCCTGCTCATGGCGCGCTATGCCTTCGGCGTCCCCCTGCACGGCTCCCTGCCCGCGCTCTTCGTGGTGGTCGGCATGTACTCCATGTCGCTCGCCGGAATCGGCTGCGCCATCTCATCCTGCTGCTCCACCCAGCAGCAAGCCTACATCGGCATGTTCTGCTTCATCATCCCGGCCCTCCTCATCTCCGGCTTCGTCTCCCCCATCGAGAACATGCCCCCCCTCCTCCAATACGTCGCCTACATCGATCCCCTCTACTACCTCTTCACCGCCACCCGCGGCATCTTCCTCAAAGCCTACTCCTTCGCCGATATACTCACGCCACACCTAGCCGCCTTCGCCATCATCGGCTCCTTCTACCTCATCATAGCTTATCTCCTCCTACGCCTCAAAAAGGACTAATCGCCGCCTTCACCCATACAGGGCAAAGGCGGCAATTAGGATTAGGATGAGGATTAAGATTAGGATATCGCAAACACGCGCGCCTCTCGCCGCGGCCGTCCACACCTAGCGCCGCTAGGCGCAAATACACCCTCTCCTCATACAATTACCTCTGCGAACATCGACCGTCCAAACCACGCCCACAAACAACGCAACGCTGAACGACCGCTGCGAGTTTTCAAAAAGTTGGCCGCTGCGCAGACTACTGGTAAGCCTTAGTAATGGTTTTGGACAATAATCCTTAGATTCATATACACATAGGAGTTCAGGAGAAAGGTAAACCCAAACAAATTCAAATTAAGATTATCATAAATATATGATTTTTTATAATTATCGTTTAGAATGGGTTGTTGCGAAAAAATCAATGCGTTTTCAATTTGATCCAAACAACCCGAACCGTTGACAGGCGCGTATGAATAAAATAACGTACATCCAGCGTTTAGATGCTCGTCAAAATCGCCATCGCTAATATGTTTTTGAATTCTTGCTCGAATATTCTGCGACTGGCCAACATAATACAAAATGAAGTAGTCTTCATCTTGGATATCATCATGATACATACTGTATACCAAATATAATCCCATTGTATTTGGCATCATTGATAAAGTATCATCCACATACGGTCCAATAATAGTTAGATTCATAATATATTTCTCTGTTTATTTCTCCTCCACGCCGCTGCCCAACTGTTGGGCAGCTATAAACGCGAAGCACTTTCCTTTCTAACACTCTCCCAGACTACGCACAAGAACTTTTTTATTATGTATTACAGTAATATCTCATGCAACTCGCGAATGTACAAAGCGGTATAAAAATTTGACTTTTTTGAACTTTTTTCTCAGCCTGCCGACAATGCTGCTGAACAGGGTCTTTCATCACAGCAGGGTTACACTCTTATGGTGCTCCCACCAGCGGTGCACCTTTTCCCGCTCGCCGATGGCCGTGTATGGTGGCGCCGCATAGGAGCAGCCATCTGGCGGCAATCACTCCGCACGAGGTTTCCTTGTGCCCCACTTCCGCTGCAGCTTGCAGCACTAGGTAGAAGGGTACAGTTGTCTATCAGCGGCAACCACTGCATCATGCTTCTTGCAGCTGAAGCGCTTCTCTGCACCCATACTGCGACAGGTCCCTTCGAATAAAGAGAGGGATTCCTGACGTGATTCAAATTTTGTCCCGCCTACCGGAGAAGCGACGCAGGGTATAGTAGAACAGACAGCCCAGGGAATTCTTGAGTGCGTTGGGAGAAACGCGCGGGGAGGGCGAGACATAGTGGATGGGCACTTCCACCCAGTTGCGCTTGTTGAGCAGGTAGCGCAGCTCCGTCTGGTAGAAGTGCGCGCGGGAACGCAGCGGGTAGGCCAGGATGTCCTTCATCACGGCCAGGGTGAAAGCCTCATAGCCGCTGGTGGCATCCTTTACTCTGCAGCCCAGCAGCGTGCGCCCCAGGAAAGAGCCGAACTTGGAGAGGAAGCGGCGCTTGAAAGGAGAGTCGTGTAGTGAACCGCCGTTGATGTAGCGGGACCCGAAAGCGCACTCGTTGCCCTCTTTCAGGGCGCGCAGGAACGCGGGGATGGCCGCTGGGTCGTGCGAGCCGCCGCCGTCCATCTCCACAATGTAGTCCGGCTCTGCAGCCACGGCCTCCTTGAAGCCGCGCAGGTAGGCATCCACCACGTTGCGGTTCTCTGGCGCCCACACGTAGTGGAAGCGGGGATCCTCATTCTCCAAGGCTTCACAGAGTTGCGGCGTGGCGTCCTTGGAGGCGTTGTCCACCACTAGGTACACGGATCCTCCGGGGTTCTCGTCCAACACGTCTTTTAGGCGGGAGATGAAATCGGCGAATCCCTCCTCCTCGTTGGCAACGGGAATGCACACGGCGTAGGTCTTTTCTTTCATATCGGTTTTGCGAGTTAGTTATTTGAAGACGTAGAGCTTGCTCATGAGGTAGGAGCATGCGGCGGCCACCAGCATTCCACCAAAGAGGGCGGGCGGGTAGGACGCGCCGTCGCAGAAGCGCGCCAGTTCCGGCGTAAGCGCCAGATTGTTGGTAATGGCATACCAGTGGAAGTAGAGCAGAATGGCCTGCTGGATAAGGTTGGTAGAAAGTAGCAGCACGCCCGCAGCCACTAGCTGGCACACTACGAAACGCAGTGCCGAGCCGTGGATGCTCGTCTTGAGCGCCGTTCGCCGGAAGCTCCACAGGCGGTTGCCCAAATAGGAGCAAACCCAGCCGCCGGCGTAGCCCGCTAACGTAGCCTTGGTGGTCATCCCCACCAGTACATGGTAAAACACGTACCACGAGATGCACCAGTGCACCGCAGAGGCTGTGACTCCCACCACCACGAAGCAGAACAGGTCCGCGCGGCGCGCGGCAAAATCACGGATGATTCGAATGAGCTTGCCCATTAGCGTTCAGTGTTCATGAAATCCAGACAGGCACCGATGGCGGCATCCATGTTGTAGTACTCCCATTCAGCAAAGCGGCCCAGCAGATGCAGGTCCTGCGGTGCCAAGATTTCTTTGGCGCGGCGAATGACCTCCCTGCTGGCAGCGTCCTGCATGGGGTAGGTAAGCGCCTCCCAGTGGTGGGCAATGTATTGCGGGTGGAATGGTATCTTCTGCAGCTCCGTCTCAATTTCCTCCCGTTCCATCTTGCGGGAGAACTCGATGATTCCGGTGGTGATGCCCGGCGCGTTGTTGCCCTTGGAGAAGTTGCCCGTGCAAATGATGCGATGCGAAGCATGCTTCAGGGAAGGCATGTAGATCCAGCTATACGGATTGTCGTCTATCTGACACAGCACAGACGTGGTGCCGTGGAAACCAAGCCCGAATATCTCTGAGGAAAAGCCAGTAAGCGGGTGCTGCGCTCCCAGAATGCCCGGCAACTGCCGAATGTCTCCCGTGTAGATCACGGCATCGTAGGTCTCGCCCTCCACCAGCCACTTACCGTTCGCCGCGCGTTCCAAGTGTGAAACCGGGCAGTTGCAGCGGATGTCTAGCCCCTTGGCGAGCGTGTCCGCCAGAAATTGGGAGCCCCCAGTCTTGGCGTAGTAGAAGGAGCTGTGCACCATCTTCGTCTCGTTCACGCCGCCTATATTATTCTCGAATATTTCCTCGATGGTGGGCATGGGCAGCTTGCCCTGCAGCCACTCCAGCGGCAACCCGGAGATGTCGCGCCCCCATATCTTGGTGTTGTACGGCGCAAAGTAGACCCTGTTGAGCGTGGACCCGAAGCGCGTGTCGAAAAACTCCCCCAGCGTGCGCGGCTGCCTCTCCCCAGCGCGTGCTATGTCCAGCAGCTCCCGGATAATCGTATTGCGCGTTTGGGTGTCGAATTCGTACAGGTGGTTCTCTATGGGGTAGCCCACCAGCTGCCCGTCCTCCAAGGAGGTTACCGCATTGCGCCGCGCCGGAATGAAATCCGTCTCCCTGTCAAAGTGACGCCAGAACCACTCCAGCACATCCGCACGCTTGGAATTGAACACGTGTCCTCCGGTCAAATGATACAGATTGCCTCCAACCGTCTCGCACTTCACGAGCCCGCCTGCGCGAGCAGAGGCTTCATAGGCGACAGCCTTGCCGCCGGCTTCCGTAATCATGCGGGCAATGGCAAGTCCTGTTATACCTGCTCCTATAACTGCTGTTGGGCTATTAAATATTTTCATTTAACCACGAGTTTGCAAAATGTGAGTCTTTGGACGCTGTACTACTAAGCTTATTTCTCCCATTACTTTAACTTGATATTGCAGATATCCGATTCCTGGTTAGAGGCATGCCATATAGCGCTAGGCAGCGCCTTTTGAACCAATGGAGACATGTAATTAACGATGTTGTTACCTGTATAGGGCACCCCAAGAAGCAGCAGGAAAATGAAAGGACAAATGGGGGAAACAGGTTTAGTCAGCATTTCGCTTAACCGTCTGATAGGTAAGCGGATTTTCTCCACACGGCCAAAAGTCAGCGGAATACAACTGAGGCAGAAGTATGCAAGAAACGATGATGTTGTCCAATAGAAGCATATTCTTCTAAAATCGCAGCTAAGAATAGTGAACATAGGAAGCAATGCAATTAACTGCATAAGCGCACAGAAGACGAAACTTCTTGTTTTAGCACAATACTCCGCACTATTTCTCTGATATATAAACGATACTTGCACCATTATATAAAGTATCAACAAAATAACAAACGGCTTGATAATTAATGGCGAATATTTGAACAGAGGACCAGTTGCAAAATTCATATGAAGATGCCACAGAACAGTAGGCAACGTTTCCCATGTGAGAGCTGTAATGGCATTGTCGGAGCCCTCCAAAGATTCAAAGGCATTCGGATAAGCATATCCCCATGAATTGAAAATACCCTCACAGCATTCCATATTCCCTTTGAAAACACACAGCAATAGCATCATCGCAGCAGGAGCAACGATAATTGCGCATCTCGTCCGCAGGGTCGCGTTGTTGCATTTGGCAAATAGGATATAAACACAGAGAGCAGGATAAAAAATGAAAAACGAGGCCTCATGAATATTTAAAAGTAATCCTATCATCAATATTACAGGCACCGTATTCCTGGATCCTGCAAGAATCTTGGGAATTTGTCTAAAAACCCATAATACAAAAAGCATAATAATAAAATCTTTTCTAATATAGTCTGCACCACCACAAACATAGTATGTGGGAAGAATCCACAAGCACAGATGCTCCTTTCTAAAAAACTTGACAAGAACGTATAAGAAGGCCAATATACTTATTACACATACTGGAACAATAACATAGATTGGATTTATGCCTAGAGGCTTGCAAATTTGGTACAATAATTCTCCCACAGCACCTCTACGAACAAAGCCTCCTTGGTAATTGATAAGGAATTCTGAAATTAAACACCCTTGAGGAAAAGTCAGGCAGTTAATATTAAACGTTACAAGTTCAATTGCAAGCAACAGCGCGTTAATAGCAAAAAAAAACTTGAGAACAATATTCTGACTCATGCACATGACAAAATCGAGCATACTCCTTCGGCATGAGTAGTCAAGCAGTTTTTGCAAAAATCTTCAATGTCGGCGTCGGCTGCTCGACTGCGGCAAGATAATGCGGGCACGCATTATTTTCGTTGTGTTTGGGACGCGATAACATTTGAAGTCAAGCAGATTGGATCGTGTCTCATACCCTTAACGACGAATACGCGATACATTGCCATCCCATAACTCACCCGAAGCACCGGCATATGTCGGTGCTTTCCTTGTCATCAGTGGATTTGCAGGGCGACTTTCTATCGGGTGGGGTTAGGAACTCGTGACGGACAGTATGCGCAAAGCGCGTGTCGATGCTTTCGAGACGTGCAACGGGAGACGCCATCCACCCGCCCACAGTGCGGGTTCCGCAATGAAACCCATCTTCGGCTATCGCCTACGCCGAGGCAGGCATTTGGATGGTGGTTACCCCCAACCCTTACGGGGTTGGGCTAAATTTGTAGGGTCTGTCCTACCACGGTGTTGAAAGTCTTTGAAAAAATGCACAAAACACAGCCAAACGAGGAGTTCCAACCGCTAAAATTAGTTTTAATCGTTAATTGTCAATGATTAAGAAAACCAACACTATGGTAGGACAGAGCCAATTTGTATCGCCATGCAGGGGCCTCACCGCCGCATCATTTGTTGCCGTCCCTCTGTTGCGGGAGGACTGTCCACGGTAGCACGCCTGCTTCGGCGTTTTATCCCGGCGTAGCTTTAGTCGGCGCCCGCAGGGCGAAGACGGGCCTCTGTACCGAACCCGCCCTATGGGCGGGTGATTGGCGTCTCACATCCATCTATCTCTGGGCGTGGTTACTGTCATTGCATATGGGATGGCAATGTCAAATTTTGGTAAAAGTGACGCAAATTTGCGCACCGAATACTCATGCTTGCGGGTAGTGAAAGCGAGAGCTTTGGGGCGGGAGACGCAGGAGGGCACTCGCTAAACGGGGAGAAAAACCGCTATGCACCACTCGCTGCCCACTCGAACAATCGTCCCATCGCGGGGCAAATACGCTATGGTTTCGTATCGTCGCAGCCGCGTAGGCTGGCGCATGCCGCCGTATGACGAGCGCGGCAGGCACGATGTTATTCCCCGCGCGCAGTGCACGCGCATCACTCAACAAGCACCCCGAAAACCAACACCCGACACACACAAATTACCCAACGGTCTATTACACAGCGCGCAAATTAGCGTCAATTTTCGCCAAAATTGACGCTAATTTGCGTGCCGAATACACCAGCTTGCGGGTGAAGTGAGCGCGTTTGGATCCACTAGCATGGGGCGAGGAGCGCGGTTGCGCACATGCATAGCGGGGCAAAAATCCGCTACGCATCCCCCGCTGCCCACTCGAACAATCGTCCCATCGCGGGGCAAATACGCTATGGTTTCGTCTCGCCGCAGTCTTCGGCGTAGGCGGGCGTATGCCGCCGTATGACGAACGCGGCAGGCACGATGTTATTCCCGCGCGCAATGCCGCGCAACACTCACCAAGCACTGCTCAAACCAGCCCACCCCAACACACACACAAATCACACGACAAGCTATACCCCAGCGCGCAAATTAGGGTCCCTTTCGGGCAAAAGTGACGCTAATTTGGGTGCCGAATACACCAGCTTGCGGGTGAAGTGAGCGCGTTTGGATCCACTAGCGTGGGGCGAGGAGCGCGGTTGCGCACATGCATAGCGGGGCAAAAATCCGCTATGCATCCCCTGCCATCCTCACACCAGCCACGCACGCGAGACAATGCAGGTTGGGCGAGTCACGCCGCAGCCTTCGGCGTAGGGGGCGCATGCCGCCGTATGACGAGCGCGGCAGGCACGATGTTATTCCCCGCCGCGCAATGCACGCGCAATACTCACTAGCCACCGCGCAAACGGAGCACAAACAACTGCAAATCTACCTGTGTGGCAATAACCCAGCGCGCAAATTAGCGTCACTTTTAACGGAAATTGACGCTAATTTGCATGCATGATACTCCTGCCTGAGGGTAGGGCGAGCAGGTGCTTGGGTGAACTGGTGCCGGGTGATAGGCGCGGATTAGCGCATGCATAGCGGGGCAAAAATCCGCTATGCACCACTCGCTGCCCACTCGAACAATCGTCCAGTCGCGGGGCAAATACGCTATGGTTTCGTCTCGCCGCAGCCTTCGGCGTAGGCGGGCGCATGCCGCCGTGTGACGAGCGCGGCATGCACGATGTTATTCCCGCGCGCAATGCCGCGCAACACTCACTAGGCACTGCTCAAACCAGCCCACCCCAACACACACAAATTACCCAACGGTCTATTACACAGCGCGCAAATTAGCGTCAATTTTTCGGAAAAGTGACGCTAATTTGCATGCGGTATACTCATGCTTGCAGATGGGGCGAGCGGCGGCGTTGCTGCTCTGGCGCTGAACGCGGCGCGCGCTTTGGACATATATGGCGGGGCGAAAATCCGCTATGCGTTTCTGCGGAACGCGGGCATGGGCGGCTTGGACATCGCTTGCCCATGCGGATTGCAATCGGTTATGCCTCATCCGCACGGGTTGCACGGCGGAATCACCGCGAACTACGGCCTGTGCCACCCAAACCGGCGCACAAACCACGGTACTGACCTGCGAGCAAATCAGGGTGCAAAATCAGCGTCAATTTTCTTGACTGGGTGATGATAATTTGGTGAGATTGGCACCATGAAGAAGGAGCCGGACAAGCGCGCTTTTGTGCTTCGCTATGCGAGGGAGCACAGTAGCTTCAGCATCGATGAATTGCTGGAGGCTGTGTCGGTGCGCATGGAGACATCACGCAGCGGGTTGAGGTGGGTTCTGCACAAGGTTGCCAAGGATGGCTATTTGGAGCGCGTGAGGCGCGGTGTGTACAAGAGGCGCACGAAGCTGCCGTTTGTTCCCCTGCTGCGCCAGGATGTGCGGAAACTACGCCGAGAGTTGCTGACCCGCTTCCAGACGATGCCGTTTATTGTATACAGCAGCGAGTATTTTTCCAAACTGCAAGAGCATCCCGTTCCAAACAAACTCCTGTACCTGGAGGTACCGCGCAACAGGATGGACGACGTGTTCGTCCATTTGTTGAAACTGGGTTACGATGCCCAGTTTACTCCCGATGAAACGGCGCATGCCCAGCTGAGAAGCTCTTCGGCAGGCGGGGTGGTCATCCTGCCGCTGCATTCACAGTCGCCGTTCCAATGGGTGGATGGCGTGCCCACTCCGCGCATGGAGAAACTACTGGTGGATTTGTACGCCGAAAGTGTGTTCGGCTATTTGCGTGGCAGGGAGTATTCTGAAATATTCCAGGGCGCGTGGCAACAATACAGCATTCGGGAGGACATCATGCTGAGGTATGCCGGGCGCCGCCATGCGAGGGCCGCCATAGAAGGCGAGTTGCGCAAAGCGAAACGCGAACACAAGCGGGACAGATAAGCACGCAGTGACGGCTCAGAAGCGCTTGAGTTCACCCGGCATGCCGGGGATATCACCATGTTATCTCTGCTGCGGGGCACAGGGAGGACACCGCAGATTGCATATTCCCACCGATTGCATAAAAGCAAACGGTCCGGCGGAAAAGCCGGACCGTTTGGGAGATTGGAGATGATAAGAAAAGATTGCGTGATTACACGCGGGTGCCGGGCACGGGCGGCAGGGGGGGGGGCGTACTTGGGGGAGACTCCCCATTTGTTGGGCTTCTTCTCGGAATCCAAGCACCAGAACACCAGCAGGGTGATGGAAGCGATGATATTAACGAGAGGAATCAAGTTGAGCAATTGGAGCACGAGGTACCACCAACCGCTTCGCCCGGTATCATGCAAGCGCCGTACGACCCCGCCGTGTTGGGGTTGAAACCGTTTTCCACAGGCAAAGTGTAACTCATTGAGGAGAGAACAGTGAAGAAAAAATGCGCGGTCCCTCTTGGGAACCGCGCGCTTTTGGACAATTGTATTGGAACAAACAGGCCAATCAGTATGCGAACACGCCCTCAACGGATGTGTTGGCGGGGGATTCGAAATCCGCTGTCCAGCCCTTGTTCATGCTGCTTGTGTAGCCGTTGGACTCATCCGCGCCGCCCTGGGCCATGAAAGCGTCTTGCTCCACGTTGTGGCGGTTGGCTGTGTTGATGACGCGCACACATGTGCAGGAGTCCATATCGGAGCGGAGGGAGGGGGCAAGGGAGGCCAGGCTTGTCTCAAAGCGGGTGGGCTTGTGGGTGGAGGCAATGCCGTTCTCCTGGGTCTCCGGGATAGAGAAGAAGCCGAGGGCGAGAGCGCCGATGCCGAGGGCGGAAGAACCGTACGCAATCTTGCGCATGCCGAAGTTCTGAAGAAGCTGCAAGACGTGATCAAGCGCACGGCGGTGAGCCGGGGTGCAAACAATTTCCTGTGTGACGCGCTCGTGGAAGTGATAAAGGAAGCGTTCCTCGAAATCAGCCTCCGGCGTGGCCTGCACCTTCATGGTGGCCAGAATGGCCAGTAGCCTTGCCTCTTGATCGTCTATGTCGCTGTTATTCATATATGCCCTTCAAGCCTTGCTTGTATAGTGTAGACACTATCCTAACAATTATTGTTCAAAAGTTCTACAAGTTTTTTTATTTTTCTTGCAAAGCATTCAATTTTCAACGCTTTCAGAAACAACAAAGGAGTGGGAAAGGAGCGCAGCGGCCTCATCCCGCACCCAATCGGAGATGATTTCCGCCCCGCGTGCGAGCTCGCGGGCGCGCCCCTGCAGGGTTTCCTCCGCCATGGCTTGCATGGCGTCCATATCATACAGATGGACATCCTGCACCAGGGCGCATGCGGGGTCCGCATTGCGCGGCACGGAGAGGTCGATGATGAAAAGCGGACGCTTGCGCTCCGCCTGCACGCACTCCAGCAAATCCGGAACAACCACGAATGCGGGCGAGGCGGTGGAGACGATGACGATGTCAATCTCGCGAAGGTAGGGAATCCACTGGGAAAAGCGGATCACGCTGCCGCCCACCTGCTCTGCCAGGGCGACTGCGCGGTCGTACGAGCGGTTGGCGACAAAGATATGCTCCGCCCCGCGGGATGCGAGGCTCTTGGCGGTGGAGCGCGCCACCTCCCCCGCGCCGACGATGAGGACGCGGCAGCCGGCGAGGTTGCCGAGAATCTTGTGGGCCATCTGCACGGCGGCGGCGCCCACGGAGGTGGGGCCGGAGGTAATGCGCGTGTTGGCGCGCACGCGCTTGCCGATGGTGAAGACGTGCTGGAAAGTGCGGTTGGCAAAGGAAGCGGTGGTGCCGGCCTCCTGCGCGGCGCGGTAGGCATCCTTCAGCTGGCCGAAGATTTCCGTTTCACCGATGACCATGGAATCCATGCCCGCAGCCACAGTGGCCAAGTGGCGCAGGGCCTCGGCATCCGCATAGGTGTAGAAGCAGTTTTCCGGGGCGGCATCCGCGCCCAACAGGTGGGCCAGCACGGCGTGTTGCGCCTGTTGCACATCTGCGCTCCAAAGGTAGATTTCCGTGCGGTTGCAGGTGGAAAGCAGCACGCATTCCTGCACGGCGGGAAGCGCGGCTAGCGCGCGGTTGGCCTCCGCCAGCCTGCCCTTGAGCACGGCAAAGCGCTCGCGCACGGATACGGGAGCCGTGCGGAAATTCACGCCCAGGCAGAGCATGTGCGGCGCTGGGGCGGGGGCGGTCATGCCTTGCTCAGGGATACAATGGCGTGCACCAGGCTGGGGATATCGTGCGTGGCGGCCTCTGCATGCGGCTTGAGGCCGAACTCCGCGAGCGTTGCAGTGGTGACGGGACCGATGCTGACGATGCGGCATCCCTTGGGCAGCGGAATGCCGAGAGCCATGAAGTGGCGCACGGTGCTGGAACTGGTGAAGGTGATGATATCCGCCCCCTCCTCTGCCAGGCGGGCGCGGGCACCGGTGGGGTCCTCCGTCTCCGGCACGGTGTTGTAGGCGCAGCACTCGTCCACAATAGCCTGGCGCTTCATGAGCTCCTTGTAGATGACATCGCGCCCCTGCTCGCTGTGAACCCAGAGCATGGTGGAATTGGCCACGCCGCCGAAATCGTCCGCCTTGCGGTCGAACTCGGCCACAAGCTCCTCCGCCACGGCCTTCTTGGGCATGACATCCACCATGAGCCCGACCTTGCGGAGCTCTGCGGCGGTGCCGGGACCCACGGCGGCAATGCGCGCGCCGCCGATTTCGCGGATATCCTCATAAACGGCGAAGAAGGCGCGGAAGAAGCGCTGCACGCCGTTGGGGCTGGAAAAGATGAGCCAGTCGTAGTGCGGTGCATCCACCACGGCCTCCGCAAAGTCCTGGCGGTTGGAGGGATCCGTGATGCGGATGGTGGGCAGCTCCAGAATATCCGCGCCCAGGGAGCGCAGCTGCCGGGAAAGGGAGCTGGCCTGCTCCCGCGTGCGGGTGATGACAATGCGCTTGCCGATGAGCGGCAGGCGCCCGCGCCAATCCAGCTGCGGAGCCAGGTTGACCACATCCCCGATAACCACGACGGCGGGAGATGAGATGCCGGCCTTCTCCACGGCGGCGGCAAGCGTGCCCACGGTGGCGGAAACGCTGCGCTGGCGGCCCGTGGCGGCCCATTGGATGGCGGCGGCGGGGGTGGCGGCATCCTGCCCGGCCTTCACAAGCGCGGCCAGGGTGTCCTTCAAGCGCGCCATCCCCATGAGCATAACCTTGGTGCCCTGCACCGCCGCAATGCCCGGGATATCCAGCGGCTCATCGGAATCCGCGCCCTTGTGGCCGGTGAAGACGGTGAACTGGGAGCAGCAATCCCGGTGGGTGACAGGAATGCCCGCATACGCGGGGCCTGCAATGGCGGAGGAAATGCCCGGCACCACCTCAAAGGGCACCTTGGCGGCGCAGAGGGCCTGGGCCTCCTCCCCCCCGCGGCCGAACACATAGGGATCGCCGCCTTTCAGGCGGACGGTGAGAGCGTGCTTGGCCGCGCACTTCACGAGCAGGGCGCAGATATCCTCCTGCGGCATGGCATGCCTGCCCGCGCGCTTGCCCACATAGATGCGCTCGCACCGGGGCTTGGCCCAGTTGAGCATCTCCGGGGAGGAGAGGGCATCGTACACCAGGCAGTCTGCCTCCGCAATGAGGTCGTGCCCGCGCAGAGTGATAAGCTCCGGGTCGCCCGGGCCGGCACCCACCAGGGCCACGCGTCCGTTGATTTTTTTGGCAGGCATGGGAACGCGGGGAAAATCAGTTCTGACCGGAGATGGCGGAAGCGCCGCCGCTCACGGCGGGGGCGGCGGGAGATTCCACTGCGGGCGCGGGAGCCTTGCCGATGGTGGCGCTACCCATGCTGCGGGTTGTGCGGGGCACCAGGTGGCTGGCGGGTGCGTTCACCGGGGCCGGGATGGCCGGGGCGGCGGCGGGCGCCACAGGGGCGGGTGCTGCGGCGGGTGAGGCAGGTGCAGTCACGGGAGCCGCAGCGGGGGTGGTTGCGGCCGCGGGATTGGCGGCGGCGTGCCTGGCCAGGGCCATCAACTCGGAAACGGTCACCAACTTGAAGCCGCGGGCCTGCAGCCCGGTGACAATGCCTTCCAGCGCGGCAAGCGTGGAGGCGTGGATATCATGCACCAGGATGATGGAGCCGGAGCGCGCATTGCCCACGGCCCGGGAGACCACCACATCCACGCCGGGATGCTGCCAGTCGCGCGTGTCCACGTCCCACAGCACAGAGGTGAGGCCGTAGTTATCGAACATGGAGTTGACGATGGAGGCGTTCACGGCGCCATAGGGCGGGCGGATGAGGCGCGGAGCGCGGCCCGTGGCGGCGGTAATGGCGTCGATACTGCGGGAGACCTCGCTGTTGATGCGGTCGCTGCTGCTGCCGGTCATCTTGATGTGGCTCCAGGTGTGGACCCCGATTTCATTGCCCTCGGCGACGGCGCGGGAAAGGATGCTGGAGTTTCTGTTCACGCTCTCACCCACCACGAAGAACGTGCCGTGTGCGCCGTGGTTGCGCAGGATATCCAGCACGCGGGGCGTGTTGGCGGCGCTGGGGCCGTCATCAAAGGTGAGCGCCACATAGTTGCCGGGAACGGCCAGGCGGGAGATGCGGCGCCCCGGGGGCGTGGCGCGGGTGACGGGCTCTGTGGCCATGCCGCCGTTGGGCTGGGCGGTGGTGGTGCTCACCGGCGCGGTGGGCGTGTTTTCCGGGTGCAGGCCCGGAATCTTGGTGTCGTCCTTGTGCGTGCAGGATGCCAGCGCCAGCAAGGCGGCGCCGAGCGTGAGGAAACGGTACTTGTGCAAAGCTTTCATCGTTGCGCCCACCATACCAGACAATCCGGAATTTGGCAAATGCAATCTTGGTCAACCTGCGCTTGAAACGCAGGGGGCGGCATGCTAGAATGGCGGCATGGAAATCACGCTTGAAAGCCCGCTGGATATGCACCTGCACCTGCGCGACGGCGAGATGCTGAAGCTCACCGCGCCGCTTTCGGCGGGGTTTGCGGGAGCGGTCGTCATGCCCAACCTGGTGCCCCCGGTGACCACGCCGCAGATGATGACCGCATACGCGGAGCGCGTGCGGGAGGCGCTGGAGGGAGCGGCGTTCACGCCGTACATGACCCTGTTCTTCACCGTGCTGGACGAAGCGGCGCTCGCGGCGGCAAAGTCCACCCCCGGGTTCTTCGGGCTCAAGCTCTACCCCGCCGGCATCACCACCAACAGTGAGGGCGGCGTGGCCAACCTGCGGGACGCGGACCGCACGCTCCACCTCATGGAGGAAATGGGCATTCCCCTGCTGGTGCATGGTGAGAGCCACGGTTTCGTGATGGACCGCGAGCAGGAATTCTTGGCCGTCTACCGTGACCTGGCCACGCGCTTCCCCAAGCTCACCATCAGCATGGAGCACATCACCACCGCCGCTGCGGTGCAGCTGCTGGACGAGTTCCCGAACCTCTGCGCCACCGTCACACTGCAGCATTTGCTCATCACGCTGGACGACGTGGCGGGCGGCATGCTGCAACCGCACCTGTTCTGCAAGCCCATAGCCAAGCGGCCGGAGGACCGGGATGCCCTGCTCACCGCCGTGTTGGGCGGGCACGGGCGCATCATGTTCGGCAGCGATTCCGCGCCGCACCCGCGCCACCGGAAAGAATCCTGCGGCTGCGCGGCGGGCGTGTTCACCGCGCCGCTCGCCCTCCCCAAGCTGGCGGAGGTCTTTGCCGCCCACGGCGCGGCGGACAAGCTGCAGGGCTTTGTCTCCGGCAACGCCTGCCGCATCTACGGCCTGAAACCCGCCGCCAAGCGCGTGGTGCTGCAAGACACGCCCATGCAGGTGCCCACCGCCTACCGCGGATACGGGGAAACCGTGGTGCCCATGTACGCCGGGCGGGAAATCGGCTGGAGCATCAAGTGACGCCGCCATGGAGCCTGCGCCCATACCCGGAGCCGATGAGCTGCGCGCCCTGCTGGCGGAGATTGCCGCCATGCACATGCCCTTCGGCATGTACGGCCCGGAGAAGTACCCGCCCAAGGGATGCCCGCTCATGGACCTGCCCACGGAGTACCTGGACTGGTTCTGGCAGCGCGGCTGGCCCAAGGGCAAGCTCGGCAGGCTGATGGAGCAGACGCTGCTCATCAAGAACAGCGGGCTGGACAAGCTCTTCGAGCCCTTCCGGGAAGCCAACGGCGGGCGCCGCAAGTACCCGCGCAAATGATTCCACCCTTCTCATACCTACCATGAACAAGTTGACATCCATCTTCCTGGCCGCGCGCCCCAAGACCCTGCCCGCCGGGCTGGTGGCGGTGTGGGCCGGCTGCCTCATCGTCTGGAAATTCGAGCACTACAGGCCGGAGCTCGGCATTGTGCTGGACTGGACACTCGCCGCCTTCACCGCGCTGAGCTGCATGTGCCTCCAGATTGCCAGCAACATCTTCAACGATGCCATCGACTCCCTCAAGCACGCCGACACCGAGCGGCGGCAGGGACCGCGCCGCATCACCGCCGGCGGGGATTTCTCACCGCGCACGGTGCTCATCATCGGCGCGTGCTTCCTGGCGGCGGCGGCGGCGTTCGCGCTCCCGCTCATCTACCAGCAGGGCTGGGCGGTCATCGCCATCGGCGTGCCGTGCATGCTGGCCTCCTACTGCTACACCGGCGGGCCGTACCCGCTCTCCTACCACGGGCTGGGGGAAGTCTGCGTGCTCGCCTTCTTCGGGCTCATCGCCGTGGCCGGCACCGTCTTCGTGCAAATCGGCTGGATTCCGGAATGGGCTCCCCTGTACCGCTGCGCCTTTATCATCGGCGTGCAGTGCGGCATCCTCTCCTGCCTGCTCATCGAGGTCAACAACATCCGCGACCGCGTGGAGGACTCCACCACCGGCAAGCGCACCCTTGCCGTGCGCCTGGGAGACAGCCGCGCCCGCGGGCTCGCGCTCGCCTTCCTCATCCTGCCATACGCCACCGTGCGCTGGACCGCCATGTTCCTGCCCGGCTTCCACTGGAACCTCTGCTGGCTCGCCGCCATCATTGTGGGCGGCATCATCCTGGTCAAGCTCCACACCACCCCGGCCAACAAGAAGATGAACGTGATGCTCGGCCTAGCCTCCCTCCACGCCATGCTTTTCCTGCTGGCGCTCAGCATGTGAACAGCGGGCTGGGGTGGCCACATGCGGGAAGATGTCTCCCTACACATCATACGGGTTGAAAAACTCTTGATTGTGTGGTAGTCTCCGCGCGTTGAAATGAAGAAACTACCCCGAAAAACAGATGAGAAGCCGCTCAACGAGGCCCTGGCCGCGTACCTGCAGCGGCACGACTACACACCGCAGAGCAGCGGGGAGATTGCGCGAGGCATGGGCATAGACGCCCGCCAGCGCGCCCTGCTGCGGGAAACCTTGAAGCTCTGGCTCGGCCAGGGGAGGCTCTTGAAGCTGCAGAAGGGCGCGTACGCCCTGCGCAAGGCGGCGGACCCGCAGGCCCCGCTCACCGGGCGCGTGGTGAAAACGCAGGGCGGCAAGCTGCTGTTCCTGCCGGATGCCGCCGCACAGGAGCAGATTGCCGCCCTGCTGCATGCGGATTGCCCGCGCAGCCTTTCCGTGGAACCGCGCCGCAGCTGCAGCGCCATGGATGGCGACCGTGTGCGGGCATCCGTCCGCGTGCAGGGTGCTACAACGCGCTACCGCCGCGGCGGCAAGGGCCCCAGGCGCCCCGCCGCGGGAGATCTTTCCGCCGTGGTCTACATTGAGGAAATCCTGCAGCGCGGCCATGAGCAGTGGGTGGGCACCTTCCGCGCGGGCGGGCGTTTCGGCATCATGGTGGGAGACGGCGTGACCGCGCCGGAGATTGTCCACCTGGTGGAGAAGCCGGAGGAAGTCCCGCAGCCGGGAGATACCATCGTGGTGGAGCCCGTGGCGTACCCCGTGGCGCGCATGGAGGCCAAGGGCCGCTGCGTGGAGGTTTTGGGAGACGCCGCACGCATGGATGTGGGCATTCTGGCCACCGTCCGCAAATTCGGGCTGGCAGAGGATTTCCCGCCGCAGGTGCTGGCGGAGGCCGCCGCCCTGCCCTCTGCCGTGCGCGAGAAGGACCTCCGCGACCGACTCGACTGCCGCAGCGAGTGCATCATCACCATCGACCCCGAAAGCGCGCGCGACTACGACGATGCCATCACCCTGCACCGCTGCGGCTCCGGCTGGCAGCTGGATGTGCACATAGCAGACGTGGCGCACTATGTGCGTCCCGGCTCCGCGCTGGATGCAGAGGCGCAGCGGCGCGGCAACTCCACCTACCTGCCGGACCGCGTGCTGCCCATGCTGCCGCCGCGGCTGTGTGATGGCATCTGCTCCCTGCGCCAGGGAGAGGACCGCCTGACCGCGCTGTGCCGCATGCGCATCGATTCCAAGGGGGCGGTGGTGCATGCGGAGTTCGCCAAGGCGGTTATCCGCTCCCGCCGCCGCATGACCTACGCCCAAGCGCTGGAGGTGCTGCAGGGCGGCACCTGCGGGGATACAGAGGTGGATGCCATCCTGCGGGAAGCCGGGAAGCTCACCCAAACCCTGCGCGCGCGCCGCATGAAACAGGCCGCGCTCAACCTGGACATGCCGGAGCTTCATGTGCTGGCGGATGCAGAGGGCAACCCCACCGGGGTGGAGCTCACGGAATCCGACCCCGCGCACCAGCTGATAGAGGAGTGCATGCTCGCTGCCAACGAGGCCGTGGCCCGTGAGCTCAACGCCCGCGCCCTCCCCGCCGTGTACCGCGTGCATGAGGAGCCGGACCCCGCCAGGCTCCATGAATTCGGCGTGCAAATGCGCAGCTACGGCTACAGCGTGGGCATGCTCACCACGCGTGAGCAGATTGCACGCGCCATGGAGCAGGTGCAGGGGCGCCCGGAGGAGGAAACGCTCAAGGTGGCCCTGCTGCGCTGCATGATGCGCGCACGCTACGCCCCGGACCCCTTGGGGCACTACGGCTTAGCCAAGGGAGACTACTGCCACTTCACCAGCCCCATACGCCGCTATGCGGATTTGGTGGTACACCGCGCCTTCCGCCGCCTGGCCGGGGAGAAGGACACCCCCCTGCCCTCCCGCGGGCGGCTGGCGGGCGTCTGCGCCCATATTTCAGAGACGGAGCGCACCTCTGCCGCCGCAGAGGCAGAGGCGGACCGCCTGATGCTGGCCCGCTACCTGGAGCTGCAGTGTGATGCGGAAAACCCGCGCGTGTGGGATGCCGTGGTCACCGCCTGCTGGCCGCAGGGCCTCACCGTGGATATCCCGCAGCTGCGGGGTGTGAAGGGCTATGTCTCACGCGCCGCCCTGCCGGGGGGCACGCACTGGTTCTATGAGAGCCACACCGCCAGCTGGCGCGCCGCAGACGGCCGTTCCCTCCACCCCGGCCAGCCCCTCAAGCTCGTCCCCTCCGCCGTGGATGAAGCCGGCTGCTTCGTGGATTTCCGCCCCGTGCAGCAGTAACACCCCTCCCGCCCACTGCCAAATTCCAAATCCCAAAATTCTCAATCCCAAATTCCGGTTTCCCCTTGCATTCCCCGCCCAAGGGGGTATACTGGAGCCATATATGAAAGCTCTCGTCAAAACAAAGGCTGACAAGGGGCTCGAACTGATGGACGTACCCATGCCCGAAGTCGGACCCAACGATGTTCTCGTCAAGATTTACAAGACAGCCATTTGCGGCACAGATATGCATATCTGGAACTGGGACCCCTGGGCCCAGCAGACCATCCCCATCGGCATGCACGTGGGCCACGAGTACTGCGGCATCATTGAGAAGGTGGGCGCTGCGGTAACCGCCTACAAGCCCGGCCAGGTTGTCTCCGGTGAAGGCCACATTGTCTGCGGCACCTGCCGCAACTGCCGCCGCGGCCAGTTCCACCTCTGCCCGAACACCTTGGGCGTGGGCGTGAACCGCCCCGGTTGCTTCGCGGAGTACCTCTCCATCCCCCAGAGTAACATTGTGCCCATCCACCCGGACATGTCCATGGAGATTGCCTCCATCCTGGACCCCCTCGGCAACGCCACCCACACCGCCCTCTCCTGGGATTTGGTGGGTGAGGACGTGCTCATCACCGGCGCCGGGCTCATCGGCTCCATGGCTGCGGCCGTCTGCAAGAAGGCCGGTGCCAAGAGCGTCACCGTCACCGATATCTCCGACTACCGCCTCGAGCTCGCCAGGAAGATGGGTGCGGACCGCACCGTCAACGTCAAAAACGGCGATTCCATCGAGCAGGCCATGAAGGACCTCAAGATGACCGAGGGGTACGACGTCTGCCTGGAAATGAGCGGCGCCCCCTCCTGCCTGCAGGACATCATCAAGTACTCCATGTACGGCGCCCGCATCTCCCTGCTCGGCATCCAGCCCGGAAACACCAGCATCGACTGGAACACCTTCGTGTGGAAGGGTCTCAAGATGAAGGGCATCTACGGCCGAGAGATGTTCAGCACCTGGCAGAAGATGGATGCCATGATCCGCTCCGGCCTGGATGTCTCTCCCATCATCACCCACCGCATGGACTACACCGACTTCAAGGACGGTTTCGACGCCATGAACTCCGGCAAGTCCGGAAAGGTCATTCTCACGTGGGCCAAGTGATGTACTAGGTACCAGGTACTATGTACTATTTTCAAAGTTCCAGAGCCCTGCGGGGGGCGGGGCTGGTTTTTTTTTATTTTTCGTTG
>JAZLHB010000153.1:0-19391 GCA_045616565.1 Akkermansia sp. | reverse complement strand
GTAGTGCCAGCGGACCTTGTTGCGCTTGCTGGCGGAGCGGGCCTTGCGGCGCTTCTCGTCCATGGGGCTTTCAAAAGCGCGGCGGCGGCGCATCTCTTCCAAGATGCCCTCGGTGTCGAGCTTGGTCTTGAGGCGCTTGAGCGCGCGATCGATGGGTTCTCCTTTACGAACGGTTACGGAACGCATAGTTAGATGTTTGAGGTTATAATGTTCAGGAACGGGGCGGAACAATACCGCAAACGGGGCAGAGTGTCAAGCATTTTTCCGAGATATTGAAAAAAAGTTTTTGAACGCTGCGGAAATGTGCGGCTGAATCGGTGCTTGCCAAAGCAGGAGGCGGCGGTTAGAATACGCGCCATGCCGGGGCACCCGCACACAGCAGCACTTGATTTCGCAGAGCGTCCGTTCATCCTCTTCTGGGAGGTAACACGGGCATGCGCGCTGGCTTGCCGGCACTGCAGGGCCGTGGCCCAGCCGCAGGCACACCCGCAGGAGCTCTCGCACGAAGAGGCCCTGCACCTGGTGGATGCCATTGCAGAGCTCAACCCGCCCATGCTGGTGCTGACGGGCGGAGACCCCATGATGCGGCGGGATATCTTCGAGCTCATCCGCTACGCCACGGAGAAAGGCCTGCGGGTATCGCTGAGCCCGGCCGCCACGGCGCGCCTGCTCAACACGGACTTTGCGGAGCTGAAGGCCGCCGGCGTGGTGAGCCTGAGCCTGAGCCTGGACGGTGCCACGCAGGCCACGCACGATGCGTTCCGCCGCGTGCCGCACACCTTCGAGCGCACGCTGGAAGCCGCGCGCCGCGCCAAGGAGGCCGGAATCATGCTGCAGGTCAACACCACCCTTTCCCGCACCACCCTGCCGGAGCTTGATGAATTTATCGAGCTCATGAAGCAGGTGCAGCCGGATGTGTGGAGCGTGTTCGCGCTGGTTCCCACCGGCCGCGCCACGCTGGACGAGATGCCCACCGCCCGGGAGTTTGAGGACGTGTGGCAGCGCCTGGCCGCCCTGCGCGGCACCCTGCCCTTTGCCGTGAAAACCACAGAGGGGCACCAATACCGCCGCGTGATTATGCAGGTGCCCCGCAGCGGCACCGCAGCCCCCCCGCACCACCACCACGGCTCCGCGAGCGATGGCAAGGAAGCCCCGCGCCAGTTCATCCCCACGCGCGACGGCAAGGGCGTGCTCTTCATCTCCCATGTGGGAGAAATCCAGCCCAGCGGATTCCTGCCCATCACCGCCGGAAACGTGCGCACGGACAACCTGGCGGAGATTTACCGCACGCATCCGCTCTTTGTGCAGCTGCGGGATGACGATGCACTGGGCGGCAAGTGCGGCAAGTGCGAGTTCCGGCGCATCTGCGGCGGCTCCCGCTCCCGAGCATACGGCATGACCGGCGACATGATGGCCGCAGAGCCCCTCTGTCCATACATTCCCGCCGCCATGCGAGACGCGCATTAAAACAACGCCTTTCCCGATACACCATGATCAACATCACCAAGCTCTGGACCGGAATCTCACAGCCTGCCGACCACATCCGCTATGGGCAGGGCGGCGGGGAAAACAACCCGCATGCCAGCACCGCCGCGTGCATGCCCTCCTCCGCGCGCACGCGCAAACCCATCGTGGTGTGGAACATCACCCGCACATGCAACCTGCGCTGCGTGCACTGCTACGCGGATTCACACGCGGAGCGCTACCCCGGCGAGCTCTCCTGGGAACAATGCTGCGCCGTGATTGACGACCTGGCGGACTACAAGGTGAACGCACTGCTGCTCTCCGGCGGCGAGCCCACGCTGCACCCGCAGCTGCCGCAGCTGCTGGAGCGCGCCACGGAGCGCGGGCTGAAGGTTACCATCTCCACCAACGGCACCCGCATCACCCCCCAGCTCGCCTCTCTCTTCAAGAAGCTCGGCGTGGCCTATGTGGGCATCTCGCTGGACGGCATCGGCGCCGTGCACGACAAGTTCCGCGGCGTGCCCGGCGCGTTCGACGGCGCTATCCGCGGCTTCAAGCTCTGCGAGGAAGTGGGCCAGAAAACCGGCCTGCGCCTCACCCTTACCCGCAACAACGTGCAAAGCATGCAGCAGATACTCGACTTCATCGAGCGTGAAAACATCCGCCGCGTGTGCTTCTACCACCTGGTGCCCACCGGGCGCGGCGTGGATGTGGCCAGCCTCACCCCGCAAGAGGCCCGCGGCGCCATCGACATGCTCATTGCACGCGCCCAGAAATGGTGCGATGAAGGCTGCCCGCGCGAGCTGCTCACCGTCACCCAGCCGGCGGACGGCGTGTACCTGCTGCTGCGCCAGCTGCGGGAGGGCCACCCGCTGGCGCAGGAGACGCTGCGCCTGCTCACCTGGAACGGCGGCGGCGCCAACTCCTCCGGCCGCGGCATCGCCAACATCGATACCCAGGGCAACATCCACCCGGACCAGTTCTGGCAGGGCGTCACCCTCGGCAACGTGAAGGAGCAGAAATTCTCAGAGGTGTGGGAGGCCGCCAGCCAGCCCTCCGCGGCACAGCTCAAGGAACTGCGCGGCAACGACGACCCGCTGGAGCGCCAGAAGCTCATCTCCGGTCCCTGCGCCACTTGCAAGCACTTCCGCATCTGCGGCGGCGGCTTCCGCACCCGCGCCGCCTTCGCCAACGGCAACTGGTACGGTTCAGACCCCGGATGCTACCTCACCGAGGAGGAGCGGCAGACCCCCATTGGCGGTTGACGGTTTTGAAAGACTGCAACACGGTCTTGCCGCACAAAAAGATTTTTTGCGAAAAAATGTTTTTTCTGCTTGCAAGGGGTGTGAGGTGGTGGTATATATGTTGACGTTATGAAGCGCTTACTTCTTCCTGCTCTCTTGATGACGGCCCTTGCCGGTTCCGTGTACGGGGATATCCAGGCTCCGCCTGCCTCCGAATACACAGCCACACGCAAGCTGGGCCGCGCCCTTGGCAACATCATTTACGCCATTGAAGAACTTCCCGTCACCATGATTCGCTGGAACAGCGAGGAGGGCGACTACGCCGGCTTCTCCGTCGGTATCGTGGAGGGCTTCACCCGCACCTTCACCCGCATCGGTTACGGCTTCTACGAGCTGGTGACCTTCTGGGCACCCACGTACAAGTGCACGTACCGCCCGCCCTACCAGGGCAGCTGCGGCCGCAACGGCCTCAAGGAGTACAACAGCTGGTCCGGTTTCTCCGAGTTCCCGGAGGAGCTCGGCTTCCAGAGCAAGTACGGCTACTCCCGCCAGCAGCGCGACTAATCAATTCTTTCAATAGTGTTTTTTTCATTGTTCACGGCACCGCAGGCATTCTGCGGTGCCGTTTTTCATCCCTGCGCTTGGAAGGCACGCCCCGCCCCCCTGAAAAGGTGACGTAGAACTTCCTTGCATGCGGCTGCGCGCGGGGGTATGATGCCGGGCATGAGCAAGGTAACGGCGGACCAGCTGGAACAGGTGCGCGCTTGGGCGGCGCAGGGTACGGATTTGAACGGCATCCAGAAGCTGCTGGCTTCCGAATGCGGCGTACACCTCACCTACATGGACGTGCGCTTCCTACTGCTGGACAACGGCATCGAGATTGCCGCCGTGCCGGAACCCGCAAAGGCGGCCCCGCAGCCCGAAGAACCGCAGAATGAGGAATCCCCCGCCGCAGCGGAGCCCGCAGACGCCGCAGACCCCGCACCCGGCGGCAAGCCCGCCATCACGCTGGACGAGCTCCAGATTCCCGGAGCCGTGCTCTCCGGCAAGGTGGTGTTCCCCGGCGGCACCAAGGGTGCCTGGTTCATCGACAACATGGGGCGTTTCGGCTGGAGCGACCTTTCCGGCAAGCCCACGCCGGAGGAGCTGCAGGCCTTCCAGTTTGAGCTCACCCAGCTGCTGAGCAAAGCGTAATCCTCCTGCCCTTTGACGGCGGCATGACGCAGAAGGAAATCTTGGAAGCGCTGCGGGATGCGGCGGAACCGGCATACGCCCGCTTTGCCGCAGGACTGCTGCCGGACAACACGCATCCCCTGCTCGGCGTGCGGCTGCCCACCCTGCGCCGCCTGGCACGGCGCATTGCCCGCAGCCCGCACGCGGCGGCGTTTCTAGCCCATCCGCCGGGCGCGCGGGCATCCTTTGAGGAAATCATGCTCCACGGCATGGTGCCGGGGTACTTGCCCGGCATCCCCGCAGAGCAACGCATGGAGCACATCGACCGCATTGTCCCCCGCCTGGACAACTGGAGCCTGTGCGATTCCTGCTGCGCCACCTATGCGTTCGCCGCACAAGAGCGTGAACTGACTTGGAACTGGCTGCTGCCCTACACCCGCCGCCGGGAAGAGTACCTGCGCCGCTTCGGCATCGTCATGCTGCTGGACCATTTTGTGAAAGACGCCGCCTGGGCGGCCCGCGTGGCGGCAATCTTGCCCACCCTGCCCACGGGTGCCAAGTACGGCGACCTGGCCGCCGCCTGGTGCGCTTGCGAAATCTTCCTGCGCCACCCTGCCGCGGGGGATCCGCTCCTCCCGGCCCTGCCGGAACCAGTCCGCACCCTCACCCTCCGCAAAATCCGAGAATCGCGCCGGAAAAGGTGAACGCTTGCCGTTTACAATTACACATGCACCCAAGAGGGGGCGCTCCCCATGGCCGCTATCGGCTCGTTTATATGCTGCATTTCAATACTCAAGATTAAAAAGCGCGAAAATATGAATCGCTGCTGTTGATTTTCACGCTTTTGCTTGACAACGGCCAAAAAAGAGTATATTATGATTCCGTTATGCAGGATTCAGGCTTCTATCAGCGCAGCATCTCCTCATGCATCAGGAAAGCGGCGTCCACTTTTCCGTGCCTGTTGCTCACGGGAGCCAGGCAGGTGGGCAAGACCACGCTGCTCAAGAGCTTGATGCCGGAGGGAATGAAATATGCATCCCTGGACGATTACGAGCTGGCGGAGCGGGCCCGCTTGGATCCGCAGGGATTTCTGGAGGAAATGGGGGAGCCTTTGTGCATTGACGAAATCCAGTACGCACCCCAGTTGTTCCGTGCTATCAAGACGAGGGTGGATGCAAACCGCCGCAACGGTATGTACTGGATGACGGGGTCCCAGCGCTTCCGGCTGATGAAGAACGTGAGCGAGAGCCTGGCCGGGCGAATCTGCATCCTAGAGCTCCATTCCCTTTCGCAGCGGGAGATGTGCGGTTGCCCGGCAGATGTGCCCATCTTCGGGGCAGCGAGCTGGCGCGACCTCGCGGAGAGCGGTCCCTCTTGCAATATCAATTCCCTCTACGGGAGAATTTGGAAAGGCGGGTACCCGGAACTGCACAGGGAATACGCTCCGGAGCGCAACCTCTTCTTCAGCAGCTACCTTCAAACCTATATCGAGCGGGATGTACTGGAGCTCTCCCAAGTGGGCAACAAGAGCGCGTTTGTCAAGCTCATGCGTTCCGCAGCCTCCAGAACAGGCCAGCAAATGGTGTATGCCGACCTGGCGCGGGATGCGGATGTTTCCCCGGCCACCGCCAAGCAGTGGCTGTCCATCTTGGAAACATCGGGCATTGTCACCCTGTTGGAGCCCTATTATGTGAATAGCGGCAAGCGCTTGACCAAGAGCCCCAAGCTGTATTTCATGGATACCGGCCTCTGCAGCTGGCTGGCAGGGTGGCCCAGCGCGCAATCCATGCAGGAGAGCCCCTTTGCCGGCCCCATTCTGGAAACTTGGGTGTTCAGCCAGCTCTGGAGAAACTTTCAAGACAACGGCGCCAATCCCTGGCTGAACTATTACCGCAACGCCCGCGGCGCGGAGCTGGATTTCATCATCGCATCCAACGGCTGCCTCTACCCCATGGAGGTGAAGCGCAGCTCCACCCCCCGCCTGCAGGATTTGAAAGCCGCATCCAGCGTGCCCTGCGACTCCTTCAAAATGCAGCCCGGTCTCGTATTCTGCACTGCGGAGCACGGCGTGTCCATGCCCTTCGGCGCTTTCGGCTTCCCGATTTCCGCACTGTGACAATGCGAAACCTCACCCCAGGGTGGATTCCGCAAAATCACAAATCTGAGAACAACTTTAGGCTTGTACAAAGGGGGAGTCGGGGGTATAATCCCTGCGCGCGTGCGGGCATGCACCCGGCGCGGCTCTCTGCTTATGAAGACGACCAAGATCTTAGAAGTGCCCGATACCTTGCAAGCCGGGGCAGACTATTTGAACAACGACGCGGATGAACGCGGCGAGCTGGTGACGCTGAACGTGGGGCCCTCCCACCCCGCCACACACGGTGTGCTGCGCCTGAAACTGGTGGTGGACGGCGAGGAAATCGTCTCCTGCGACCCGGTGATCGGCTACCTGCACCGCGGCATGGAAAAGATAGCGGAGAACTGCCACTACAACCAGTTTGTAACGTACACGGACCGCATGGACTACCTGGCGCCCATGAGCAACAACATTGCCTACGCCTGCGCGGTGGAGAAGCTGCTGGGCTGGGAGCTTCCGGAGCGCGGCCAGGCCATCCGCGTGCTGTGCAGCGAGCTTTCCCGCATCTCCTCCTGTTTCCTGGGCACGGGCGTGTACGCCATGGACACCGGCGCCATGACCGTCTTCCTGTACGCCTTCGAGGAAAAGGAACGCGTGCACAACCTGTACGAGAAGATCTGCGGAGCCCGCTTCACCTCCAGCTACACGCGCATCGGCGGCATGACCCGCGACCTGCCGAAGGGCATTGAAAAGGAAATCCTGGACTTCTGCGACAGCGCGCTCAAGACCGTGGACGAAATGGAGCGCCTGCTGCTGCACAACAAGATCTTCATTGACCGCCTGGTGGGCGTGGGTGTCATCCCGCGCGAGATGGCGCTGCAGTGCGGCATGACCGGCAACAACCTGCGCGCCAGCGGCGTGGAGCGAGACCTGCGCAAAACCAACCCCTACCTGGGATATGAGAACTACGAGTTCGACGTGCCCGTAGCCAAGGAGGGCGACTGCTACGCCCGCTTCCAGGTGCGCATGGAGGAAATCCGCCAGTCCGTGCGCATCATCCGCCAGGTCATCAAGAACATGCCCGGCGGCCCCATCTGGGTGCAGCTGGACAAGGGCATCCTGCCGCCCAAGAAGGACGTGCTCACGGGCATGGAGGAGCTTATCCGCCAGTTCATGGTGAGCACGCAGTGCGTGAACGCGCCGGAGGGCCAGGTGTACTTTGCGGCGGAAAACCCGAAGGGCGAGCTCGGCTTCTTCCTGGACTCCAAGGGCGGCGGCATAGCCAACCGCCTGAAGATGCGCAGCCCCTCCTACTGCACGCTCTCCATCCTGCCGCACCTGCTGCCGGGCCACCTGGTGAGCGATATCGGCGCCATCCTCGGCTCCTTCGACTTTGTGCAGGGCGAATGCGACCGCTAAACAGAAACCTCAACCACCATCTTACATACCATGTCTGAGAAACCCGATGCCATCGACCGCCTGGCGGAAACGGAACCCTCCCCCGGGGAAAAGTACTTCCCGAAGTTCGAGGTGACGCCGGAGCTGACCGCCGAAGCGCGGCAGTACATTGAGCAGTACCCGGAAGGCAAGGAGCAGTCCGCCATCCTTCCCCTCGTGCACCTGGTGCAGGAGAAGTTCGGCTTCATCACCCCCGCCGCCGTGGAATGGATTGCACAGGAGTGCAAGAGCACGCCCATCCATGTGGACGGCGTGGTCACCTTCTACCCCGGCATCCACCGCCGCTGCCCCGGCAAGTACCACTTCCGCGTCTGCCACACCATTGCCTGCGCCATGAGCGGCGGTGAGGAGCTCATCTCACACATCTGCAAGAAAATCGGCGTGAACGCGGCAGACATGGATGAGCAGGACCCCATGCTGGTGAGCCCGGACGGCCTCTTCAGCATAGAGCCGGTGGAATGCCTGGCCAACTGCGGTTTCGGCCCCAACGTGATGGTGAACGACACCCTGCACTCCCAGATGACCCCGGAGAAGGCGGATGCCCTCATCGATGAACTCAAGAACAAGTAACCCTTTGCGAACATGAGCGAGATTACCTACAAACCCGGCAAGGAGCCGCATCCCAGGGAGACCCGCCGCATCTTCCGCAACATCGACAGGGAGGGGTACAACCCGTCCATCGACTGCTTCCTGGCGGACGGCGGCTACGAGACCCTGAAGAAGGCCATCAAGATGGAGCCGGCGGATGTGATAGCGGAGGTGAAAAAGAGCGGCCTGCGCGGCCGCGGCGGCGCAGGTTTCCCCACCGGCGTGAAATGGACCTTCATCCCCAAGGGCAACACCAAGCCCGTGTACCTGGTGTGCAACTGTGATGAATCCGAGCCCGGCACCTTCAAAGACCGCTTCGTGGTGCACCAGGACCCGCACCAGCTCATTGAGGGCCTGGTGATTGCATGCTACGCCGTGCAGGCCCACTACGCCGTCATCTACATGCGGGAAGAGTTCCCGGAGGGCGCCAAGATTGTGCGCCAGGCCATACGGGAGGCAGAGGAGCGCGGCTTCCTGGGCCGGAACATCCTGGGCAGCGGGTTTGACCTGAAGCTCATCCTGCACTGCGGCGCAGGCGCCTACATCTGCGGTGAGGAAACCGGCCTCATCAACTCCATTGAGGGCGTGCGCCCCTACCCCCGCATCAAGCCCCCCTTCTTCCCCGCTGCCATCGGCCTTTACGGCTGCCCCACCATCGTGAACAACGTGGAATCCCTCTGCCAGGTGCGCCAGGTCCTCATGCGCGGCGCAGACGCTTATGCCGCAGAGGGAGCCCAGCGCTCCCCCGGAACCCGCATCATCGGCGTCTCAGGTGATGTGAAGCGCCCCGGCTACTATGAAATCGTTTCCGGTTCCCTCACCTACGGAGAGCTCCTGTACGACCTGTGCGGCGGCCCCAAGGACGGCCGCACGTTCAAGGCCATCATCCCCGGCGGCGCTTCCGCCAAGGTCATGCGCTGCGATGAGGTGCTCAAAGCCAAGAACCCGGACGGCTCCGTGAAGGAGATGAGCGTGTTCGATATCCCGCTGGATCTCGACTCCATCGCCCAGCACGGCTCCATGAGCGGCTCCGGCGGCGTCATCGTCATGGATGACACGCGCAGCATGCCCAAGATGCTCAACAACCTCAACCGCTTCTTCGCGTGGGAATCCTGCGGGCAGTGCTCGCCGTGCCGGGAAGGCAACCCGTGGATGTACAAACTCTCCACGCGCATCTGCCAGGGCAAGGGCTCCCCGGAGGACGTGGACCTGCTGAAATCCGTGGCAGACAACATCTGCGGCCGCACCGTCTGCGCCTTCGGAGAGGCCTGCAGCTGGCCCACCCAGGCCTTCACCACCAAGTTCCGGGAGGAATTCCTGGCACTCACCAAACCCATCAACGCCGCCAAGCCGCACAGCCCGGAGGCTGCCGCGGCCGCGCAGTTCCTCACCAGAGAAGACTAAACTTTCACCTAGAATGAGCACTCAACCCGCAATACTGCCGAAAGACGAGGCCGCCGCTGAAGGCAAGGTCAACGTCCAGATCAACGGCACCTGGTACCGCTTCCCCAAGGGAACGCGCATTGCCGATGCCTGCAACTCCGTGGGCGCGCACGTGCCGTGCTTCTGCTACCACCCCAAGCTCTCCATTGCCGGCTCCTGCCGCATGTGCCTGGTGGAACAGGGCATGCCCCCGCGCCTCGCGCCCGGCGCTGAGCCCGTCTACAATGCAGACGGCTACCAGACCATCAGCTGGATGCCCCGCGCCATCATTGCCTGCGCCAACACCGTGGCGGAGAACATGGGCATCCGCACCAACAGCACGCTCACCGCAGAAGCCCGCCGCGGCGTGCTGGAGTTCCTGCTCACCAACCACCCGCTGGACTGCCCCATCTGTGACCAGGCCGGTGAATGCAAGCTGCAGGAGTACGCCTCCGACTACGGCCGCGGCACCCACCGCTTCACGGAATCCAAGATCAAGAAGGGCAAGAACATCTCCATTGGCGAGCGCGTGAACCTGGACCAGGAGCGCTGCGTGCTCTGCCGCCGCTGCGTGCGCTTCATGAAGGAGATTGTGGGTGAGGAAGTGCTCGGCGTGGTGGGCCGCGGCGGCCACAACGCCATTGCATGCCACCCCGGCAAGCGCCTGGACAGCAACTACTCCCTCAACACCACGGACCTCTGCCCCGTGGGTGCCCTCACCAGCAAGGATTTCCGCTTCAAGATGCGCGTCTGGTTCCTCAAGAGCACCCCCACCATCGATGTGAACTGCGGCACCGGCACCAACATCAACATCTGGTCCCGCGAGCAGCAGGTCTACCGCATCACCCCCCGCCAGAACGACGAAGTGAACTCCTGCTGGATGCCGGACAACCACCGCCTGAACTACAAGTACATCAACGCGGAATCCCGCATCACCAACCCGCTTGTGCGCACGGATGCCGGCGCTCCCCGCCGCAAGGCCGCCTGGGATGCCACACTCAACATGGTGGCGGAGCAGCTCCGCAAGTGCAACGCGGATTCCACCGCCGTGGTGGCCTCCGCACGCATGACCAATGAGGAGCTCTTCCTCACCCGCACTCTCGTGGACCTGCTGGGCGTCACCAAGTATGATGTGGTGCCCCGCACCGGTGAGAGCGACAACATGCTCATCTCCGCAGACCGCAACCCCAACACCAACGGCTCCAAGATGATTCTGGCCCGCGACGGCTCCGGCCTGGCGGATATCTGCGCCGGCGTGCGCAGCGGCTCCATCCGCGCGCTCGTGGTCATGAACGAGGACATCACCGCGGCCGGACTCACCGCAGAGGACCTGGGCAAGCTGGACTACCTGCTGACCATTGCCCACAACGAGGACGGCACCACCCCGCATGCGGACGTGGTTCTGCCCGGCACCACCTTTGCAGAGAAGTACGGCACCATGATCAACGTGACGGGCCGCATCCAGCGCCTCAACAAGGCCATTGAGCCCGTGGGAGATGCGCGCGACACCTGGGAAATCCTGCGCTACCTGCTGGAGCGCCTGGGCTGCGACAACGAGATGATCACCGCGTGCCCGAGCGCGCAACTGCTCTTCAACCTGCTGGCGGAGGAGTACGAGCCGCTGCACGGCCTCACCTGGGGTGCCATCGGCAACCAGGGCAGGCAGATTATGGAAACCGGGGTCGCCATCCCCCTCATCGAGCGTGAGAAAGCCAAGAACTAAAACCCTCACTCAGCTATAGACTATGGAAACAATCATCAATTGGTGGGACGAGCTCATGGGCAACGAGATCTGGTTCTACAGCCTGACCACGGTGGCCAAGCTGGTGCTCATGTTCGCCGTCATCCTGGCTTTCGTCGTCATCTCCGTCTGGATTGAACGCCGCGTGGCCGGCTGGATCCAGGACCGCCCCGGCCCCAACCGCGCTGGCCTGCCGCTCTTCCTCCTCAAGCGCCTGGGCAGCAAGAAGGAGCAGCCCCTCAAGGATTGGCTGCACTTCTTCGGCGTGCCGGAAAACTGCTGGATTGCCAAGCTCTGCAAGTGGCTCCGCTTTGACCGGGAGATTCCCCTGCTGGGCCTCATCCAGCCCTGCCTGGACGGCGGCAAGCTCTTCCTGAAGCAGGAAACCACGCCCTCCTATGTGCGCCGCCTGTACTTCATTGTGGCCCCCATGCTGGTGCTCGGCCCGCCCCTGGTGGCGGCGGCCGTGGTGCCCTTCTCCTCCCATGTGGACACCTGCTACGGCGCCATCCAGATGTGCGTGGCCAACCTGAACATCGGCCCGCTGTGGATTTTCGCCATCTCCGGCCTCTCCGTGTACGGCCTCACGCTGGCAGGCTGGTCCTCCAACTCCAAGTTCCCGTTCATCGGCGGCCTGCGCGCCACCGCCCAGCTCATCTCGTATGAGGTGGCCATGGGCCTGGCCATCATCCCCCTGCTCATGGTCTTCGGCACCCTCAACCTGCAGGATATCGTGCAGTACCAGGCGGACAACGGCTGGACCCTGCTGCCCATCTGGGGTGAGGGCCTGGGCATGGAGCGCTGGCTGCTCATGCTGCCGCTGCTCATCAGCTTTGTGGTGTTCGTGACCTGCGTGTTCGCGGAGGCCAACCGCACCCCCTTCGATATGGCGGAATGTGAGACCGACCTGGTGGGCGGCTACCACACGGAGTACTCCTCCATGAAGTTCGCTTCCTTCTTCATGGGTGAATACGCTGCCATGGTCATCGGCTCCGCCGTGGTCGTCACCCTCTTCCTGGGCGGCTGGTCCATCGGCTTCGGCGCGGATGCCGCGCTCGCCGGCTACTGCGACTGGCTGGCCGTGCTCTGCCAGTTCATCGCCTTCCTGGTGAAGCTCCTCGCCTTCATCTTCTTCTTCGTCTGGGTGCGCTGGACCCTCCCCCGCTTCCGCTGGGACCAGGTCATGAAGCTCGGCTGGCTCGTCTTCCTGGAGGTGGCCGTGGCCAACATCTTCCTCACCGCCGCCATCCTCTATTTCGTCAAGTAAACTCCTTTCCCCCATGTCCTACATTCATATCAAAAGACCCAAGTTCTCCATCCTGGACAAGATATACGTGGTGGAGCTGGTGAAGGGGCTTGCCCTCACCTTCAAGCACCTGGCCCTTTCCGTGTGCCACAAGAGCCGCGGCAGGGACGACTTCAACAGCCACGGCATCGGCGTGTGCATGGAGTTCCCGGAAACGCGGTGGGACGAGCGCCTGCCGGAGTACTACCGCGGGGCGCCCACGCTGGTGCACGGCGAGGACGGCCGCGAGCGCTGCGTGTCCTGCCAGCTCTGCGAGTTCATCTGCCCGGCGCGCGCCATCCGCGTGGTGCCCGGAGCCGTCTCCCCGGATGCCAACTGCCAGAAGCAGGAGAAGGCCCCCGCGGAGTTTGAGATTGACATGCTGCGCTGCATCTACTGCGGCATGTGCCAGGAGGTTTGCCCGGAGCAGGCCATCTTCCTCTCCAAGGAGTACCTCATCACCCCCACGGACCGCAGCAAGGCCCTCCGCAACAAGGAGGAGCTCTACCGCCTCGGCGGAACCCGCAAGGGCCTCGTCAACAAATGGAACGAACACAAATAATCACCTGTCATGACTGAAACCATCCTTTTCTACGTGTTTGCGGTGCTGGCCGTCCTCTTCGCCATTGGCGTGGTGGCCTTCCGCAACCCAGTGACCTCTGCCATGAACATGGCGCTCTGCTTCGCCGCCACGGCGGGCATCCTCTTCGGCATGGGGGCGCAGTTCCTGGGCATTGTGCAAATCATCGTGTACGCAGGCGCCATTTTGGTGCTCTTCCTCTTCGTGGTGATGATGCTTGACCTCAAATCAGAGGAGCGCCCGAACGCCCTGGCCAACTTCTGCGGTGTGGTGGTGGCGGCGGTGTTTGCCGGCATGGTCACCTGCGTGGCCATCCACCTGCCGGGTGCATGCACCTGCTGCTGTGACGCCGCGCAGCCCGTGCCCGCCGCGCAGGATGCGGCCCCCATGCTGGGCGGCGCCCTGCCGGAGCTCAAGCCGGAAGCCGCCGCACAAGTGGTGCAGCACGTCACCGGCAAGGAGCAGCCCGCCATGGACAGCATCCCGGATACCAAGCTGCTCGGCTACGCCCTGTTCGGCAAGTACAGCATTGCGTTCACCATCCTCTCCTTCGGCCTGCTGGCAGGCTCCGTGGGGGCGGTGGCGCTCTCCCGCAAGCTTCGCAAAGACTAACCCCCTTTCCCCACCATGATCACTTTAGCGCATTACCTTATCCTTTCCGGCTTCCTCTTTGCCATTGGGCTTGCCGGGGTACTGATCCGCAAGAACATCATCGTGGTGTTCATGTGCCTGGAGATGATGCTCAGCGCGGCAAACGTGGCGCTCGTGGCTTTCTCCCGCGCACAGGGAACCCACGGCCTCCCCGTCTATGACGGCCAGGTGATGGCCCTCTTCATCGTCGCCGTTGCCGCGGCGGAGGTGGCCATCGGCCTCGCCCTCATCGTCTGCATGTTCCGTGCCCGCAGAACGGTGGAGAGCACCGCCCTGAATTCCATGAAAGACTAACCCAAGATTCTTCTTATGATCAACAACCTTCCCTGGCTATTCCTTCTGCTGCCGCTGGTGGTGGCTGCCATTGACTGGCTTTGCTTCAGCAAATGCCCCAAGACGGCGGCCACGCTGTCCATCCTTTCCGCGGCGGCCACGTTTGCGCTGTGCTGCGTCCTGCTGTTCTGCTGCGGGGCGTGCACACCGGATGCCTACACCTGGCTGCCCTGCGGCGGAGACGCCGCCAAGGGCCTTTCCATGGGCCTGCTGCTGGATGACCTCTCCCTGCGCATGATGCTGGTGGTCACCGGCATCGGCACGCTGGTGCACATCTTCTCCGTGGGCTACATGAAGGGCGACCCCTCCAACCTGAGCCGCTACTTCGCAGGCCTGAGCATCTTCATGTTCAGCATGAGCACCATCGTACTGGCAGACAACCTGGTCATGACCTTCATCGGCTGGGAAATGGTGGGCTTCTCCTCCTACCTGCTCATCGGCCACTGGTTCCACAAGGACTCCGCGGCAGACGCCGCCAAGAAGGCCTTCATCACCAACCGCGTGGGCGACTTCGGCTTCCTCATCGGCATCCTGATGACTGCGGGTGCCTTCGGCACGCTGCAGTTCGCCGGCATGGGCGCGGCCACCGCGCAGGTGGCCCCGGCCGTGCTCACGGCGGTGGTGCTGTTCCTCTTCTGCGGCGCGGTGGGCAAGAGCGCCCAGTTCCCGCTGCATGTCTGGCTGCCGGACGCCATGGAGGGCCCCACCCCGGTGTCCGCCCTCATCCATGCCGCCACCATGGTGGCCGCCGGCGTGTACATGCTGGTGCGCCTGCAGGTGAGCATGGGCGCGGGCGCCTTCACGGAAACCGCCGCCACCGTCATTGCCTCCGTGGGTGCCGTCACGGCCGTGATGGCCGCCGTCATTGCCACGCAGCAGGATGACATCAAGCGCGTGCTCGCGTACTCCACGCTCTCCCAGCTGGGCTACATGGTCATGGCCGTGGGCCTGCTGGCAGGTGAAGCCGCCATGTTCCACCTGTACACGCACGCCTGGTTCAAGGCCCTGCTCTTCCTGGGCGCGGGCGCGGTGATTGTCTGCTGCCACCATGAGCAGGACATCTGGAAGATGGGCGGCCTGGCCAGGCGCATGCCCGTCACCGTCCTCTGCTTCATCCTGGGCACCGCGGCGCTCATCGCCATTCCCGGCACCTCCGGCTTCTTCTCCAAGGAGGCCATCCTGGATGCCGCGCTGGAGAAATCACCCGTCTTCTTCTACATCGGCGCCGGCGTGGCCGCCCTCACCACCTTCTACATGACCCGCCTCTGCCTGGTGGCATTCCTCGGCAAGGCGCGCGACCACGGCGCGGAGCACGCCAAGGAGGCCGGCCCCAGCATGCTGCTGCCGCTCATCATCCTGGCCGTCATGGCCGTGATTGCCGGCTACGGCTTCATTGCGGATGAGCTGGTGCCCTTCGCGCACTTCCACGCACACGGCATGGAAATCGGCACGCCCTTCTTCGTGAGCCTGGGCGCCCTCGTCATCGGCCTGCTCGCCGCCGTCATCGTCTACGGTTTCGGCAAGCGCAGCCAGGACCCCCTGGCCGGCAACTGCATCTCCACCGCCCTGCGCAAGAGACTCTACATCGACTGCTTCTACGACAAGGTGGTCATCGGCTTCTTCCAGGACAAGCTGCTGGCCGGCATCATTGAGGGCGTGGACACCGCGCTCATCCGCGGCATCCTGGTGCAGGGGCTCGCCTGGGCCACCAGCCGCGTGGGCAAGCTGCTCAGCTGGATCCAGGGCGGCTCCCTGCGCGGGTACGCCCTCGTCACCGGCCTCGGCCTCGTCATTGTTGTGTTCCTCTTTGTCTTCTACCACATTTAACCTGATTTGACCACCATGCTTATCTGGCTTATCCTCATCCCCGTAATCGCCTCCGCCCTCATCGGCCTGGCGAAGGCCCCCGGCCGCCTGACAGCCGTTGCCAGCGCCGTTGCCACCTTCATCCTGGCGCTCGGCGCGGTATTCTGCCCGCACTGCAGCGCGGAGTGCTGCGCATCCACCCTCTTCGGCTGCCCCGTGCAGCTCACAGTGGACCCCGCCGTGCTCCCCCTTGCCAAGGTGATGGTGCTGCTCACCGCCATTGTCACCCTGGCCGCCACCATCGGACTCAAGGCCCCCAACAAGGACGCCGAGCGCAGCTGGGCCATTTCCGCCCTGCTCCTCTCCACCGGTGCCATGGGCGCCTTCATGTCCGACAACATCATCGCCTTCTACGGCTTCCATGAACTCGCCCTCATCCCCACCTTCGTGATGATCGGCTGCTACGGCCGCGGAGACCGCCGCACCGTGGCGTGGACCGCCACCCTGTACCTGGGCCTGGCCTCCATGGTGCTGCTGGCGGGCCTGCTCATGCTCTGCTGGGAAATGCACGCCTACAGCTTCAGCATGATGGCGCAAGCCTTCCGCGCGGGCATTGCCCCGGAGCACGGCTGCCTCATCGGCGGGCTGCTGCTGGCGGGCTTCGGCACGCTCGTGTCGCTCTTCCCCTTCCACTCCTGGGCCGCACCCGCTTATGCGAGCGCTCCCACGCCCATTGCCATGCTGCATGCCGGCGTGCTCAAGAAGTTCGGCCTCTACGGCCTCTTCACCCTCGCCTACATCTTCGGGCCCAAGGGGCTGGAGAGCCTCTTCGGATGCTGGAACAACCTCCTGCTCGTCCTCCTGCTCGGAAACGTGCTCTGGGTGGGCATTGTCACCATTGCCCAGCGCAGGCTTGACGACATGCTGGGCAACTCCTCCGTCATGCACATGGGCTACCTCTTCCTGGCATTCGCGGTGCTGGTGGCGGGCTGCGGCCCCGTGGCCTCAGAGCTGGCGGTGAAGGGCGCGGCCCTGCTCATGCTGGCGCACGGCCTCACCATTGCCATGCTCTTCCTGCTCACCGGGCAGGTGGAAAGCCAGACCCGCACGCTGGAGATGGAATCCATGGGCGGCTTGGCCCACAAGCTCCCCTGGCTCGGCTTCCTCTTTGCCGTGGCCGGGCTCGCCTCCATCGGCCTGCCCCTGCTGGCCAACTTCCCGGGTGAGTTCTCCATCTTCTACTCCTGCTTCGTGGATTGGCATCCCAGTGCGGACGGATGCTGCGCGCTGGCCAACTGGCTCGGCGGGCTCGGCCCCGTGCAGTTCGCCCTGGTCTTCGCCCTCTGGGGGCTCGTCATCAGCGCCGTCTACATGCTGCGCGCCTTCCGCAACATCTTTGAAGGAAGCGTCAGCCACGCCAGCGACCGCGCCACCGGGCTCTCCGCCATGGACACCGCCGCCGCGCTGGTCCTCACCGTCGCCATCGTCCTCTTCGGCATCCTGCCCTACCTCGTCTCCAACCTCGTTCCCGCCTTCGGAGCTTAACCTGAAACAGTCATTCCCTTATGTGCCATTATTGTGATTCTTACACCTGGTGCCAGTTCACCCCGGCCTTCGTCCTGGTCGGCATCGCCGCCCTCATCCTGATGGCGGATGCCTTCCTGCCGAAGCTCGACAAGCGCGCCTACGCCGTCTTCGGCGGGGCTGCCGCCATTGTCACGGGCTGCTTCCTGCTGGGAGAGCCGCTCAACCTCTTCGGCTTCCTCGCATGCATCGCCACCGGGCTCACCCTCCTGCTCGCGTACGACTACTTCGCCGTCAGCTGCGACTCCATTGCCGGGGGCGACAACCCGGAGGGCTACGGCGAGTTCCTGGCCCTGCCCCTGGTGGCATGCGCCGGCATCTACTGCCTCACCCAGGCGCACGACCTCGTGATGCTCTTTGCCAGCCTGGAAGTGCTCACCCTCAGCTCCTACGCCCTGGCAGGGTACTTCCGCCGCAACCAAGGCTCCGTGGAAGCCGGCATCAAATACCTCGTCCTCGGTGCCATGAGCACCGGCCTGCTCGTCTTCGGTGCCGCCTGGTACTTCGGCATGACCGGCACCTTTGAAATCAGCCAGCAGGTGGCCCACACCGCGCTCCAAGGCTCCGCCATCAGCGCCCCGGCCATCACCAGCGGATTCCTCATGGCCGTGGCCCTGCTCTTCCTGGGTGCCTTCTTCAAGGTAGGCGCCGCACCCATGCACGTCTGGATTCCGGATGTGTACCAGGGAGCCCCCACCCCCACCAGCAGCTTCCTGGCAGTAGCCTCCAAAGTGGGCGGCTTCGTACTGCTCGGCACGCTCTTCGCCCCGCTCTCACGCTACATGATGCCGGAATACAAATTCTGCGCCATCCTCGTGTGGATCATCGGGCTCATAGCCGCCGCCACCCTGCTCATCGGCAACCTCGGCGCCATCAACCAGAACAACGCCAAGCGGCTCCTCGGATACTCCTCCATCGGCCAAGCCGGCTTCATCCTCGTCTTCTTCATCGGCGTGGGCGCATACGGCATCAACGCGCGTGAATACAACGTGTACACCTACCTGCTCGCCTACGCCCTGGCCACCATCCCCGCCTTCTACGCCATCGCCATGGTGCGCACCCAGCGCGGAAGCGAGGAAATCTCCGCCTTCCGCGGACTCGCCAAAACCAACCCCCGCACCGCATTCCTCGTCACCGTGGCCTTTGCATCCCTCGCAGGCGTGCCCCTCACCCTCGGCTTCATCGCCAAGCTCAAGGCATTCCTCACCCTCATCGGCACCATGGATGAGCTCAGCGGCCTCGCCTGGCTGCTCGTCATCATGATCATCTGCGCCGCCGCCGGCTTCTACTACTACTTCAAGATCATCCGCGCCATGTACTGGGAAAAGCCCCTGCCGGAAGACAAGCCCCTCCAGGTGCCCACCGTCACCGGAACCGTCCTTGCCATCTGCGCCGCAGGCTCCATCATCCTCGGCACCCTGCCTCTCCTAGTCACCAGCGGCTCCTAACCCCGTAGGCCCGGAGCCTCGGCGGCCCGCACAGGGTTCGCCTGTACAGCGAAGACGGGCCAACCAAAAACCCTCCCAGCCCCGCTGGGAGGTTTTTTTATCACCCCGCGCACGCGCCAACAGGCGCGCTATATGTGGAGCCATACCCATGGCGACTCAAAGTTAGCCCAGTGCGCTGGGGGTAACCACCGTCCTAACGTCTCCGTACCGAAAACGGCCGACGGCGGTAAGGCCGGTTAGCCAGCCGCGCAGCGGCTGCCCGCAGGGTGAGGGCGCGTGAGGCGCGCCCGAAGCAACCCCGCTCTGCGGGGTGGATGACGTCTCCGGTTGCACATCTCGGGCCGCCTTTACTGTCAAAATCTTTGGGACACAAGTGTGCGGGCAGCGAGAAAAAAGGGCAGGGCTGACGCATGTTAAAGATTGATAAGTAATTGCTCAAGGAAATCCTCGGACCATGCTGCCCGTAACCTTCTGCCTTTCAAGCTTTTAGTGCGGCCACAGGGGACAGGCGTGTTTTTCACGACCGCCAGGGCCATG
>JAZLHB010000152.1:0-5833 GCA_045616565.1 Akkermansia sp. | reverse complement strand
AAGTGATGATTTCCATCACAGGAGCCGTATGCCCAACAACTTCATGTCAACCATGAGCGACTCACGTTTGGCGTTCAAGGCTGTGGAGATGTTCCGGGATGAGTACCTGCTGGATTTCATCAATGTGGAAGAAATAGGAATATCGGCATAATTCTCTGCAAAGACGCAGAAAAATCATATGTAGAATATGCCGTCCGCGACTATGCGAAACCAATGGGTGTGGCAACATATTTGACCGGGGATGAGATACCGGTAGAACTACGCAGAGCATTGCCTGACGCAGAAAGTTTGAAAAAGCTGCTGTAACCAGAATCAAGTGCCCCGTTTCTATATTCTCCGTTGCTGCAGTACCGCACATGTATCAGATGGAGCGTTGACACCGCAGTCTGCTTGCGCTAAACTGATGCCGTTATGAAACGCTCGTTCCTCTTCCTCGCACTGGGTGCCGCGCTGGCACTTTCCGTTCCCGCCGCCATGGCCGCAGACAAGGCGGACGCCAAGCCCGCCGCCGCCAAGAAGGCAGACAAGAAAAAGGATAAAAAGGACAAGAAGGCGGATGCCAGGCAGGAAGCTCCCGCCGCTGCGGAGCAGGCTGCCGGCAACGTGGTGGGCGAAGCCCTCAAGGGTGTGAACTTCATCACAAACACGAAGCCGCGCTACGATGCCAAGTTCTACCTCTATCTCACCACGGCCGGATGGTGCGGCCCCTGCAACAGGGAGATGCCGAACGTGGTCAAGCAGTACCCGGAAATGCTCAAGAAGGACGTGCAGCTCATCATGATCAGCGCAGACCAGCAGCCGGAGGCCGCCACCCACTTCATGAAGCGCAACCGCGGTGATTTCCCCTGCATCATGGGCAACCCCACCACGGAAACCCAGAAGCTGCCCGGCTACCGTAACACCAACGCCATTCCCCAGGGCATCCTGGTGGACGCCGCCGGCAACATCATCACCATCGGCCGCGGCCAGGATATCATCGGCAACTGGCAGAACCTCATCAAGAAAAAGTAAGCCCCCACGCCTATTTTTGTTCCCCACAGGAAATATTTCGCAGATGCCCTCCCCTTTTGTGCCACAAATATTCCCCTTGGGGATTATTTTGCAGCAGATGTTGAAATGATAACAACGACATTCACCCAACGGTAGATTTGCCAGAGGAATTGCGTTCCGGAATATGATGAAGACAATTGAACTTTTGGCCGGAGTATTGGTAGGAACGGTGTTCTGCGGGCCTGTGGCCTGCGGACAGGATGCGGCGGCACCGGAAGGGGCTGCCGTAAAGAAGGCCACGGACAAGAAGAAGAAAAAGAAAAAGGTGGCCAAAAAGGCGGAAAAGGCCCCGCTTTCCGCCGTGGGCAAGGCTCTCAAGGATGTGAAGTACGTGACCGGCAAGAAGGCGGACCCCAAGGCCACGCACTACATCTATCTGGTATCCGCCAGCTGGTGCGGCCCGTGCAATGCGGAAATGCCGAAAGTGGTGGAGCAGTACAAGGAAATGTCCAAGTGCGGCGTGGAGCTCATTCTGGTGAGCGGCGACCACGATCCCGCCCAGGCCAGCGGCTTCATGAAGAAGTACGGCGCGGATTTTCCCTGCGTGATGGGCGATACGGAGCGCAACAAGCTGCCCGGCTGGAAGGACAACAACACCATCCCCTTTGCCAATATAGTGGACGCTGAGGGCAAAAGCATTGCCAGCGGCAGGGCCGGCGCCATCATCGGCAACTGGAAACAGACCACCGGAAAATAAGACGCCGGGGTTCTCACTCGCCGACGTAGTCGCGGATGAGCTCGATAAAGTGGCGAAGGTAGCGGGCGGCTGTGTAGGAGCCGATGCCCTTCAGGTTCATGGCGGCCTCCTTGGTGGTGGGTTTCACGGTGGCCAGGGCCACTAGCGTTTCCGTGTGAATAATGCGGAAAGCGGGAAGGTTGTACTCGGCGGCAAGGTCTCGGCGCATCTCCTTCAGGCGTTCCAGCAGCTCCTTGTCCAGAGTGGGCGCGCCAGACACGGCCAGGAAATCCTGCACGGTGCGGGGGCGGGACCGTGGCACGGGAGCGGAGGCCGCCCAGTTGCGGCGGGAGAGCACGGCGGGAGCCTTGCCGCGCATCACATCCTCACCCTTGGGGGAAAGCGTGAGCAGGGGCATCTCCCCGCCGGTGGTCTGGAGCAGCCCTGCATCATGCATGGCGCGGAAAAGTGCCTTCATGCGGGCATCCGTGAAATCCTTGAGGATGCCGTAGGTGGAAAGCTCGGTGAGGTAGCGGTGCATGTTGGCGTTCTTGGCGCCGCGCAGCATATCCATAATCTTGCCCTTGCCGTAGATGGCCTCCCAGGAGCCGTCCGCCGCGCGGCGGGAAGCGCGGGCCACGCCGGAAAGCGCCTTGAGCAGCTGCGTCTTCTCCTCCCCCTCCAGCTCTGCCGCATCTGCTGGGGTGGCAGGGCAGCACATGTCGCAGTGGCCGCAGGGCTTGGTGTCCTTCTCCCCAAAGTAGTCGAGTATCCACTTCTGGCGGCAGCCGGAGCTGTATGCGTAGCGCGTGATGGACTCTATCTTTTGGTGGTCGCGCCTGGATTTTTCCTTCAGGGTGTCCGCATCAATGCCGAGCTCCTTGAACGCGCGCTCTGGGTCCGTCACGCGCGTCCCGCGCACATTCTTGCCAAGCACATCAAAGCGGCTGATTGCCCCGGCATGGATGAGCACGGTGAGCGCGGAGCCCACGGACATGGTGCTCACGCCGTTGCCAAGCGTTTCCGCCATGGTCTCCAGGGTCATCTGCAGCTCGTGCGTCTCGGAATCGCATGCGGAGCAAAGCAGGTTGTAGAGCGCGCGAATGGTGGTGATGGAGGGGTTGCTGCCCTGGAAGAAGAATTCCTGGGTTTTGAGATCCACATGGTTGAACAGCAGCTCGCACACGGCGGTCTCGCCGTCTCGCCCGGCACGTCCGGCCTCCTGGTAGTATGCCTCCACGCTGCCGGGGATATCGAAGTGGATGACGAAACGCACATCGGAGCGGTCGATTCCCATGCCGAAGGCGTTGGTGGCCACCACCACGTCCGCCCGGCCGGAGATAAAGGCGTTCTGGGAGAATTCGCGCTCCTCGTCAGTCATTCCGGCGTGGTAGGCCACGGCGTTGATGCGGCGGCGGGAGAGCTCCTCGAACACGCGGGTCACGCTCTTGCGCGTGGCGCAGTAGATAATGCCCTGCTTCCACTTCTTCACCAGCGCCGCGATACGCTCGTACTTCTCGCGGTGCGTGGAGCACGGCGTGATGCTGAAATCCAGGTTGTCGCGCCCGAAACCGCTGATGATGACGGCGGGGTCCCGCAGCTCCAGCGTGGCCAGGATATCGTTCCGCACGTCCTCCGTGGCGGTGGCGGTGAGCGCTATGGTCTGCGGGTAGCCCAGCTCCCGCCGCGCGCGCCCCAAGCGCAGGTAGTCCGGGCGGAAATCATGCCCCCACTGGCTCAGGCAGTGCGCCTCGTCCACCGCCAGCAGGGAAACAGGCATGCCCTTGAGCGCGTTCATGAACCCCGGCTGGGAGAAGCGCTCCGGCGCCACATACACGATTTTCAGAGCCCCGCTGCGGAAGTCGTCCATCACCTGCCGGTACTCGTCCGCCCCCAGGGAGGAATTGATGGCGGCGGCGGGGATGTTGCGCGCCTGCAGGGCATCCACCTGGTCTTTCATGAGCGCAATGAGCGGGGAAACCACCACGGTGACGCCCTCCCGGCAGAGTGCGGGGAGCTGGTAGCAGAGGGATTTGCCGCCGCCCGTGGGCATAATGGCCAGCGCATCACGCCCGTCCATCACGGCCTCCACCACCTCGTCCTGCCCGGCGCGCAGGCACTCAAACCCGAAATAGCATTGCAGGGCCTCTTGAATATCCGGCAGCTGGTTGTTTCCACCCTCCATGCCGCTATTGTATGCGCCGCATCCGCCGCTGGCAAGCTATTTCACCGCAGTGCAGCAAACTATCTGCACTGCTTTTGCCTTGCCTACGGGCTGAAAGGGAGTATAATGCGCGGCATGCCAGACGCACGCTTCCAACCGCTGCCGGGATTCCGCGATTTTGCACCGCAGGAATGCGCCCTCAGAAACTACCTCTTCAACACATGGAGGCGGGTGGCGCACCGCTACGGGTTCGTGGAGTGGGAGGCCCCCACCATCGAGGCCACCGAGCTCTACCTCAAAAAATCCGGCGGCGAGCTGCCCACGCAGCTGTTCCGCTTCACGGACCAGGGGGAGCGTGATATCACGGTGCGCCCGGAGCTCACGGCCTCCCTGGGCCGCATTGCGGCCGCCTACCAGCGCGAATACACCAAGCCGCTCAAGTGGTTTGAGATTGGCTCCTGCTTCCGCTATGAAAAGCCGCAGAAGGGCCGCCTGCGCGAGTTCGTGCAGTTCAACGCGGACATTCTGGGCGAGGAGGGCGAGGGCTCCGATGCGGAGTTGATTTCCCTGGCCATTGACTGCATGCGCGAGTTCGGCTTCACCGCAAACGACTTTGTGGTGCGCGTATCCGACCGCGAGGTGTGGCTGAAATACGCCGCAGACCACGGCGTGCCGGAGGAGCGCATGGGTGATTTCCTGGCCGTGGTGGACAAGTTTGAGCGCGACCGCCCGGAGTACTGCCAGGAGAAGCTGGATGCCTTCGGTATGCAACGCCAGGATTTGGTGGAATTCATTGCCAACCCGCCCGCCGGATGCTCCCCGCGCTATGACGCCGTGCTGGAGGAGCTGCGCGCCCGCGGCCTGGAGGAGTATGTGCAGCTTGACCTTTCCGTGGTGCGCGGACTGGCGTACTACACCGGGCTGGTGTTTGAAATCTTTGACAAGGGTCACACCCTGCGCGCCGTGGCAGGCGGCGGCCGCTACAACGGCCTGGTCTCCACGCTTTCCGCCGGCGCGGTGGACATGCCGGCCACGGGCTTTGCCATGGGAGACGCGGTGATTGCACACCTGATAGAGGCGTGCCCTGCGGCCAAGGCGCTGCGCGATGCGGCGGTGAAGCCGCAGGCGTGCGATGTGTGCATGGTGCTGGCGGCGCCGGAAATGCGCCCGCAGATGCTGGCGCTGGCCTCCACCCTGCGTGATGCCGGCGTGCGCGTGGACCTGCCGCTCTCACCCGCCAAATTCGGCAACCGCCTCAAGGCGGCGGAGAAGATGGGGGCCACCTACGCCCTCATCATCGGCACGGAATACCCGCAGATGGAGCTCAAGAAGCTCGCCACCCGCGAATCTGTGCAGGTGACTCCGGAAACGCTGGCGGACACCCTGCCCGAAGAATAAGCGCCCAGCTCCATGAAACCCGCAGCCGCCATCTGTGCCGTGGCTCTGGCCGGGCTGGCGGTTCTGCTGGCCACGGATGCGAACGCGCCGTGGCTGCCGGAATGCGCCTTCCACAAGTGGACGGGGGTGCTGTGCTTCGGCTGCGGCGGCACGCGCGCCACACTGGCGCTCCTGCACGGAGACTGGGCAGCATCCCTGCGCAGCAATGCGCTTTTGCTGCCGGCAGCGGCTTGGCTGCTTGCGCTCTGCTTCATCCGCCGCACGCGCGTGTTCAACGCCACGCTCTATACCGGGCTGGCGGTGCTGGCGGCATTCATGCTCCTGCGCAATATTCCCCTGCCCTGCTTCGATTGCATCCGCCCCGGCATGGGATGGCAATGATTGGGGATTTTGAATTAAGATTAGGGGGACTTCTATTTAGTCCCCTTTTTCCGGGAAGCTGTCCGACATGGGAAGCCTACACTGTGGACTGGGTGTCATATTTTGTCCCGTACTTCTGAAAATGGCAAAAACAAGCCATTTTCACCCCCGTTCGGCGACATTTT
>JAZLHB010000151.1:0-14743 GCA_045616565.1 Akkermansia sp. | reverse complement strand
GGTCCCCCGAAGTGATAGGAGACTTCCGCAAAATGAGCATGCCACTCGCTGATGCCAGCGTCACTGAATGGCGGACGGCGAGCTGGCTGTATTCCTGGGGCTATTCCGCGATGCCACCCGCTGATGCCAGCGTCACTGAATGGCAGTGTTCGTGCATGGATGTGGCGGTCTGTCAAAAGGGCATGTCTTGTTCTTCTGGTTCCGGTTGGGGAGTGGGGGTGTGGTTTGGGATGGGCTCCATTTTGACGAGGGCTTTCTGGCTGTTTGTTGCGGAGCAGATGGCGGAAAGGAGTTCAGGGCACACCTCTGCGAGCTCATCGCCCGTGTGGGCGGTGGTTACTATGGTGTAGCGCTTGCAGCGCTCGCGGATGAGGTCGAGCAGGGCAGTTGCCTGGTCTTCCTTTAGGTTTGGCCAAGTATTCCAGCCCATGGAGAAATCCGTGAGGATGAGGACGGCGCTTTCCCCCGCAAGCTCATGCACTGCGGCGCGTGAAGGTCTGCCGGAGTGCGGGAGGCCGCATGGCTGCCGGTGCTTGGCGCTCATCTTTTTCCCAATTCCCTTGTCACGCCAAAGTGCCGCAGGCGCGGCGGCGGATAAATCCCAAATCCCCGTCCCAAATCTCCCTGCTGAGCCGGGAGAAAGAAGGTTTGACATGTGGAGCGGGGTTTGGTAGGTTGTGGAGAGTATGAAAACATCACATCTTCTTTCATTGGGCGCTGCGGTGGCGGTGGCGGGTTGCTGGCTGCAGGGAGCGCGTGCGGATGAGGGGCAGGAGGCCCCGAAACAGCCGACGGTGGCGGAGATTCAGGCGAAGATGGGTGAGCCCGTGGATCCTGCGGAGCAGGATAGGAAGATGCAGTGGTGGCGCGATGCGCATTTCGGCATGTTCATCCACTACGGGCTGTATTCCGGCCTGGAGTGTACGTGGCAGGGCAAGGACGGCCGCGGGGAGTGGACGCAGCGCAACATGGATATTGATACGGACACCTATGCGAAGGCGGCGCTGCCGCTGTTCCGCCCGGCCCCCGGTTGCGCGGAGGAGTGGGTGCAGCTGGCGCAGGAGGCGGGCTGCAAGTACATGGTGCTCACCAGCAAGCACCATGAGGGCTTCTGCCTGTTCGATGCGAAGAACAGCGACTACACGACGGGCAAGCTGCTGGGGCGCGATATTGTGAAGGAGTTCACGGATGCCTGCCACGCAGCGGGCATGCGCGTGGGCTACTACCACAGCGTGATCGACTGGCACCATCCGTCCTACGACAACACCATCCGCCCGGCGCACGCGTACCCCTCCAACCAGGCCAAGATGCTCAAGGAAAAGGGAATCCCGCGCGACCAGCAGGCCTATATCAAGTACCTGCATGAGCAGGTGGAGCAGTTGGTGACGGCGTATGGCCAGGTGGATATCCTGTGGTGGGATTTCTCCACCGCCGAGATGTCCGGCGACCGTGCGTGGGAGGCCACCAAGCTGATGGCGCTGTGCCGCGAGAAGCAGCCCGGCATCATCATGAACAACCGCCTGTGGGACCACAAGGGCTGCCCCACGCTTACCAGCAAGGCGGATTTTACCACGCCGGAGCAGTTCATCCCCTCACCCACCGAGCTTCCCGCCTACGACTGGGAATCCTGCATGACGGTGGGCAACCACTGGGGCTACAGCGTGTATGAGCAGTACAAGAGCCCGGTGGTGGTGCTCAATGCGCTTGAATCCTGCGTGGCGCGCGGCGGCAACCTTTTGCTGAACATAGGCCCCAGGCCGGATGGTTCCGTGCCGGAGCAGGTGCGCCTGGTGTTCCAGCGCATCGGCGCGTGGATGAAGGTGAACGGGGAGTCCATCCACGGCAGCCGTGCGGTGCTGGATCCGGCACGTCCGGAGTTGCGCCTGGTGCGCGGTGCGAACGGCGCACACTACGTTTTCCTGCCCATTCACAAGGAGCTCACGGATTACACGCTGGAGCTGCCTGCCGCGCTGGTGGGCGAGCCTGCCATCCTGGGCCAGCCGGACTGCAAGGTTTCCTGCCAAAAGGAGGGAGACAAGGCGCGGTTGACGATTCCCGCTTACGCCTGGCAGAACGCGGTGGAGGGACTGCCGGTGCTCAGGATTTAGAATTTGGGATTTAGAATTTGGAATTTGGGATTTGGGATTTGGGATTTGGGATTTTGCCGGCTATTGATTGCTCTGGGCGGGGGTGCCGTAGAAGGCTTGCATGAATGCTGCGTTCCTTTCTGCGTAGAGGGTTTCCGCGAGCTCATCCGCCAGGCGGATGCAGGTGCGCTCTGCGGAGCAGAGGAAGGGTGAGACGCGGTCTATGTGGCCGCTGGCGGCGTAGTTGGAGCAGCCGCAGCCGTTCATGCAGCGGGAGCGCAGGGCGCAGAGCTTGCACTCCGGCGTGTTGTTGCCGCGCGTGGCTATGAGGTAGTTCTGGCGGGCGCGGTTGATGCCCTCCCGCACGTTGCCGAAGTTGAAGAAATCGGAGTTGCCCTCACCCACCAGGCGGGAGCAGGGGAAGAAGTTGCCTTCCGCGCTCACGGCGATTTCCCGCTCGCCGATGCGGCATTGGCCGCAGGTGTCGCCGTTCAGGTGCGTGCGGATCTTGTCCTCGAAATTCTCCAGCTTCACGGGGTGCCCGCTGCGGTAGGATGCCAGCACCATATCCCGCACCAGCTCCAGCTGCATGCAGAGCACGCTGAATTGCTCGTCCGTCCACTCGTGCCAGTAGTCCAGGTTCAGGCCGAAGCCGTGGTCGTAGTGTTCATGCAGCCACGCCACGCCCTCCGCCAGCAGGTGGCAGTTTGCGGCGTTCACCACGCACACCGCCTTGGTGCGCAGGTTCGGGTACTTGCGGATTTCCTGCAGGGCGGGCTGCAGGGCGGCGTGGCTGCCGGTGCCGTCCGCAAAGCGGCGGTTGATGTCGTGCATGGCGGGCGAACCGTCCACGGAAACGCCCACCAGGAAATCCCGCTCCGCCATCCACGCCAGCTTCTCCGGGGAGAGCAGGGTGCAGTTGGTGGTGATGCCGTATCGCGGCGGCATGCACATTTCATCGCGCCGCTCCTCCATGTACGCGTGGCAGCGCTGCAGCAGCTCCCACTCCAGCAGCGGCTCCCCGCCGAAAAACGACACATCGAGCGGCAGCTCCAGGCGCTTGGCCTCCGCCACGCACAAATCCATGGCGGCGCGCGCGGTCTCCCAGCTCATGGAAGCTGCATGCTTGCGCCCCGCGTAGCAGTACCGACAGCGCAGGTTGCAGTTGTGCGTGAGACACAGGGTCAGCTCTAGAGGGTGGAGCAACAACGAATTTAGGATTTAGAATGTTGGATTTAGAATTTTATTGCTTGGGCGGTTCCACTTTCTTTTTGCCGGGCATTCTCTGCGGGGGCCGCTCGGCTTTGGCGGGGGGCAGCACCGATCCCATCACTGGTTGCTGTGACCGCTGTTCCTTCCCGGCTTCCTTGGATTCCACCTTGGGCTTGGGCGTCCCCTTGAGGCACTGCGGCGCCTGTGTTTGCTCTGCACAGGCGGGCAGGGTGAGCATGGCCGCCGCCACCGCCGCAATCACGGGGTAGCACGGTGTGTGTGCCTTGTTTTCTGCTTGGATTTTCATGATGGTATGGATTGTACTCTATGCCCCCTTCAGAGGGCAAGAAGAAAAATGTGGAAAGAAAAAGCACCCCGCCGGGTGGCGGGGTGCAGGGGAAATACGCGCGTTGGCGGCTTGCATCAATAATGGCCGCCGTGGGGGCCGGTCATCCACTTCCAGGCGGTGGCCACAATGTCGTGGGCATCCTGGTACTTGGGAATCCAGCCCAGGATTTCCGCTGCCTTGCGGGCATCGGCAATCAGGCGGGGCGGGTCGCCCTCGCGGCGCTCGCCGTAGGTCACGGGAGCCTTCTGGCCGGTCACCTTTTCTGCGGCGTCGATGATTTCCTTCACGGAAAGTCCCTTGCCGGTGCCCAGGTTGAACCAGTTGGTCTCACCGCCCTTCATCAGGTAGTCCAGCGCGCGCAGGTGCGCGTCCGCCAGGTCGTCCACGTGGATGTAGTCGCGGATGCAGGTGCCGTCCGGGGTGTCGTAGTCGGTGCCGAAGACGGTGATGCCGGGGCGCTCGCCCTTGATGGCCTGAAGGATGACGGGAATGAGGTGGGATTCGGGCTCGTGGTCCTCACCGATGAGGCCGTCGGGCGCGCAGCCGGAGGCGTTGAAGTAGCGCAGGAAGACGCTCTTGAGGCCGTATGCGCGGTCGCAGTCCTTGCAGACCTTCTCCAGCATGAACTTGGAGCCGCCGTAGGGGTTGATGGGGTCCTGCTTCTCGGTTTCGGGAATCGGCACCTGGGTGGGCACGCCGTAGGTGGCGCAGGTGGAGGAGAACACGAATTTCTTGGTGCCGGCCAGTATCATGGCCTTGAGCAGCGTGAGCGGCTTGGCGATGTTGTTCTCATAGTACTTCAGCGGGTCCGTCACGGACTCGCCCACCTGGATATACGCGGCAAAGTGCACCACGGCATCGAACTTGCCGTTGAGCAGCAGGGGGTAGACCACGGTGGGATCGCCGAGATCGCCCTTGACGAGCTTGACCTCCTTGTCCACAATAGCGGCGGGGTGGCCGTAGACCATGCTGTCCAGCACGGTGACATCAGCGCCGGTCTTCACGAGCTGGCGCACGGTGTGGGAGCCGATGTATCCGGCTCCGCCTGTTACGAGTACTTTCATAGTTTCAGTTTGCTTGGAATGGTTGAAGGGTGTTACATCATGGAGGAGAGCAGGGCCTCCAGCTTGCGGATATCCGCGGAGAAGCGGCGGATGCCCTCTGCGGTTTTCTCCGTGGCCATGGCATCCTCATTGAAGAGGAAGCGGAAGTTTTTCTCATCTGCCGGGATGCGGCGTATTTCCGCAGCCTTGGCGGCTTCCACGCTCAGCGCGGGGCTTACGGGCTCCGTGCTTGCGGCAAGCTCCGCCAGCAGGCCGGGGGAGATGGTCAGCAGGTCGCACCCCGCCAGCGCCAGCACCTCTCCCTTGTTGCGGAAGGAGGCTCCCATGATCTGCACGGGATAGCCGAACTTCTTGTAGTAGTTGTAGATGCTGCGCACGGAGAGCACGCCGGGGTCCGTTTCCGCCGTGTACTCCTCTCCCGTGGACTTCTTGTACCAGTCCAGGATGCGGCCCACGAAGGGTGAAATGAGGCGCACGCCGGCTTCTGCGCAAGCCACGGCCTGAATCAGGCTGAAGAGCAGCGTGAGGTTGCAGTGGATGCCTTCCTTTTCCAGGATTTCCGCTGCGCGGATGCCCTCCCACGTGGAGGCTATCTTGATGAGTACGCGCTCGCGCGGAATGCCCGCTTCCTCGTACAGCGCAATGATGTCGTGCGCCTTTTGCACGGTGCCTTCCGTGTCGAAGGACAGGCGGGCATCCACCTCGCTGGAGACGCGGCCCGGCACGCGCTTGAGGATTTCCAGTCCGAAGGCCACGATAACGCGGTCCATGAGGGCGCCGATATCCGATTTGTCGATGGCGGAGGCCTTGAAATCAGCCACCACCTTTTCAATGATGGGGCGGTATTCCGGCTTGGCGGCGGCGGCCAGGATGAGTGAGGGATTGGTGGTGGCATCCTGTGGGGAGAATTCCTCCATCTGGCGGAAATCACCCGTATCCGCCACCACCGTGGTGAGTTGTTTCAGTTGGTCAAGCTGTGTAGCCATAGTTTTTGAACGCGTCCATGCTACCACAAACACCCTCCCGCCGCAAGCTGTTTTTCCGCCGCCGCGCGGTTTCTTCACATGCGGGCGGCGGCCTGGAGCATGAGGGCGGGCATTTGGCGCGCCTCCGTTTCCCGGAAGGAGAGGCGCGGGGGCTGGGCGCAGCGCTCCAGCCGCGTGGCGCAGGTGAAGCGGATGCGCGTGGTGAGCTTCCGCGTCCACTCTTCTGCATGCAGCACCACGCGCTGCGGTGCCAGCGCGCAGGTGAGCATGAGCACCAGGCGGGAGACGGATTCCACCACGGCGGTGGTGTCGCTGTAGTCCAGCTGCTCCCACGGCACGGGGCTTGGCAAAAGGTGGAGCTGCCCGCACGGGGCCACCCGCCCGCCGCGCCGGTATGCGCCTTGCGGGCTGCCGCCGCGCGGCAGGTAGAGGGTGAGGGTGTCGTTCCCGGTATCCTGCATGGCGAGCGCAACCGCGCTGCTGATGCGGTGCACGGGGCATCCGTAGCGCCGGGCCAGGTGTTCCTCCAACCCGCATGGCGGCAGGGTTTCCGGTAAATCCAGCGTGATGCCGCGCAGCGGGGCAGCTCCGCGCCGCGCGTTGGCGTCCAGCCAGTCGTCCAGGCTTTCCGCATGCAGCATGGCGAAGCCCATTTCACGGCTCCGCCGCAGCGCCGCCCCCTGCATATCCGTTATCGTAAAACTGCCCTGCAGCACATGCCCAGCCGCCTCCGCCCGGAAGTGCGCCAGCTCGCCGTACCCCGCCGCCATGCGGTATTGCATCACCGGCCTTCCTCCGCCGGATGCCGCCAGTCCCGCTTCCTCCACTTCTCCCCGCGCCGCCAGACGCTCCACAATGCGCCCCGCCATCACACTGCTCACGCCTGCATGCCGCGCCAGGGCAGGGCGGGTCACCGCCTTCCCCTCTCGCAGCAGCCTGCGTATCCTGTCCTCGGCTCCGGGCATCACTTATGTAACAAAGTTAATAAAGTATAGCCCCTGCGGCGACCTGTGGCAAGAAAATAACGCCATGCGCTTACAATCAATATGTAATGGGTGGTGCGTGGGTCGCTTGTGATGGGGTTTTGAGAGAAAAAGGGCGCAAAGGCTCGACACCTAGGCGGCAATCTGGTAGGGTGTGGGAAACCCATCGAAACAACACCATGAAATACATATTTGTGACAGGCGGCGTGGTCTCCTCTCTCGGCAAGGGACTTGCAGCGGCATCCATCGGCACCCTTCTGGAGCACTGCGGACTGGATGTGACCATGCAGAAGTTCGATCCCTACCTGAACATCGACCCCGGCACGATGAGCCCGTACCAGCACGGTGAGGTGTATGTGCTCAACGACGGCGCGGAGACGGACCTGGACCTGGGCCACTACGAGCGTTTCGTGCACTGCCAGCTTTCCCGCCTCAACAACCTCACCAGCGGCAAGGTCTTTTCCCATGTGCTGGAGAAGGAGCGCCGCGGCGACTACCTCGGCAAGACCGTGCAGTACATCCCCCATGTAACGGATGAAATCAAGCAGCGCCTGTACGATGTGACGGAGGCCAACAAGGAGTGCGACGTCATCATCACGGAAATCGGCGGCACGGTGGGCGATATCGAGGGCTTCCTCTTCCTGGAGGCGCTGCGCCAGTTTGCGCTGGAGGTGGGCCGCCAGAACTGCTGCTTTGTGCATGTTACCCTGCTGCCGTACATCCGCGCGGCGGGAGAGACCAAGACCAAGCCCACCCAGCAGAGCGTGGCCAAGCTGCGTGAAATCGGCATCCAGCCGGACATCATCGTCTGCCGCACGGAGATGGACAACCTCACCGAGGGAGAGAAGCAGAAGATCGGCATGTTCTGCAACGTGCCGCCCCGCAACGTGGTGGCCTTCTGCGATGTGAAGCACACCATCTACGAATGCCCCGTGGACCTGGGCCGCGACCGCATCGACCGCATTGTGAACGATGTGCTGGGCATCACCACGCCCAAGCCCAAGATGGACGACTGGCAGAACTTCGTGGGCCGCGTCATCCACCCCTCCCACAGCGTGCGCATTGCCGTGGTGGGCAAGTACATTTCCCTTCAGGACGCCTACAAGTCCATCTACGAGAGCTTCACCCACGCCGGCGCGGCGAACGACTGCCGCGTGGAGATTGTGCGCGTGGATGCGGAGGCGCTGGAGAAATCCGGCTGCAAGGAGCTCATCGGCCAGGTGGACGGCATCCTGGTGCCCGGCGGCTTCGGCGACCGCGGCATCGAGGGCAAGATCAAGGCCGTGAAATACGCCCGCGAAAACGGCATCCCCTTCCTGGGCATCTGCCTGGGCATGCAGGTGGCCGCCATCGAGTTCGCTCGCGATGTCCTCAAGCTCAAGAAGGCCAACTCCACCGAGTTTGACAAGGAGACGCCCGACCCCATCATCTGCCTGCAGGAGGAGCAGAAGCACATCAAGGACATGGGCGCCACCATGCGCCTCGGCGCGTACCCGGCTCACATCATGCCGGATACCCTGTGCAGCAAGCTCTACGGCGGCCAGGAGACCATCTCCGAGCGCCACCGCCACCGCTACGAGTTCAACGCCGACTACCGCGAGCGCTGCGAGAAGGCCGGCCTGGTCATTTCCGCCGTGAACGACGAGCACGGGCTGGTGGAAGTGGTGGAGCTGCCGAACCATCCGTTCTTCATTGCCTGCCAGTACCACCCGGAGTTCCAGAGCCGCCCGAACACGCCGCACCCGCTGTTCTCCGGCCTGGTGGCCGCCGCGTTGGAGTACCGCCAGAGCTGAGCCGCACCCGCTGCACTCTCCATGGCCCTGCCACTGCCACAGGCGGAGGACCCGGCGTACCTGACGGAGCAAATCATCACCTACCTGGGCAACAAGCGCGCCCTGCTGAACCTCATCGGCACGGGCGTGCGGCAGGTGCTGCAGCGCACGGGGAAGAGCCGCCTGGCCTGCATGGATGTCTTTTCCGGCTCCGGTATCGTCGCCCGCTTCCTCAAGCAATTCTCCCACACCCTCTACGCGAACGATCTGGAGGACTACGCGCGCGTCATCAACGAGTGCTACCTGGCAAACGCCACCACGGACCTGCGCGCACAGCTTGCGGATACCCTGCGCGCGGTGCAGGTGGAAATCCGCAGCGGCTGGCGCCCCGGCTTTGTTGCGGGGCTCTACGCGCCGCAGGACGACACCTGCATCCGCCCGGGCGAGCGCGTGTTCTACACGCGCCGCAACGCCCTGTACATCGACACCGCGCGGCAGGCGATAGCCGGGCTGCCGCAGGAGCTGCAGCGTTTCTTCCTGGCCCCGCTGCTGTACGGAGCCTCCGTGCACACCAACACCTCCGGCGTGTTCAAGGGGTTTTACAAGAACAGTGCGGGCGTGGGCCAGTTCGGCGGCAGCGGCAGGAACGCCCAGCAGCGCATTCTGGCGGATATCGAGCTGCAGGTGCCCGTCTTCTCCCGCTTTGATGCCGAGGTGCATGTGCTGCAGATGGACGCGACGGATGCCGTGCAGGCAGCGGCGGAGCTGGACCTCGCGTACCTGGACCCTCCGTACAACCAGCACCCGTACGGTTCCAACTATTTCATGCTGAACCTCATCACCCGCAACGCCGCGCCGCAGGATATCTCCGCCGTCTCCGGCATCCCTGCGGATTGGAACCGTTCCGCCTTCAACAAGCGCGCCGCCGCGCAGGATGCCCTCTTCCGCGTGGTGGAGGCGTGCCCCGCCAAGTTCATCCTCATTTCCTACAACTCGGAGGGGTTCGTGGGGCGGGAGGATTTCCTCTCCCGCCTCGGCAAGCTTGGCCGCGTTTCGGTTATGGAGACGCCGTACAACACGTTCCGGGGGTGCAGGAACCTGCGCAACCGTGATATCAGGGTCTGCGAATACCTCTTCCTGCTGGAACGAAACTAACGCTTTTTTCATTTACACCATGTTGGACACCATCGTCATTCTCGCCTATTTCTGCGCCATCTTCGGCATCGGCCTCTACGTGGGCCGCAAGCAGGACAGTTTGGAAAGCTACGCGCTCGGCAACCGCAGCATGCCCTGGTGGGCCATCCTGGCTTCCATCATTGCCGCGGAAATCAGCGCCGCCACCTTTCTCGGCACGCCGGGGGAGGGCTTTGCCCTGCGCAATTTCACCTATGTGCAGCTCGGCATCGGCACCCTGCTGGGCCGCATCGTGGTGGGCAGGCTCTTCCTCAAGCCCTACTACGAGTACAAGGTGGTGTCCATCTACGAGTACCTGGAAAAGCGCTTCGGCGTGACCACGCGGCGCTGGGCGAGCATCACCTTCCTCATCAGCCGCGTGCTGGCGAGCGGCACGCGCCTGTTCTTTGCCGGCATTCTTCTGGTGCTGGCGTACATGTTCGTGGTGGGGCGGGATTCCGCCACGCCCACGGAAACCGTGGTCATCTACATTGCCGCGCTCACGCTTATTACGGTGGCCACCGCCGTGTACACCACCCTCGGCGGCCTCAAGGCCGTGGTGTGGACAGATGTGCTCCAGGCCTCCATCCTCTTTATCGCCGTCTTCACCACCATCGGCATCCTGCTCTTCAGCATCAAGGCCGGCGGCTCCTGGGGAGATGCCTGGAACACCATCTGCGCCACCCTCGGCAACACGGACTACAACCCCTGCAAGGTGGAGCACCTGCAGCCAGGCAAGGTATTCGACTGGGGCATCACGGGGCAGGGCTTCCTGGCTGACCTCAAGAACATCATCGGCTCGGAATACACGCTCTGGAGCGCCTTCCTGGGCGCCACCTTCCTCACCATGGCCACACACGGAACAGACCAGGACATGGTGCAGCGCATGCTTGCCGCCAAGGACAGCAAGACCGGCACCCGCGCGGTCATCCTCTCCGGTGTCATGGATATCCCCATTGTGCTGGTGTTCCTCTCCTGCGGCATGCTGTTGTTCGTGTATTTCGCCGTGAACGGAATTGCCCCGCCTGCCAAGCAGATTGAGATTTTCCCGTACTTCATCATCCACCACCTGCCGGCGGGTGTGCGCGGCCTTCTGGTGGCGGCCCTGCTGGCCACGGCCATGGGTTCCCTCTCCACCGCGCTCAACGCGCTGGCCACCACCGCCACGCGCGACTGGTACCGCGATGTTTTCCACCCCGATGCCACCGATTCCCAGATGCTGCGCGCCGTGCGCCTGCTCACCGTGGGCTTTGCCGCCCTGCTGATTGCCGTGGGCGCGGTGACGGCCTGGTACAGCGTGATGGACCCCACCGTGCGTATCCTTCCGATTGCCCTGGGCATCTTCGGCTACACATACGGCTCGCTGCTCGGCATCTTCCTGCTCGGCATGCTCACCAAGTCACGCGGACGTGATGTCGGCAACGTCATTGCCATGCTCGCGGGCTTTGTGGCGGTCGTCCTTCTGGAAATCGGCGGCCGCAAGGGAATCCTGCCCCCCATCGCCTTCCCCTGGCGCGTCACCATCGGAACGGTTGTCACCTTCCTCGTGGGCGCATGCTTCCGCAAGAAGTGAGAACGGCACAACAATGCACCATGCCAGGTATACTGCCTAACATGGTGCGTGGTGGCGCAGGGCGCAAATTTTGTCTTCTAGATTTTATTGTACCGTAAATGTAATGTTGCGCACCTTTCCCGTGTAATCTCCATGAGCGATTTCTTCCGTGGCCGTGCCAGAGGTCGGGGTCAAAAAGGTGAGTGTGACTGAGCGGACAACATCAACTTGCTTGGATTTATACATGTCCACGGTTATTTCGCCAACCTGCTGCCCGATTTTCTTGTAGGAGTATATTCCGCTACGACGGATTGGTGTCAAGTTGCGCGTGGCTTTCGGGGTTAAGCCGCATGTGGAAAAAGCCTCTTCCGACGCATTACCGTGAATCTTGGCGTAATGAATCCAGCGTGTGGCGGGACTGTCTATCATCTCGGTTCTGAATTCAGCTCGAGTGTAGTTCAGAACAACGGTTTTTCCCTCCAGGTTTGAAGGGGCGTCTGCGGCTTTGCAATAAAGCGGAGCAACAACCAAACATGTTGTAATCAGGAGTGTCTTCATAGGCCATATATGTTACCACTACTGATCATCGTTTCAAGCAAAAAAAGTGCGTGTGTACTAAAAAAGTCAGAAAAAATTGACAAATTGATTAAAAACGGTATAATGCAAGTATGCCTTACCTCAGTATTCAGGAATACCCTATTTTTGAACATGAAGGAGGGCAAACTCCAAATGTAAAAATGAAAACACGTATATTCACATTGTCCATGTTTTTGAGTCTGGCTCTTGCCGTATTCCCTTCCTGCTCGCATCATCACAATGCCGGCAACAATAACGGAACGTCCGGAACCGGAAACTCTGCAGCAGAGGCACAGGCTCCGTCGTCGCTTTCTGGCAAGCAAATCGTTTTTGACTTCTGTTCTGCCCAGAAATGCGATGATGACATAAAATGGAGCTTTGCCAACGAAGGTGTCAAGTCGTACAGCGCAAAACAAGGAAGGTATGGTAAAACAGGGGCATCCACGGCCCAGTTCACATATTCACCCAATCCCATGAGCGCCAATGCCAGTTTCTATACTTATACACTGCGTTTTTCCTCGGGCTCGACCGGTACGGCAACTATGGAAGCAGAAGTCCGAGGTGGCTTCGAGAGTTACCGAAATATCAGGTTCATGCTGAAGTAGGTCAAGCCCTTTGTGGTGAAGGGTTCATTTAATCCTTTGCAAACTTGGCACTCTTTTTTGTGCGGCTCTTGGCGGTCTTGGTACCCCTCGCCGTAAATGGTTGGAACAGCCGAAAGGCCCATTCAAGGCTCCATCCGTCATTGTGGCGGGTGGGGCTTTGTCTAAGCCATCGCGCCGGACAGCTGCAGAGAATAAATCGATTGAGTCACGTTTCTTGTTGTGGTTGGATTCTTGGCCGGCGGCTACCAGCAAGCCTGCCGTTGCCAGTGAAAGGATTTTTTTCGCTCATACTTGCGGGGGGGGGCGTTTGTTCTATTGATTGCTCGCTGTTGAGTCTAGCGATTTGCACATTTTTTTGCATTGCCATCTTTCTCCTTTCATTCCCGTACGCTTTGCAGTACAATGGAGCGAGTGAAGAAGCAACCCCACAGCAAACCCGCAGCCGTGCGTCGTATTGTCGCCATGCTGGTGCTGCTTCTCTTTGCCGCCGCATTCGGCGGCCAGCTGGTGGCAGACAGCGTTTCTTGGCAGAATTTGCCGGCGTGCGTGCAGTTTGTTCCCGCCCTGTTGCGGGGTCTCCACGGTTCATGGCCTGCCTTTGCCGTGGTGGCGGCGCTGGTGGCACTCACGCTGGTGTTCGGGCGCGTCTACTGCTCCTGGATATGCCCGCTGGGGATACTGCAGGACCTTGTGGTGCATCTGCGCCCCTCCGTCAAGCTCGGCCGCTACATGCCGAACCATTGGGTTGTGCGCGCCGTTTTCGGTGTGCTGGCGTTCGGCTCTCTGGCATGCGGCTCCGTGGCGGTGCTCAGCATGCTGGATCCCTATACCGTGGTGGCGCGTGCCGCCACGGCTTTTCTGGACCCGGTGGTGGAGATGATTCTGGGGCAGCCGGACGACCTTGGGCGCTATGCCCCGTGGTTGTGGGTGCTGGCGGCGGTCTCCCTGTTGCTGCCGCTGCTCATGGCCTTCTTCCGCGGCCGCCTGTACTGCAACACCATTTGCCCCTTGGGAGCCCTGCTGGGGCTGCTTTCCCGCCACGCTTTCCTGGCACCCAAGCTGCGGCTGGATTCCTGCGCGCACTGCGGCTCCTGCATGCGCGCGTGCAAATCCAACTGTATCGATATCCGCAACGGCAAGATTGACACCACCCGCTGCGTGGCCTGCTACGATTGCCTCTCCGTCTGCCGCACGGATTCCATTACCCTGAAGAAGCCCGCCAAGCCGCGCCCAGCGCGCGATGCCGCCGCAGGGCAGGGGGACTGCGCCGCATCCATCTCCCGCCGCACCTTCCTCGGCATAGGCGCGTTCGGTGCCGCCACGCTCGCGCTGCCTACTCGCGCGCAGGAGCCATGGGAGGCCGCGCAGGAGGAGAACGCGGAATCCGACAATCCCGCCGCTCCCGGAAACAACACCGCTCCCGCCGCCATCCCGCCCGGCGGGCAGAACGTGGAGCTTTTCCTGAGCCGCTGCACAGGCTGCGGCCTTTGCATTGCCAACTGCCCCACGCATGTGCTGCGCCCCTCCTACCTGGCGCACGGCCTGCAAGGTTTCATGAAGCCTTACATGAACCTCACAGAGCACGCTTGCGAGGATTCCTGCAACATCTGCTCCAACATCTGCCCGGAAGGCGCTCTCCAGCCCCTTCCGCTGGAGGTGAAACAGCGCACGCAAATCGCTCTCGCATCACACCACCAGGAGCACTGCGATGTATGGAACAAGGGCGAGCCCTGCGGCAAGTGCGCCCAGGCTTGCCCCACCGGCGCCATGCAGGTGGATACCCTCCTCATCCCCTTCATTACCCCGGAGAAGTGCGTGGCCTGCAGGCGCTGCGTCAAGGTTTGCCCGCACCAAGCCATCAGCATCACCACCGTTGAGGGCCGCTCATACGCCGTGGTGGACCGCTCGCTCTGCGTTGGCTGCGGCGCTTGCGGACAAGCGTGCCGCCACGGTGCCATCGATTCCCGCAAGCTGGAAGCGCCGTACATGAAACCCGCGCGCTGCATCGGCTGCGGCGCCTGCGTGGTGGCTTGCCCGGCAGAACCAACCTGCGCTATGGTTGTCACCCCCCGCTTCAAGCACCTCACTGCGTCTCCCAGACTCAAGTGATGCCAAAAATGCGCCCGCGCAAACCTTGATGCCATGCGGGTTTGCAGACTTTTTGCAAAAAAAGTGAAAAAAAGTTGTGGATTATGCTTGACGCCAGATTTTGTTTCTGTATAATTATTCCCACGCCCCGCAAGCAGGGCAGCCCGAAAAGGCAGCGGCGGTTCAAGCGAACCGAGAGCCGCGGCAAGGCCGGGCGAGGCAGTTTTCCAGGACACGGACTTTCCGTGGCGCCCATGAACCGCTGGGAAGCGGGTTCGCCGGCTCTCTTCAGTTAT
>JAZLHB010000150.1:0-20659 GCA_045616565.1 Akkermansia sp. | reverse complement strand
GGCACTCCGGCAGATTTGTAGCGGAGCAGAAAAGCGGCACGCCCCCCTAGACTCGTGTGCTAGAATTGGTTGTGAACATAATACCAGCCTTGGAGTTGACGGGGTGGCGTGCCACCGAGACATATTGTAGAAACAACCGCGTGGTTGTCAAGTACGAGTTCTGCTCTGCAGCCCGCCTCGAGTGCAAGCTGTGCGGGTGCCCGATGCAGCGGCGCGGCAGCCGGATGCTGACAATCAGGGACACGCCGTACAATGAGATAGACGTGGTGCTGGAAATCGACTGCCCCGTGGTGTGGTGTCCGCAGTGCAGGAAATACCACCGCGTGCGTCCGCAGGCCGTGCACCCCAAGCGCGCCATGACGTGGCGGTTCATGAAGCTGCTCTGCATACTGATGACGGAATGCTCCGCACGCATGCTTGCGCAACAGTACCGCATATCCGAGCGCAGCGTGCTGCGGGCGGAGAAGGAGGTGCTCGCGCTTATCGACAAGGGCAAGCCGGTGAGCATGGCGGGGCGCAGGGCGATCATCATCGACGAGAAGTACCTGGGCCGCAAGCGCAAGTTCGTCACATGCGTGGTGGACGGCTACACGGGCGAGCTGCTGTGGATGGCCGAGGGCAAGGGAAGCGCCAGCCTGGACGGCTTCTTCGCCATGCTCACGGAGGATGAGCTGGAGGACATCAAGGTGGTGAGCGTGGACCGCGGTAACGCGTACGTGAAGGCAGTGCGCGAGCACCTCCCGCACGCCGAGCTCTCCTTCGACCCGTTCCACGTCATCAAGAACATCAACGATGCGGTTACCGAGGTGCGGCGCGACCAGTACGCCAAGGCCGAGAAGGAGCACAAGGGCATCATCAAGGGCATGCGCTACGCCCTGCTCAAGGCCCCCGGGAATCTCTCGGACAGGCAGCGCCCGCGGCTGGAAACCCTGCTGGCGATGAACGCCCCCATCAACACCGCCTACGTGCTCAAGGAACAGGCGCGAGAGATGTACAAGCTCTACTACCTCAGCGATGCCGTGCCCGCGCTGCAGGAATGGCTGGAACTGGCGCGGCAGTCCGGGCTGAAGCCGTTCCAGCGCCTGGCCAAGGGCATGGCGCGCGATGCCGGGTACATCCTCAACTACTTCCGCTACAAGCTCACCTCCGGCAGGATAGAGGGAGTCAACTCCATGATTGCGCGCGTGCTGCACAAGACGCGCGGCGTGGGTTCCGTGGATTACCTGCGCCTAAAGCTGCGCGCGCTCACCTCGCCCGTCTTCCGCTTCCTCATGGGCAGGGAAACGCGCCTCGCCTGAACAACGCCCGCCCTGCGGGACAGGGGGCGGGTCATTGCCGCCTCCCCCTTTCCCGCAGCCTTACCCCCTCCAGGCTAGGGTAGTATGGGGGGGGCTTGATACCCTGCAAGGCCTTTTTGCCGAATAGCTGCCCTTGTCCTCGGCATCCCCGCCCATTTTGCACCCGTCGCCGCTACAAATCTGCCGGAGCGGCGAAAATCGAGTTCAATGTGAATTTTTTTTCAAAAAAAATTCTGAATTTTGGCCTTCAGGCGTATTAATGGGGCAGAGAGTTGAGTGAATGGCCTTGGCCAACCCGCCAGGTGAACCTCTCGTTTCCATTCACAAAATTCTCGCAAACAACAAAAAACATCATTAAATTATGAATACAGAAAACACATATGGCATGCACATTCTGGTCCCTGATCACTGGGAAGATCGCGATGATATCCATGTCCCGTTCGAATCTTTCAACCCATTCGTGGTGACCGAACCCGTTACCATGCTCGTTCAGCTGACGGTTGACGACGAGGGAGCGCTCCACATGACCCCGGAAGGAGGAACAGGAAAGGTTGTGTCAATAAGCGCCGCGCTGCCGGAAGGAGAATGGGAAAGGAAAGGGGATCCAGACTATTGGCAAAGTTCTGAGATTGCACAGTTGGAAGCGGGTAGATACACCTGCGGCGGTTTCCTGCACAACAAACAGAACGAGAGCCGTTTCGTCTATTACGCCATAAACTTTACGCCGGTATCGCCCTTGGTGGTTGAGGTGGATTCATGCCCGGAGCCTCCCCGCACGGTGTGCTGCAAGCAGCAATGCTCGTGTGGCGGTAACGGCGAAAACGGAAACCTGTACAAGGGTGCTATCATCAATCTCTGCCAGCTTGGGGAGGACACCTGCGCCGCAGATGCGGAGATTGTGCCCGACATTGCGGCCTCAACCGGTCCCGGTGTGGTGCCCAACAAGCTCATCCGCAGAAGCATTTGGGACTGGAACGCCACGCTGGAAGGCGACACCCTGAATATCGAAACGGCGGACAAGTGCATCCTGCCGTTCAACGTGGATTGGCAGCACGGCACCGCCAGCCCTACAGGCACGGCAACCAACCTGCCCTTCCAAATCCAGTTGCTGGATGACAACTTCAATCCCTGCACCAGCGGCAATCCTGCATACTACATGCTCTGCGACGACCAAAACTGCCGCGTGGTGTTCTCTGCATCAACAGGCAAACCGGAGCGCGTGATTTCCGCGGATGACAAGGTCGTGACCGCAGAGCAGTACAACGCAGGTGTGGTCACCCGCTTTGATGCTTCTGGAAACGTCGTCAGCTGCTACTCGGCGCGCGATGGCCTCATGCTTGCCGCCCAGCAAGACGACGGCTCTCTCAACATCGCCTATTTCGCACCTTCCGCCGTTACAGTCAACCCGGACGGCACCTACACAACCACGGGCGACCCCTTCCGCACGCAAAACTTCCGCACCGTCAGGGATAACGACGGGCGTCTGGTCACCACCATCACGCGCAGGCAGGGCACACTTCCCGCCACCATCGTCACGCGCACGGTGGAACCCGGTAAAGTCACTATCGTCCAAGGCAGCGGGAATGAGGCAATCCAGCAAACATTCCAGGGTTACCAAGCTCCGAACAACATGCGGTATGTCATTGAGACGGTGGAAAAAGAGGACAACAGCGCTCCCGCAATCAATACCATCACAGAGGAGCAGTTCACGCCCCAAGGCCTTTGCCGCTTGCACCATACAGACGGGCGCGGCTCCGATGTCGCCCAGGTCACCTCGTACAACTACGATGAGAATGCGCGCCTCAGCCGCGTGAACCGCCCGGACGGCAGCTACACGCGCTACGAGTACGACACGCTCGGGCGCGTGGTGCTGGAGGCGGAGCCCTGGGCCGGGGGCGGTGAGAAGGTGACCACCACCACCTACAGCACAGCCCGCTTCTTCGATTGCCGCCCCGCCTCCATCGAGGTGAGCTACCACAACAACACGGTCAGCACGGAAACCCGCACCTACGAGGACTCCGCCGCTGTCAACCGCATGACCGTGAACACCACCGCAAACGGCATGACGCGCACGCGCGTTGTGGAGACCTATGGCCGCACGCCCGCGTATGCCTACGCCGCCGGCAGGGTCAAGTCCGTCACGGATGTCTCCGGTGTGCAGACCATCCATGAATACGCCGCCACCGCAGCCCATGGGGCGGTACACCTCCACACCGTCACCACCAAGGCGGCGGGTGTCCTGGTGGCCGGGCAGAGCACAAGGAGGGAGGAGTACATTGCCGCTGACGACACGGTGGTGTTCCTGCAGGAAAGCGTGTGGGACGGCTCGGATTGGCAGCTGCTTTCCACCACTGCCGCCCAGTATGATGAGCAGCACCGCCGCACCCGCACCACGCATGGCAACGGCAGGTTCTCCACCAAGACCTGGATGTGCTGCGGTGTCCTTTCTGAAACGGACGAGGACGGCGTGCAGACCGACTACGCCTACGATTCCGCCCAGCAGCTGGTGGAGACCACCCGCGCCGCCGTGTATGATGGCGACACCTGCATCACCCCGGAAACCATCACCGAGTACGTGCGGGACGCCGCTGGACGTGTGATCATCACCACCACCCGCGCGGGCGCGCTCACCACGGTCACATGCACCGCGTATGATGCCGTCGGGCGCGTCGTCGCCCAGACGGATGCCCTGGGCCGCACCACCACCACCGCCTACAGCGCAGACGGTCTCACCACCACCCAGACCACGCCCTCCGGCGCCACGCTCGTCACCACCCGCAACACGGACGGCAGCACCGCGCACGTCTCCGGAACCGGGCAGCGTGAGCTCAAGTACGCCTACGATGTGAGCAGCGGGCGCATGCGCACCACCGTGCGCCTGGCGGACGACAGCATCCTCTCCCAAACCCTGGAGAACGGCTTCGGGGAGACTGTGGTGGAGACTGCTCCCTCCACCACAGGGTTCATCTACACGCGCAGCGAGTATAACAACCGCGGCCTGCTCACGCGCAGGTATCAAGACACGGGCATGGGCACCACTCCCACCGCTTCCACCCTGTATGAGTACGATTCATTCGGCAATGTCACGCGGCAGGTGCTCGCCTTGGCGGCAGAACCCTCGCCGCTCAACTCTCCGGTGGAGGAATTCGCTTACGGCGTAGAGGATGGCACGGACGGCGTCTATTCCGTCACCACCCGCACGCGCTACAATGCCGCGGGCACGGCGCTCACCTCCACACGCAAGGAGTTGATCAGCAGCCTTTCTTCCACGCTGGCGGCAAAATCGGTTTCCATCGATGAACGCGGCTTGACAAGCACCGAGTGGACGGAGTATGGTGCAGGTACGGTCAGGGATTCCTACAGTGCTGTGCCTACAAGCTCTATCACCGCACACCGCGTGATGGTGGACGGCTTCACCGTTTCGCAGTCCGACCACGCGGGCGTGGCTTCCACGCAGTCCCGACGGTTCACGGAGACGGGCTTGGAGCTCACCCAAACGGACGGTCGCGGCAATGCCACCACCACCTGCACGGACATCGCGGGGCGCACCGTCAGCGTCACGGATGCCGCAGGGAATACCACCTCCACGGCCTACAATCCCTACTTCGATGAGCCCTCTGTTGAAACAGACGCCTGCGGCAAGACCGCCTGCTACAAGTACGACATCCGAGGGCGCAAGGTGGCGGAATGGGGAACCGCGATTCAGCCCACTTGCTTCGGCTATGACGATGCCGATCGCATGACCTCGCTCGCCACCTTCCGCGCGGGCATGGAAACCATCTCCACGGATCCCTCATCCCGTACGGACGGAGACGTGACCACCTGGGCCTATCACGCCACCACCGGGCTTGAGGTCTCCAAGACCTACGCCGACGGCAAGGGCACGGTCAAAACCTACGACGCCTTCAACCGCCTGTCCACTGAGACGGACGCACGCGGGAAGGTAAAGAACTGTTCCTACGAGCACGCGCGCGGCCTCCTGCTGGAGATTTCCTACAGCGACGACACCCCCACGGAGAGCTTTGTCTACAACCACCTCGGCCAGCTTACCCTGGTGACGGACAGCGCGGGCATCCGCGCCTTCGGCTATAACGCATACGGCGAGCAGGAGACGGATTCCCTGCTGGCGGAGGGTGTCACCCACTTGGTCACAGAAACGCGCGACAGCTTCGGCCGCTCCACGGGCTACACCTACACCAAGGGTGACGCCACCCAACAGACCGTCACCACCGCCTACGGCACAGATGGCCGCATCAGCGGCGCGGGCTTCATCCATGGCGGGCAGGAAAAGCAGTTCGGCTACACCTACCTGCAAGGCTCGCACCTGCTGCAGACGCTCACCAAGCCCAACGGCATGACGCTCACCCAGACATACGAGCAGCAGCGCGACCTCCTCACCCAGATGGACTACAAACGCGGCAACACCCTGGTGGCCCGCCGCGCGTACCAGTACGACACCCTGGGACGTCCGACTTCCCGCACGCTCGCACGGCAGGGTGCCACCCGCAACGACGTATTCAACTACAACGACAGGAGCGAACTCATTAGCGACGTGGTGGACGGAACCGGCCTCAATGGATGGGACTACGACAACATCGGAAACCGCCTCGTCCAGCAGCAAGGCTCCGCGTGCGACACCTACACGTCAAATCAGCTCAACCAGTACACCGCCATCGAGGACGAGTCGCACGATGTCTTCACACCCACCTACGATGACGACGGCAACCAGACCCGCATCAAGACCAGCACAGGCATCTGGGATGTGACCTACAACGCCAAGAACCGCCCCGTGCTGTTCAGCAAGGTGGGGGCAGACCTGGCCGTGGCCTGTACTTACGACTACATGGGGCGCCGCGCCACCAAGGTGGTGACGGAAAACGGCGTCGTCACCACCAGCCACCGCTTCCTCTACCGTGGCTACCTGCAAGTCGCATGCTGCGACCGCAAGCGCTCCACCCATCCCTGTCTCTGGCTCATCACCTGGGACCCGACCCAGCCCATAGCCACCCGCCCCCTGGCCATCCAGAAGGACGGCACATGGTACACCTACGGTTGGGACCTCACCAAGAACGTGTGGGAAGTATACGGCTCAGCAGGTTACATTCGTTCAACGTACAGCTATAATCCATTTGGTAAGGTTTCAATAGATGGAGATGTAGAACAACCCATCCAGTGGTCGAGTGAGTTTAACGATGCTGAAATATCTCTAATTTATTACAATTATAGATATTACGATCCTTTGTCAGGCAGATGGTTGTCATATGATATTGTTGAAACAAGAAGTAAGCAAAATTTGTATGAGTATGCAGGTAATACGCCTATCAGTTTAATAGACCTTGTGGGAGGTTTGTGTTCGGATCCATTAAATCCCGCATGGACTGATCCTAGCATTTATCCATCGAGTAATTCTCATTCCTCAAGCAACTCAGCTGGAGGAACGGCGGCAGCGGCTAGGTCTCTGATTCAAACCGGGAACTTAAGGGAGGAGTACGCATCGCGCTGCTCTCAAATTTCAACCGACATAAGCAAAGAAGCGCAATTTGCCATCAGAAAAAATCTTATAAATGAGATTAGAGATCGGTCAAATCCTTTCGCAAAGTCTTGCGTGAATGAAATAGATAAAAAAAGAGATTTAGAAAACGCGATTGCGAGAAGTCAAGGTCGGCATTCTCCTTTTAGGCAAGATCATGCTCAATCAACCAACAAAGGTGTGAACATGTTTGGAAGATGCTGTAAATACGCAGGTAGAGCATGTGCTGCTGTTTCTGTTGTAGTAGAAGGAAGTAACATTGCTAGTGCTCCAGAAGGGGAAAAACTCAAGGAGACAACGCGCGCAGTAGGACGCCTAGGCGGTGGGGTCGGTGGAGGAGCCGTTGCGGGAGCTGCGCTTGGTGCGCTGGGTGCAAATCCTGTAACTGTTCTTGCTGGTACGGTAATAGGGGGCATTGCTGGTGCAATAGGAGGTGAAAAAGCCGTAGATTGGATGTGGAGCTGGTTTGACTAAAGTACTAAGTATGGTCATTTTTATTTAGTTTATGATTCGAAGTTTCTTGTGGATTTTGTAAGCAAACTTTGCTATTTATAAAATCTATATAAGACATCATACAAATTTTGATTCAGCCGTGTGGCATATAATATTAAACATGAACAATATGTTAATATCTGATTTTTTGGTTAATAACCAAGCAAAACTCTTATGTGTATTTGAATACCTACTTCCAGGAATAATATGTGACGAACACAATATTGTCTACATGATTAAAATGAAAGATTGCGTTTGTGCGTATCATTACGTTCATGATGGTAATGAAGAAACGAGAGAAATTTTCGCCATAAATGAATTCTTTCATGATAGAGGAATTGAGATAGTGGAAACCCCAATAAATGTTACGCCATTACCGTTTTTTTCTCGTATATTGTATCCCATTGACGATATGGGGAAACCTTTTTATGTTTCTAAAAAAAATGATAGTATACTGGATAAATTTATGAGATTGTTTTGCTGTAAGGAAGAAATAATGTTGAATAAAAATATATCCTTTATAGAATGCATAAAAAGAATACATATCAAAAGAAGAAAAACTCCTCCTATACTCTTATATCAACCAATAAATGGAGCAGGTTATGAGTGGCAGATTGATGCTAATTGGTAACCGGGGACTTTCCCAATGATGTGGGTGAGAAGTTTGAAAGCCTCCCCCACCTCGAGTGACAAGCTCACCAGAATGCAACATGTTTATCCCTAAATCACGTCATAAATTTCAGCAATGAGAGTGTGGGTACGTAATGTTAACGCGTTTTGTAAAACTCTGAAAACAAGCAACTTCCGAAACTGTCTGCAACCCATTATGAGATTCGGCGAATTTCGGGGCAATTTTCAGAAAATGGTATCAATTTTCATAAGTCGTTCATAAACAATATTCTGTAGTCGCTAAAAATCACAGTCACAAAAAAGCTAGTTCAGAAAGCTCCTTTCCATGAATATGGAGAGGAGCTTTCCTGGTACGACCGACGCGATACGCAATCTGTGGTGAAAGTCCACAAGGTGCCGTGATGATGCGGAAACACATACCTGAAGAACAAAGCTGCGGGGAGGCAACGAACCGAGGGAGAGGAAGTTCGAGGGAAAATCCCGACTACGCGTGTAGACAGGATACCGCCGTATGGCGCAGGCGCTCTAGAAAACCAGCCCTTCCCTTTCCTTTGGGGCATGGCAAAAACAGGCGGGTGGGAAAAAGGGTAGCGAAAGGGATTTGAACTCGGGAGGAAAGACGAGGGGGCAACTTTCACGGATTTGGCAAGGGTTTGCAATTCATACCGATGACCCCGATTGCACACTATCCTTGTAATTCATTGCCTGTGTGTGCCTTGTAATCGGGCAACGAGAATCTCGAACTTTTTTCCATGGAAAAACCGCTGGTTCGGGCTGTTCCTTTTGTTTTATGTTTTCACAACCAATGCAAAATGAGCATACTGTGATTTTCCGACCTCGGCTCGCCTAGCGGAGTGCACGGAAGTGCGCGGCAGTGCAAGGGTGTGCCGGAAAGGGTGTCCAGGGCGTGCAGTACCGCGAACTTTGCCAAAACTGCCTGAAACACTTTTGCTGAAATATCAGGCGATTATAAAAACAGAAAAGAGCCGCAGGGAAATATCCCGCAGCTCCGGTTGGATACACGGAGAGGGATTTGAACCCCCGACCAACTGCGTGTAAAACAGCCAATCGAGATTTACAATTTACGATTGACAATTAATGAATTCGGCGAGCTTAGCGCGCGGGGCTAGACAGAGGCTAGGCACTCCAACAGCGAAACACCTGACGCCTTGCATAGCATAACGGCAAAAAACATCAGCCAAGAAGAACAGAAAGTTGCTTCTCCTTAATAACCAATTCGGAGTTGAACTGAATTCTGAACAATTTCTTGCATTTCTGGATGTGCGTATTCAGGGCAGGCGCAACATTGGTGCAAATGACATAGGCATGGCGATTCCCATCGTGCTCACCCAGAGCCAGGATTGTCGCATTGAGCTGATCTATCGCATGCACGACATCAGTTCCCTTCAGCTCCACATAACGCTCTTCCAGCTGGTCGCCGGAAAGCAAGAGATTGTCGCACCGCAGTCCCTGCGTTATGGCGCAACCATCCACTTTCACCTTGATGTAAGGCTTGCCATGTTGGTTGATGAAGAGTATTTTTCTCTTGTTTTCCTCGAATTTAATCTGCCCCTGCGTGGTATTGACACAGCAGGCGCCATTGACCGCTTTCATACACCAAGAAGAAAGTTGAAGTCATCGGAAATTTCATCCGAGGCACCGTCTAACGCCTCAGCAGAAATCAATCTGAAATCATCATCCATGATGGAGACGGCGTGTCCCTCATGCATGCTGTAGGCCGCCACCTCCCTGTAACGCAGCATCCGCCTTGCAGGGAAACGCTCCCTAACCCTCATTTCCTTCTCCTTGGATAAAGCAGCCGTTTCGCCTGCCTGAATCAGATTGTTGAATGCAGTCATGAGGTAGGGGCTATGCGTTGAAATGACACACGTATGCCTTTTCCCATTGCTTGCATTCAAATTTTCCACCAGCGAGTATATGAAATCCTTCTGAGTGGAAGGGAACAAATGCGCCTCCGGCTCCTCAATAAACAAGTCCGAACGGTGATACTTCATAATGGAATCAACGACTTTCCGCTGCTTGAGAGACAACCCGAATCCTTCCAGTTCTCCGACGACTTTTTCCAGGTTGCTTCTCAACATCGAATCCTCCACCTTGGAATGTTTTTCCTTGAAAAAGCCTCCGGTCAGATACTTAATCATCACAAAAAGAGGGGTCAGGGCTTGAAGTCCGCTGGAAGCATTGACCAAATCAAGCTCAGCCCCATCTTGCATGACGATTTTGTCCGACATGTCAGAAGCATTGTATTTATATAAAAAAGGCAACCCGATGATTCGCTCCGCTCTTGTGAAGGACTTTCTGGCGAATTCCCATTCTGTCATGAAATCCAGGATATTATTAGAATCCATGGAGACCTGATACCAATTGGGGATGGCTGCCACCAAATTTCGCTCTGCAGGGATATAAGATATCTTTCTGCGTTTATAGTTCCAACGCCCTTTTTTCCAGCAAGCGCGGCATTTACCATCATAAATGAAAACAAGGGCGTTGCTCTCATAAGCGATATAGGTATCCTTTTGCAAGTAGCCTTCCAACTTGTGGAATTCAATGAGATGCTCATGGAAGGCAGGCGTATTGCAATACCTATCCAGGTCTTGTGTTATTTCGATTTGCCGTTCAATCCAATCGCAAAAGCACGCAACCTTCAACACCGTACTCTTGCCGGAACTCTGGGGCCCGATGAGCAGGGTCAATCTCTGCAAATCGATTTCCGCTTCGGAAATCGGTCCAAAATGCTTGATAACGAGATGCCTCATATTAGCGAAGGTAACAGTCGCCCCACACCATGACGCAAAAGCACTGTTGCGTATGTCCAGCGGGCGATTGTGTACTCCTATAACACACGCCATGGCATCAGTCAAGCAATTTTTCGGACATTGCCGGATGCCGTTTCCCAAGCTGCAAAGCAGCCGCGCGCCAAGCTACACGGAGAGGGATTTGAACCCCCGACCAACTGCGTGTAAAACAGCCGCTCTACCACTGAGCTATCCGTGCGTGGTGAGGGAAATATACCAGATGCGCGGGAAAAGGCAAGCCCAAAGATTTACTATTTACGGGGGGAACAATGTACGATTTGGGCGATTGAACATTGGGTGCCGGGTTCGCGCCCGCGCGGGCTTGTCCCTTTGGGCATCAGGCTCTGGGGGCGTTCTTGCCACCGATAAGGAGCACCATTTCACCCTTGGGGGGATGGGCGGTGAATTCCGCCAGCAGGGCGGATGCGGAGCCTCTGTGGTAGGTTTCGTACACCTTGGTGAGCTCCCTTGCCACACAGACGGGAACATCCGGGTCAACGGCGGCGAGCGCCTGCACGGTCTTGACGATACGGAAGGGGGATTCGTAGAAAATGGAGGTGTGGTCTGCTTCCACGGCAGCTTGGAGCACGGCGGCCTTGCGGCCAGATTTGACAGGGAGGAAGCCGCCGAAGAAGAAAGCATCGCTAGGAAGGCCGGAGCCCACGAGAGCGGTGACCACGGCAGAGGGGCCGGGCAGCACGGTGAAGGCCACGCCGCTGCGCTTGAGCTCTTGGATGAGGCGGTAGCCGGGATCGCTCACGCCGGGCATGCCGGCATCCGTGACCACGGCGAAGCGCTCCCCTGCCAGGGCGCGCGCGGCCACCTCCGGGGCGCGCTGGGATTCATTGTGCTCATGCAGGCTCAGCAGGGGCTTTTTGATACCGTAGTGGTTGAGCAGCATGCCGGTGTTGCGCGTGTCCTCACAGCATATGCAATCCACGCTCTGCAGCACCTCCAGCGCGCGGCGGGTGATGTCCTCCCGGTTGCCGATGGGCAGGCCCACAAAGCTGACGGGGTACTCGATCATGGAAGGGTGAGGTCTGTGACGATGTCATCCGCCGCCTGGCGGGCGGCGTAGGAGATGGCGTTCTGCTCTGCGGTCTGCACGCTGCCGAGGTCGTTGTTGAAGAAGCTGCCGAGCCCGGAGGTGCTGCCGCCGACGAGGACCTTGCCGGTGCGGTTGTCGGTGACGGTGTAGACCACGCTGACGGTGAGGCCGATTTCCGAGCTGTATGCGCTATCCTGCGGGTTGGCACGGAGCGCGGAGCGGCTGACGGAAAGCACCTTGCCGGAGATGGTGCAATCCGCCGCGCCGGGGGATGCCAGGCGCATGGTTCCGGATTTCTCCAGGCTGTCCGTGAGGGCGGTGGTAACCATCATGGCGGCCTCCGGGTAGAGGGTACCGTTGTGGAACATGGCCACGGAAAAGCTCTTCACGTCCTTCATGTGGGGATTGAGGGCGCCATCCAGGCGGTAGCCGCAGGACGCGGAGAGAAGGCAACCCGCCAACAGGGCGGCAAAGGGGAGCTTTTTCATGATGGGCGGGGTGGTGTTCACTGCTTGGCACCGGCGGCGGCGCGGGCCTTGCCCAGCAGCACGGCTGCCTCCCTGGCGGCATCCGGGTTCACGGATTTCTGGCGGATGACATCCTGGAAGCAGAAAATGGCGGACTGGTACTCGTGCGAGCGGTTGAGGTAGTACTTGCCCACATCCAGCTGCTGCTGCACGAGCAGGCGGTTCATGTTGGAGACCTGGGCCAGGGCCTTGTGGGCGTCCTTGTGGTTGGGGAAGCGCAGGCTGAACTCCTCATAGGCCTCGCGTGCATTGGTGAGGTTCACGAGGCTGTTCTCACCGCGGGTGCGGTCGGAAGCCCAGAGCTGGGCCACCATGAGCTGGGCCTCCGGGGCGTAGGAGCTGTCCGGGTAGCGCTCCACCAGGCGGGCGTACTCCATGCGGGCCTCCTCATAGCGGCGCAAATCCACCAAATACTTGCCCAGGATGGACGAGGCCGTGGCGGACATATCGTTGTACGGGGCCTTGTCGATGATGTAGCGCAGCCATTCGATGACCTTGGAGGATTCCATGTTGCTGTGCCATGCACCGAACATCACAGGCACGGTGAGCTTCCCCTGGGCACCCGCCATGGCCATAGCGAGCTGGCGGTTGAGCGCATCAGAGTACAGGCGGCTCTGCGGGTAGCGGTCGATCAGGCGGCTGTACTGCTTGAAAGCCTCCCGGTAGTCCTTCTTGGCCTCGTACGCCCGGCCGAGCTCGAAGCGGGCCTGGTCCGCGTTGGGAGCCACCTGGTGCTGCTGGGCCACCTTCTTGAGCGCGGTGATCTGCTTGCCGATCTTGCCCTGCTTGGCATACGCGCGGGCCTGGGCGAGCAAGGCATCCGCCTGGGGGTCAACGGCGCGCACCATCCCGGGGGGGATGGCACCATCGTACTGCTGGCACATGGGGAGCGCAAGCACCGCCGCCGCGCCCATACACAAAAGGAAAGCCTTTCTGCTCATACGCGCCCAGCATACCACGCGGCCCCCCACCAAAGCAAGCGAGAAATGCCCCATGCCACAACAGGGGCTTGAAGCGCGCTGTGTCATCTGCTACCTTTCGGGGCATGAAGAGAACTTTGCTTGCCATACTGCTGTGTGCAGCGGGAACCGTGCAGGGAGCCCCGGCCGGCGGGCTGCGATACCACCTGCCCGCCACGGGCGTACTGCCCAGTTTCACGGCATTTGAAATGTTTTCCTACCTGCACGAGCGCCACGGGGAGGGCAGCCTGGCCATGCAAAAGTACTCGCTGACCCTGCCTCTGAGCGACCCGCGCCGCAGCGGGTACGACAACTGGATGTTCAACGCCTCGTTCGACACGGAAATCTCCCATGTGCACGCGGCAGGGTTCGATTTGCGCAAGCGTGAGCTGTTCGATTTTGCGCTGCCGCTTTCGCTCATCCGCAACCACCCGTCCGGCAACCGCCTTATCCTGGCGGCCGCGCCTACCATCGCATCCGACTTTGTGAAGTGGGACCGCGCGCTGAGCATGAACGGCCTGGTGGAGTACCGTATCAAGGCGAGCGAGAATTTTTCCTATGCCTTCGGGGTGGCGGTCACGCCACGCCTGGTTTCCTGGGGGGTGCTCCCGGTGGCATCCTTTGAATGGAAGCCCTGCGAGGATTGGAACGTGAAGCTTGGCGGTGCCAGGCTCACCGTGATGCATGATTTGCCGCGCGGGTGGAGCGCAGGGCTCTTTGCCTCTGCCGTGGGCGGGTCCTGGACCGTGGCCACGGATGATGCCAACACGCGCCTGTTCCGCGTGCGTTCGGTGGTGGCGGGCTTCATGGCGGAATGGGATTTCTCCCGCCCCGGCCAGCGCAAGCGCGTGGTTGACCTGGCGGTGGGCATGCCGCTCATCACCACGGCGGAGTACTGCCGTTTCAACTCCCACAAGAAGACCCTCGGCAAACACCACTACGGCACGGGCATATACGCCAGAGCCGCATTGGATTTCCGTTTCTAGGCGGCGCTACTCCGCATCCTGCGATGTGTAGCGCAGGCGGGAGGTGTCGAACCCGCGGGCGCGCGCCTCGCTGAGCAGCTCGCGTATCAAACTGCGCTCCGGGCGCCGCTCCCGCGTGAGCAGCCACAGGTAGCGGTCGTCCTCCCCGGACACCAGCGCCCCCGTGTACCCCGGCGTGGCGTACAGGATGTGGTACGGAGCGCGGAACCAAGAGTACGGCGGCACAAAGGAAACCTGCAGGCGGCCGTCCCCGCGCGGGCAGCTTCCCATGCCGGAGGCGCGGTGCTCCACGCCGTCCTCGTCCGTGCCGTTGTTGCTGATCTTCACGCGTCCGTCCGGCATCATGGTATAGTCGGTATAGACACATTCCAAACCGTCCTCGAAAGCGTGCTCGTAGCGAGCCTGCTCATACCAGCGGCCCATGTAGCTGCCCAGGCTGAGGCCATGCTGCGGGGCGGTGTTGACCATACGGCGCTCAGAGCCGTCGTTCTTGCGGAAAATATCCTTGCAGTAGTGAATCAGTGCGCGAATGAACATGCAGCCCAGACACCGCGCCGGGCCCCGCCGTTGGAAAACCGGTAGACATTGCGCTATTTGACGATGCCCTGCGCGCGCAGGAGGGCATCCGGATTGGGGGCGCGGTGCAGGAAATCACGGAAGAGGCGGGCAGGCTCCGCGGAATCGCCCTTGGAAAGGATGGTGGCCCTGTAGTCCGCGCCGGTGGCGGGGTTGAGCACGCCCTCCTCCTTGAAGCGGGTGAAGGCATCCGCCGCAAGCGATTCCGCCCACTTGTAGGAATAGTACCCGGCCGCGTACCCGCCGCTCATCACATGGGAGAAGCGGCGCAGGGCGCTGGGCTCCGGCACGGAGAGGGGCCAGTCCATCCCCGCCAGCACGGCATCGGCGGCATTGTCCAGGGACCTCCCCTTGAACTTTTGGTTGTAGTTGATGTGCAGCTCCAAATCCAGCTTTGCCCTGCGGAGCGAGTGCAGCAGATTGGACGCGGGGAAGATGAAGCGGGTGGCAAGGCGTTTCTGCAGCAGGTCCTGCGGCAGGGGCTGCCCGGTCTTGTAGTGGCGGGCGAAGAGGGCGAGGGACTCCGGCTCCCAAGCCCAGTTTTCATTGAGCTTGCTGGGAAGCTCCACGAAATCGTGGTCCACGTTGGTGCCGCTCTGCATCTGCAGCTCGCAGTCGGAAAGCATGCAGTGCATCATGTGCCCGAACTCATGGAAAAGCGTGGTCACATCCCGGTGGGAGAGCAGCGCAGGCCTGCCACCCGCCGCAGGAGTGACATTGGCGGACAGCACGGCCAGGTGCGGGCGGTGCGGCTTGCCCCCCGCCGCAGGGATGCCGAAGGCAATGGTGTTCACCCAGGCGCCGCTGCGCTTGGCTGCACGGGGGAAAAGGTCCAGGTAGAACGAGCCGAGGTGGGCCCCGGTGGCGGTATCGAGCACGGCGAAGAGACGCACTTGCGGATGCCACACCTCCGCCGCTTCGGCAGGAGCCTGCCCACCGGCTTTCACGCAGACAGTGGGGATTTCCCGGAAGGAGATACCGTACAGGCGGGAGGCAATGGCGAACATGCCGAAGCGCACCTGCTCCAGCTCGAAATACGGGCGCAGGCTGTCTTCATCAAAGTCGTGGTGCTCCTTTTGAATCTGCTTGAGCGCGTATGGAATATCCCAGGGGTTGAATTTGTCCGGGCGGGTTCCGGTATGCTTCTGCAACCAACCGCGCACCTCCTCCATCTCACCCCGGAAAGCGGGCATGCACTCGGAAACCAGGCCGTCCACAAAGGCGAGCGCTTTGTCGCCGCTCTCCCCCATGCGGCGCGCGGTTACGCTGTCCGCATAGTTCTTGAAGCCGAGCAGGACCGCCAGCTCGTGGCGCAGCTGCATGAGCTCTGCCACAAGAGGCGCGGTATCATACTGCCCGCATCCCTGGGAGACGGTTCCCTCCCAAGCCTTCCTGCGGGTCTCCGGCACGCTGCAGTTGTCCAGCACGGCATCCGCGCTGCCCGGTTCCAAGGTAACCAGCCACTGCGGATTCTCCGGCGTGCCGAACCCCTTCCCTTGCGCGGCTTGGGCGGCGCGCTGCATCCAATCGTCACTCATGCCGGCAAGCTGCGCCTTGTCTGTGACGACCAGCTGCCAAGCGTTCTTGGAATCCTGCATGAGCTTGGCAAAGCGGAGCTGCAGGCGGGTGATGCGCTCCACGAGCTGCGCCTTGCGCGCCTTCTGCTCCGGCGGCAGGTCGGCGCCGTTATCGCGGAAGGCCTCCAGCACCTGCTGCACATAGCGTTTGCGGGCTGGGGAAAGGCGCTGCACCCAGGGTTGTGCGGCGGCGCGCTTGACAACTGCCCAGAGCCGGCCGCTGGAGGTGATATCCGCCTCGAAGGCGGACAGTTTGGGCTGCATCTCATCCACCACGGCGCGCACCTCCGGGGAATCCATGTTGCCGGAAAGGTTGATGAGCAGGTCCTCCATCACATTCAAGTTGTAATGGATATCATGATAGGCGAGGAATACATTCTCAAAGCTTTCCTGCCCGGGGGCTACACGGCAGACGGCATCCAGCCGGCGGCGGCATTCCTGCAGCATGTATTGAACATCCACCCCCACTTGCCGAGGGGTAAGCAAGGACCAGCGCGGGTAGGTGCGCCACGCGCAGCCGGGGTGCTGTTCGGCAAGCGCGGAATACTCCATGGGGGCGGGTCCGCAATCAGCGGCGGCAGCCTGCTGCGTTCCGTCACCACACTCCACACGGCAGGTGGCGGCGGAGCCCGGCATGCCGAGGGCAAGGGAAAGTGTGAGAAGCAGGCTCTTGGTCATATGGGTATGTTTCAACTTAATCTTTGACAGTGTAGATATTCGAAGCATGGCAAGGCACCTTTATGGAGGTGTACCAAAACCCGGTTCTGATAAACCGTTTCCCTTGTCGGCACGCTGCACAAGGCACACACCGTTCCTGAATGGCTGGGCAAAGCTGAAGTTTCCCCAAGGCATCAGATTTCCTTGCGCATCGAGGAAACGGCATCTCGATTTTTCCACCATGGGTATTTCAGTAGTTCTGCACGGGGGAGCCGGGGGTGGATGAGACCTCCGGCACGGATTCACAGAAACGCGCCATGTCTTTCAGGTAGTCCTGCCAGGCAATGAAGGGCATGGGCGGGGCCGTTACCATCATCATGCGGAATTTTTCTATGCGCTCCGCAGCGGGAGCCAGCACCTCCCGCGGCAGCGCGTTCACGGCGGCGGCCACTTCCTCCAGCACATCGCTCACGTTGTGGCAGACCAGCGGCAAATCGCACCCCGCGCGCAGGGCCAGCGCGGCGGCCTCCGCCACGCCGTAGCCGTTGGCAATGGCACCCATGCAGAGGTCATCCGTGAACACCACTCCCTCATACCCGAGCTGGTCTCTCAGGAACCCCTGCACCAGCGAGCGGGAGAGGGAGGTGGGGTGTTCCGCGTCCATCTCCGGAATGAACAGGTGCGCCACCATGAGGGAGGGCAGCTCCGGCATGAGCGCGGTGAAGGGTATGCTTGGCCGCTCCAAAAAGGATTCACGCGTGCCGTGCAGCACGGGCAGCTCGTGGTGCGGGTCGCATGCGGCATCCCCCATGCCGGGGAAATGCTTGCCGCAGGTCATGATGCCGCCCTTGCAAAGCGTGCGGTTCCACACGCCGGCGCGGGAGATGACATCCTGCGTACCGCTCCCCCAGCAGCGGCTGGGCAGCGCGTTGGCGTGCGGCGAGGCCAAATCCAGCACTGGCGCGAAGTCCGTGTTCACGCCGAGCGTGAGCAGCGTGTTGAGCGTGTACAGGGCGGCCCTGCGGATGGCCTGTGTGCCGCCCATGGCCGCCAGCGCGGCGGCGGAGGGCGCCTGCACGCCTATTCCGGCGGTGCGCACCACGCGGCCGCCCTCCTGGTCGATGGCGATGATGGGCGCGTCCGGCCCCTCGGTGATGCGGCGCAGGTCGTCCGTGAGCTCGCGGGTGAGCTCGTGGTCCGCGATATTGCGGGTGAAAAGAATGTACCCGGCAGGCTGCAGGCGGGTGAAGAGCTCACGCTCGCGCGCGGTGAGCGCCTCCCCCTCTATTCCTACAACAACCGGCAGCATGGCTCCGCCTTACTTGGTGCCGAAGATGCTCCCGCGCGTGAACAGCGGGTACACGGGCACGCCGCGGCCCTCAATGGCCTCGCGCCCGCCCTCCTCGCGGTCCACCAGCACCAGCGCCGCCACCACCTTGCCGCCTTCCGCCTCGATGGCGTCGATGGCCTTCAGGGTGGAGCCACCCGTGGTGATGACGTCATCCACCACGATGATGCTCTGCCCGGATGCAAAGTTGCCCTCAATGCGCTTGCCGCGGCCGTGGTCCTTGGCCTCCTTGCGGACGGTGAATACCTTGAGCGGGCGGTCGGACTTGGCGGAGTACATGCCGATGGCGAGCGAGATGGGGTCTGCACCCATGGTCATGCCGCCGATGGCCTCCGCCTGCGGGAATTGGGGAAGGATTTCCTCCTGCACGAGCTGCCAGCCCACCTCACCGATGAGGTTGGCGCCGCGCGCATCCAGCGCCGTCACGCGGCAATCGCAGTACAAATCACTCTCCTTGCCGGAGGCCAGGATAAAATGCCCGGTCTTGATGGATTTCTTCAGAAGGATATCGAGAAGTTCTTGTTTCGCGTCTGTCATATCGCCCCCATTCTACACCTGCCCCCACCCACCTGGCAAGCCGGAAGTTGCGCGGGAGCGCGCGGGCATGAGCGCGCATTCCGCACCAACACTGAAAATTGTGGTTGCAAAGGTGCGGGAAATGTGATAGATTGCGGGCTGACATTTCCTCTCACATGGCCAAGAAAGAGAAAAACGAAAGCGCCGCAAGCCCAGTCAACCTGTCGGATTTGGCTGATTTTCAATTCGGTCCCTCCTGGGTGCACGATGAAGCGAACCGGCAGACAGACTTCACCGGATTCCGCGAACCGCGCGAACGCCGGCCCATGCGCCGCGACAGCCGCGAGGGCGGTGAACGCCGTTCCCCCAGGCCCGCGTTTGCAGACCGCCGCGGGCCGCGTCCCCCGCGCGACCGCGAGACCGGGCGCCCGCCGCGCCGCGACGGCAGGGAAAACCGCCCGCCGCGCGAACTGCCGAAACCCGCAGAGGGCTTCCGCGTGGAACTGCGCCCCGCCAACAGCATCCTGGAAATCTTTGCCTCTGAAATCCAAAAGCAGAAGCGCACCCTCTCCCTGCTGGATTTGGCGCGCGTGGTGATGGCCGACCGCTCACGCTACGATTTGGTGTTCATGAAGCTGGAGAACGGCCCCAAGCTCATCCACTCCACCAAGGGAGACGGTGCCTGCTGGCTCACGGAGCAGGAGGCGGCGGACTACCTGTGGCACGCGCCCTGGTTTGCGGAGCTCTATACGGTGAAACAGGTGGAGGCGGAGGCCCCCAAGGGCACTTTCACCGCCATTGCCAGCATCAACGGCGAAATCATCGGCCCGGTCAACTGGCACGGCTACCAGGCCACCATGATGCAGCTCTACCGCACCAAGTACAGCTCCATGCCGCTGGATGTCTACCGCAACAAAATCACGCTCGACAAATCCGAGGAGGCGGTGGCCGCCTGGCTGGAATCCGCATCCCACAAGAACGTGTGGATTCCCACCCGTGAAGGCGCGCAGGAGCTGGAGCTGGCGGATGCCCAGGCCGTGGAGGCCGATTTCCGCGAGCACCACTACGCAGAGGTGTACGAGGTGGTGGACAAGGTGTTCATCAATGCCGCCACGGACCGCCGCAGGCTCAGCTCCGGACTTGCCGCGCACGTCTCCATCCTGTCCGGCAAGTTCCACCAGAACCCCCAGATGCTCATCCCGAACCTCTGCCACGGCCTGGCCCGCCACCACGTGCCCATCTTCAAGTGGCACGACAACCACTTCACCGGCCCCAGCCGCATCAAGGTCATCCCGGAGGGTACCGTGCTGGCGGACCGCATGACCGCCATCGTGAACTGGAGCAAGGAGAACTCCGGCAAGAAGGCGGATGAGATGTTTGCCGAGCTTTCCGGTGTGCCTGCGGGTACGGACGACGCCTCCCGCCAAGCCGCGCACGAGGCTCACGCGCCTTACGTGTCCGACATGATTTGGCTGCTGGAGCAGGGCTACATTGTGGTCACCAGCGACAACGCCGTGTGGTTCCCCAAGGGAGAGGCCGCACCGCAGCCCACCACCAAGCCCGCCAAGGGCAAGCCCCGCAAGCGCCCGCAGCAGAAGAAGCCCGCCGCCAACAAGAAGCCGGAGGAGAAGGACAAGCCCGCCAAGAAACAGGGCAAGAAGAAGCCGGAAGCCGCGCAAGAGCCCCCTGCCCCCGCAGA